>JALONG010000044.1 GCA_025455065.1 Candidatus Kapaibacterium sp. | reverse complement strand
AACATCCTGCAATTTCCCTCTCATGGACATATTTTCAAAGAACTCTTTTTCTACACCGCTTCAAACCGCGCTCCCAGGACTTGTGTGCAAAGACTAGCCGATAAGGAGAAGAACCAATAACAAAACACATCCTTCGCCAAGCGAAGGACGTTGCTTATTTGCAACATGGAACGCTGTTTGCCGAGAATCTAATGCGGAATGCTTTGGCAAAAGCATAATGGCTCAAAAATAAAGATACACATCACTGAATTACCCTGTAATTTACGCAGTGCTTGGCAATTCCACAATAAACGTCGCACCTTTCCCCAATTCCGACTCGCACCATACACGCCCGTTCATCGCTTCCACCATTTTTTTGGCAATACTCAAGCCCAGTCCGGTACTGTGTTCACCACCTGTCGGACGAGCAGAAAGTCGGGCAAATTTGCCAAAAAGTTTTTTCATATCTTCCGCAGAAATACCGGGGCCTTCGTCGGCGACTTCGATGCGAAGATAGTCATTGGTTACTTGGTCATTGGTCATTGGTCGAGAGCTGTTATCGTTTGACAAATGACCAATGGCTAAAGACGAATGGCTTGCGCCATTGTCACCTGCCCCATGACCAATGCCTAAGAACGAATGACTAATTCGTACCCAAACATTCTTGTCATGCGGCGAATACTTCACCGCATTAGAAATAAGATTGTCCATGATTTGTATGCTTGCGAGTTCATCGGCATACGCAATCATATTGGGCTTAAAGTCATAGTGTATGCGGATATTTTTTATGGCTGCCGATGCGTAGTAATGCTCCACGATGCCCACAAGCACCATTCCTATATCAACATGAACTGGCGAAAAACTCATTCCTCCGCGCTCAATGGCATTGACATCCAGTAAATTTTTGATGAGTTCCATCATCCGCTCCGAACTGCGCAAAATATTATCGGCATATTCCAGCACATTGATATTACCGGCAGAGCGCATCTGTACAAGCTCCGCACTAAGCATAATTGCTCCAAGCGGATTTTTCAAATCGTGCGCAACAATGCCAAACAACTCATTTTTTTCTGCGTTTAAGAGTTGTAATTCTTCGTTAGCATCGGCAAGTTCAGTATTTGCCTCAGCAAGTTCGGCATTTTTCCTGCGCACAATTTCTGCCTCGCGTTCACGCTGCTCCTCCAGAATTTTTTTGCGTTGAGAGTGGTCACGGCGCTGCAAGCTAATTCTCACCAAAACCGCCCCTAAAGTCGCATACAGACAATACGCCCACCATGAAGCCCACCACGGCGCTTTGACCGCAAACACCAACGGCTCCCGCGTCTCGCTCCACACGCCGTGAT
Source organism: Candidatus Kapaibacterium sp. (assembly GCA_025455065.1). Taxonomy (GTDB): domain Bacteria; phylum Bacteroidota; class Ignavibacteria; order Kapaibacteriales; family UBA4661; genus PH2015. The sequence goes on along the minus strand of JALONG010000044.1, from coordinate 54,718 downwards.
TGTTACACGCCCGAACACGAAAACGGTATGATGCTCCGAAGGGAAGATTGGTGTAATACGCCGTGCGCCTCGCTCCTGCTTGCGTCCAGTGTTTGTCGTAGCCTTCAAGCAGATACTCGAATCGCACCGCCTCTGGCACTTCAAGACTCAAGGCGGTGTAGTCAATCTCCAAGGCATTTGTAGTGTATGGCAGCAACAACGCATCAAACCTTGTGGAATCGGTATTGTCCAGCACACAACGACCGTCGGCTCTGACTGCCTCCACCCAAACATTCGGCTGCTGGTTATTGTGCAATATCGCATTGCTTCTCAACATGGAAACACCACGATCTGTGGCAAAGAACAAGCGCCCGTTCGGTGCGGCAAAAACAGAGCTGCCCTCATCTTTTGCACAACTCGGATCCAGCATCCCATCAGCATTGATGAATAATCGGTACGACGAATCATTGTCAATGCGCGGAATGGTCGCCGTTCCGTTTTTGGCAACATTCCGAGCAAAACTTGTTATGCTCACACGCATAATTCCTTGCCCCGTAGCTATCCATTGCACATTTTTTTCGTCATGAAGTATTGCCCCGATAACATTGGTGGGCAATCCTTCGTTAGTGGTAAACCACGAGAATTTCTCGTCATTATAGATTCCAAGCCCTTTGTTGGTACTTATCCATAATTGCCCATCGGAGGAATTGGTCGTAATCGCAGCAACGCTTGTACCTGCGACAGGTAGAGGAATTTCTTTGACAAAGTTTCCGTTAGTGTCTAAAATTTGTATAACATTTTTCTCGCCGACAATCTGCCCCACCCAGATAGTCTTCGTGCGAGCGTGATAGGCGAGGCTGGCACATACCCCGCGCCGCAAGCCTGTTTGCGGGGTAAACGATTGAACGCGCCAAACGCCACGCTCTAACGTGAGTTTGCTTACACCAGCGTCGGTGCCCGCCCAGATATTTCCGGTGCTATCCTCTACAACGATGCGCACAACATTTCCGGCAAATCCTTCTGCTGGCGTGAAACTCCGAAAGCGCCGACCTTCGCGCAGATGCAAACCGCCCGTGTTTGTCCCCACCCAAAGCCGCCCGAAGCGATCTTGAAAAAGCGCAGTAATCATAAGGCTTTTCAGCCCGTGTTCTTTGGTGAAGAGGGTAAAATCGCGGTGTTCCTGCCCGAAAAACCCCGAATCCCTGAGCATATACAATCCTTGCAGCGTTCCTACCCATAGCCTTTGTTCTGCGTCGAGCAGTACGCTGTTAGTAATTTCTGTAAACGGTTTTCCACCCACCAGCAAAGGTTTTACGCTACCTTCACGGAGTTGATTGAGTCCACCGTCCGTTCCCACCCAAAGCGAACCTTCGTGGTCAAATACTAATGCCTCAATACCATTATTTACCAAACCTTCTTCGGTGGAAAATCGCTGTAAACGGCATCCTTCAGCAGACTTTCCTTGTCCGGGTTTTCCTTGCTCAGGCTTTCCGTATATAGGTTTGCCCTCTAAACGATATAAGCCTCCGCCCATCGTACCAATCCAAAGTGCGCCACTTGTGCGCTCTACGACAAGGCGTTTGACATTGATTGCACCAAGCCACTCCGATGAATACACCATGCGCCACACACTATCGGCGGAGTGTCCTTTGTAATACAATCCTTCTTGAGAAGCAGCCCACATCGCGCCGTCCGGCTGCGTACAGAGCGCAAGAACGTTTTTTATGGTGGAATATCCTGCTTCCGTTTTTTCTTCGATGCAATGCCCATTTCCTAAGTCCAAGCGATAAATACCTCCGCCAAATGTGCCGATGTGTAGCACTCCTGCACTGTCAAAAGCCAAGGCACGAATATTGTTACTGCGAAGCCCACTGCCGTTATCCTTACTATAATGCACCGTTCCGTGTGATGACCGATAGAAAACCCCCTCAAGAGAACCTATCCACACACCATCCTTACGGTCTGCGAGCAGCGTGAAGGTGCGGTTTTCGGGCATTGAATCGGCACGAGAGAACACCCGCCACTTCCCGTTTTTGAAGGTAGCCACGCCGCTTGCAGTGCCTATCCACAACGTTCCCAAACGGTCTTCCGTGAGCGAACGAATAGCAGCATCGGGTAGAGGGGAATTTTGGGGCGTGAAGGTGCGAAAGCGATGCCCGTCGAATCGTATCAAACCTGACTCCTCTGTTCCCATCCAGAGATAGCCGTCTTCCGTTTGACAAATACAAAGAATGCTGTTTTCCGCCATACCGTGTTCACGTTTCCATTGACGAATGATGTACTGCCTGAGACCTTGCTGTGTCTGGTTTGTAGCAGGTGCAATGTGTGATGAAGGAGTGAGAAATTGCTGCTGCACAAAAAGATTGGGCAGTACAAAAAGGGGCGAGTAAACGAGCGCAATAACAAAAAAGAGGGATTTCATAGACGCGAGCAGAACAATGGACGCATGTTCAAACTATCAGGCATAATTTACCGAATCATCGGCAATTCCACAATAAACGTCGCACCCTTGCCCAGCTCACTTTCGCACCATACGTTACCATTCATCGCTTCCACCATTTTTTTGACAATACTCAAGCCCAGACCGGTACTGTGTTCCCCACCTGTTGGACGAGCGGAAAGTCGGGCAAATTTGCCAAAAAGTTTTTTCATATCCTCCGAAGAAATGCCCGGACCTTCGTCCTGAATTTCCACACGAATAACATTCGTGATTGATTTCAAGCGAATAACGACGTTTTTTCCTTGCGGCGAATACTTCACGGCATTGGAGACGAGATTGTCCAAAACCTGCATCAATGCTTGCTCATCGGCGAGGATAATCAGCGAAGGTTGCTCCGATGAATAGTGAAGATGAATATTTTTTGCTTTTGCAGTAATGTGATATTCCTTCACAATACTCGCCAAAATATCCACCATATCTACTGCGGTAGCCTGAAACGTCCAAACACCCGATTCTAGGCGGTTCATATCCAAAAGGTTTCCGACCAAATCAAGCATACGCTCCGCGTTTACGGTAATATGGTGAACAATTTCGCTTGCTTCGTCGGTACCAACATTCTCGGTTTGCAATATTTCTGCCAAACCCCGTACAGCAGCAATTGGGTTTTTGAGGTCATGAGAGACAATACCGAGTATCTCGTTTTTTTCTTCATTTAGCGCCAACAAGACCTCATTTTGCTCGTGGAGTTGCGTATTGAAAATCTCAATTTCAACTGCTTGCTCTTCCAATATTTCCTGTTTCTGCCGGAGTTCCTGATTCATTGCATCGGTCTCTACGTACGCTGTTTGGAGTTCTTCATGGAGTTCGGCAACACGATTGCGCTCCTCTTCCACAGCCTTACGCTGACGAAATGCTTCAACCGTACTACGAAAAAGAAACGTACCGGAAAGGAATAGTGCAAACGGAACAAGCACAGAAAAAACCACCGCTTCGCCACCAAACTGACCACCACTTGAGTTAGCGGGCAATGGGTGAGACGCTGCAAATGGTGATGTAAACGGTGATGCTACTGAAGGCGTAAATAATATCATCTGTAACCAATATCCCGCCAACACTCCTCCGAAGACAATTACCGAAATGTGTGGTGGTGTTAGGAGAGAAGAATACCAAAGCAGAACTGCCAGAAAAAAGAAAATAGGATGACCTTCGGTAATGATGATAGCATGAATCAAGGTTTGCGGCGCAATAATGATCGTTGGTACCATCGCCCGCAACAAAGCATAGTGATACGCGCTTATATCGTGGGCTGTACGCACGGGACGCACAACAATGCACGCACCAAAAACAAGAACAGTCAGCAGTAAGATTCCGTGCATTATCAGCACAATGCGGTTACTCTCTGCCGAAAGGTGCAATATATTCACAACGTTTATCACGTAAAGTAACCCCAAACAAGCGGCAATAGCAAATATCACCATAACCCGAACACGCCGTATGTTCACATAGGCAATCTCTTGCCAAAATTCTGCTATATGCTGTTTGGGAATAGTGTTAATGCTGCTTTGCAGAAGTGCCACCGGTAGTTTGTTCATAACGGAAACTCCACAATAAACGTTGCACCTTTGCCCAACTCCGACTCGCACCACACCTTGCCATTCATTGCTTCCACCATTTTTTTGACAATACTCAACCCCAAGCCGGTACTGTGTTCGCCACCTGTCGGTTGGGCAGAAAGGCGGGCAAATTTGCCGAAGAGCTTTTTCATATCTTCTTCGGAAATACCCGGACCTTCATCTTGTACTTCCACACGCACTGCTTCATTACTTGCTTTCAAGCGAATAAAGATGTTTTTGTCATATGGTGAATATTTAACGGCATTCGAGATGAGATTGTCCAACACCTGCACCAAAATTTGTTCATCAGCCGACACCATCATGTGCGGCGCATTGAGAACGAGGTGGAGAGTAATATTTTTCGCCCTACCAATGTCGCTATACTGCTCGGTAAGGCTTTCAAGGACTGGCACAACGTCCAAGACCTTCATCTGAAACCGAATAGCACCAGATTCGATGCGATTCATATCCAAAAGATTCCGTATCAAATCTAACATTCTGCGGGCAGATTTTGTGATTTCGGTCTGCACGTGGGCTATTTTACGCATATCACCATCAGTCAATGCCATCTCGCCCACTTCTGTTGCCAACATAATATTAGTCAGGGGATTTTTGAGGTCATGTGCCACAATACCCATAAGTTCTACTCTCTCGTTATCAAGCTGCTCCAAACGAAGATTTGTTTGCTGTAATTCACCATTACGAGCGGCAAGAGCCTCGGTCTGGCTCTGAATAATTTTTTGTTTGGTAATGTTATTGATATTCAGCAAAAACGACGACCGCGCCAGTACCCATGCAAGAATAACCATGATAATGGAGTTTGTATAGTGTCCGCTTACGTTTGGTTCGGGAAGCATACTAGCAACGGCAAGCATAAAGACGATTTGTGCGGAGGCAAACATGACCAACGTCTGCACAGGCGGAAAGGACAAAGCGGCAGAAATACCAAAAAGGGCGATAATATATTCCGTGATAAGCCCGTGTTCATGCTGATTGACCCAACCCGCCAGCACAGCGCACCACAGTAGTACGGTCATAGCAAATCCGATGTTGAAACCATGATAGAACACGCACGTTTTTTCCTCTCCAAGTCGCTTGATAAGGGGCGAAAGTAAAAGAAATACCGCCATTGCGACGACGAAAAGCACGTGCATTTTGTACAAATGTTGATAACCGATATTACGCTCCCAATACCCTTCAGCCCTCAGAACCGTAAGGTCTCGGTGGAGCAAAAAGCAATGAAACGCAAGAAGAATGGATGCAAAAAGGCGAACGCGACCAAAATTGATGCGATTGCTCTCAAGCAGAACCTCAGCACGGCTTGGCTGCCATTCGGCGTAGTCACTGGTGTAAGGCGGCAAACTCATGGAAAAATGGTGATAATCAGGTGCGGTTTGCAATTATTCTTGCAAGTAATAATAATTTCGACAGTACGCTCAAGGGTTCACTCAATATACCACATTACTCGCTTTCGATGAGCATTTCTTCATAATAATCCCATAAAAGATTGATTCTACAAAGATTGATTCTACAAAGATTGAAGCGGCAATTCCACAATAAATGTTGCGCCTTTGCCAAGTTCAGATTCACACCACACGCGCCCGTTCTCGGCTATTGCCTCCACCATTTTTTTTCACGATACTGATTCCCAAGCCGCTATTGCGCTCGCCTTTGGTCGTGAAAAACGGCTCGAATATCTGCTCCCGTCGAAGCATTCTACTCAAGCAAAACCGTCTCTTCGCTTGGTATCAGGCTTTGCAGACTCCAATGCTGTCATCAATGAATCCACTTCATGCTGCGACTGGCTTTGCCAGGAGGGTACAAAGATAAAACTAAAGTTTGAGTATCAAAACAACGATATACTTGCTAACGCCCATAATTATTCACTTTTCCCGAAAATTGGCAATGCAACGATGAAGTCCGTACCCCGCCCAATCTCGCTCTCACACGACAGCGAACCACCATGCCGCTCCACGATTTGCTTCGAGATACTCAAGCCCAAACCGCTATTTCCTTCGCCTTTCGTGCTGTAAAACGGCTCGAAGATTCTTCTCCGCACCGCCTCATTCATTCCTACGCCATTATCGGAAAAACTGACTATCACGTGGTCTGTTGATACATTTCCTTCAATCTTCAGCACATCCGCATCTGCTTGAGCAGCATTGACAAGGAGATTCAGAAAAACTTGATTAAGCTCGCCAAAGTTCCCGACAACCGTGATTTCGTCGGGCATTGCAATCGTTACCTGAACATTTTTGAACTGCAACCGAAATAGGTCAATCGTTGAGCGGATTTCCGTAGCCAGATTCCCTGTTTTGCTGCCGGCTTCCTGATGTTTTGTGAATCCCTGCAACTGCGTTACAATGGAACGGATACGCCTTGCTCCCTCGGCAGCAAGTTCGAGGTGCGAAGCCGCATCCTTACTCATATCTTCAAATTTTTTAACTTCTTGCGTGTTCCTGCTCTCCTCATCCAGCAAGCCCAAGAAATACGCCGTCATGCCCTGAAGTTTGCTGCGCGTTTGGGAAATTGCCGTGTAAGTAATTGCATTCGGATTATTGATTTCGTGCATTACGCCCGCCGTCAGCATTCCGATAGCATTCATGCGCTCCGACTGCACAAGTTGGCTTTGCGTAATTTTCAAGTCTTGCAGCGTCGTACTGAGTTCGGTGTTGCGTAATTCAATTTCTTTTGCCTGTTCGTCCTGCACCTCTAACTGGCGTTGAATCTCGTTGTTGGCAAGGCGGAGTTCTTTTGTTCGGTTGTGGACTTCCACCTCCAGTAAACGGTTTCGAGCCTCCACCACCCTGACACGCCAGCGTACCAGTGCCATAACACTGACAATGACAATAAGTCCGCACAACAGACGAAACCACCACGTTTGATACCATGCGGGTTCGATGACAATAGGCAGCGCAATACCGTCTTCATTCCAAAGCCCGTCACTATTGCAGGCGCGGACGCGAAACACGTACTCGCCGGGCGGAAGATTGGTATATTTGGTCTCGTGTTTTGATGTTACTGCGCTCCATTCGCTATCAAATCCTTCCAAACGCCATGAATACTTGTTTAGATGCGGTGCAGTAAAATCCAGCGCGGCAAACTCGAAGGACAGCGTATTATCGGTATAGGGCAAGCGGAGCGCTTCTACACTGTTTGCGAGAGAGGTTTCAAATACTTTGAGCGATGTCAGAATCACCGGTGGTGGGTACGGATTATCCCGTACATTGTTGGGATGAAAGCGATTCAGCCCATTGGTACCACCAAAGTAGATATGCCCGTCGGAAGTCTGATAAATCGCCATGCGGTTAAATTCCCAACCTTGCAAACCGTCATCAGGCGTGAATTGGCGGAATTGCTTTGTTGTGAGATTGTAACGCACAACGCCTTTGTCGCAGCTCATCCACACATCGCCTTGCCCGTCCTCGAATATGCCGTAGATGTTGTTGTTCGGCAATCCGTCTTTTTCGGTCAATGTGCGCACACGGTCATTAGTGTCGCAAATGTAGATTCCATCGCCCTTTGTAGCAATCCACAGATTGCCCGCACGGTCTTGCATCATGGAAGAAAAATAATCGGCATTTTGCGGAATCGGTGTTAGGCGCAGTGTGTCCCATGTGTGCTGTGCTTTGTCGTAACGAACAATGAGCGGATGATAAAGCGCAAACCAAATTCTATTCCGGCGGTCATGAAGCATAGCATCCACGCGCCCTGCGCTTCGTTCTACGATTTTCTTTGGCAGAAAGCGTTTGCCGTTCGGGGCAACCAAACCAAGATACGTTTTGCCCTCCAGCGAATCTGATGTCCAAAAATCACCATCGCGGTCTCGAAATATCGTGATAAGCGGGCGTAGTGGAATGGAGCGAAAACGCCCCGTGCGGATATTGAGTTCTTGGCAGTAAAATCTCTGCTTGTACACCCAGATTGTACGCTGCCCTTGATTGTCTGCCGCAGCCGGCACAACACCCCATAAATCCTCACTTTGTAAACCTTCGTGGTCATTGAGCGAGATAGTATTTTTTTTCGATGAACGCCCCGAACGGTAATGCTGGATTTCTCCTGTGAAAATTTGTATGCGGTTCAGTCCGCCATATTGCGTACAGACCCATGCCGTACCGCGCTCGTCGTCCCATATCCCACGTATGTAATCGTCGCTGATACTCTCCGAACTCGACGGATTATGCTTCCACAATTGAAACTTTGGATTGTACGGAGACCAGACGGCAAGTCCTCGCGCTGCATCACCCAACCACAATACCCCCGTCCTGTCAGTCCAGCCCGAAATAATAGTGCTGCTCTTGAGAATGCGTTGAATTGCGGCAGTATGATTAACCATTGCACCGGTTGTGGGATTGAGCGACCACACAGTTTGCCAAAATTGGAACCATATCAAACCGTCTGCCGACTGCCCAAGAAGATATAACATTTCCGAGTTCTCAATAACCCTTGGCTTTGTCAGCAAATGAGGTCTGGAAAAAGTACGGACGATATGCCCAAGCTCAGGGTCAAAGGCGTAAAAATTCTTGTCATCTGCATACCACAATAATCCTTCACGGTCAAAACGCAGCATCGCTCCGGCTATCCGTGTATTCTTGATGACTTGCCGCAGTTGCGTCGTGTGAGTATCATACACAAACAGCCCTTGAACGCTTGTCATCCAAAGCCTCCCGCGCTTATCGGCGGCAATCGTGGCAGAGTATTGCGGATTTGCACCCAAAAGGCGTTCATCCAAAATACTACGCACAACAAATGTTCGCTTATCGAAGCTCATCATACCGGCTCCAATTTGAATATAGAGCAGATTATCACCACCATCCACAATGGTACGAACAAAGTGAAACGCAACGCGTGTTGGCAAAAGATGAGACACAAACACCCCGCTATCGCCGCGTGGCACAAAGCGGCAAATATAATCTTTTGTTCCCACCCACAAGTTGCCACTTTTGTCTTCGGTAACGCACGAGATAAAGTTTTGGGGCAAACTGGTCGAATCGCCTGCACGGTGCCGATAAACAGTAAAAGTTATGCCATTGTAAGCACTCAATCCGTCGGAAGTACCGAACCACATCACTCCTCGGCGATCTTGATAGATAGAATGTACCTCATCGCTCGAAAGCCCGTCCAAACGGCTTATCCGACGGAAGGTGTATTCTTCGCCGTTTTGGGCAAATGCTTCCGCCGTGAGAAAGAACAACAATATGCCACTGAAATAAAACACCAGATTACAGCACCGCCCAATTTGGCATAACTTCTGAATGGTTCTATGGGCAAAATATCTGTGCATTATGCTTGCGCGGCAGGAAGTTCTACAATGAATGTTGCTCCGTGTCCATATTCGGATTCGCACCAAACCTTGCCGTTCATTGCATCCACCATTTTTTTGACAATGCTGAGTCCCAGACCGGAACTGTGTTCGCCGCCCGTCGGCTGCGCAGAAAGTCGGGCAAATTTTCCGAACAGTTTTGATTTATCGTCATCGGTTAGTCCGGGACCTTGGTCTTGAATTTCGATGCGAACAAAGCGATCATTGGTCATTGGCTCTTGGTCATTAGGCTTAGGCACACCATCAGAGGTGGTTGCTCGGTCATTGTCGCCCGACCAATGCCCAATGGCTAATGACGAATGACTTTCTTTCACCCTCACAAATACTTGCGTTCCCGTTGGTGAGTATTTCACCGCGTTGGAAACGAGGTTATCCAAGACCTGATGTAATCGGCGTTCATCGGCAAGAGCGATTGCTTTGGGACTTGCTTCACAATGGATTGTAATGTTTTTATCCATCGCTCGCTGCTGATAATCACTCACAACAAATTTCGCTTGGACACTTGCATCTATCGCCACAAGCGAGAGAACCATAGAGCCGGATTCCAGCCAATGGTCATCCAGCAATCCTTTAACAAGTTCCAACATATTCAGTGCTGTTTGGTGAATCATCCCGGAAAATTTCTGGTAATCACTCGGTGATAATTCAAAACCTCCGCCCGATTTCATCAGTTCCGTCATGCCCAAAACCGCACTAATGGGGTTTTTCAGGTCATGCGAGACAATGCCCATAATCTCATTTTTTTCCAGATTCAGCATCTGCACTCGCTCTAATGCTGCTTCCAGTTCTGCGTGTTTGGTGGAAAAATCATACTGCTCAAAACACAAACGAATCGTTTCCAACAGCTCTGCATCTTCCCACGGCTTGCCGATAAAGCGATAAATCGCGCCGTTATTAACGCTTGCGACAATTTCCTTGATGTCGGTGTAGCCTGTGAGCGTTACACGAACAGCATTAGGAAGAAGTTTACGGCTTTCGCCCAGAAATTCCGCGCCCGTCATTTCGGGCATCCGTTGGTCGGCGATAATTACTTCCGGCGAAAATCCTTCACGTAAGAGTGCAAGCGCTTCTGCGCCAGATTCGGCGGTACGGACGGAGTAGAATGGAGAAAATAAACTGTTAAGCAAGAGCAAAATTCCTGCTTCATCATCAACAATCAGCAACCTTCGCTCTTTCTGCGAGGAAGGCGATGATTCTTGCATGGGCGCTTGGTCGGAAGATTTTTTGATTTTCAGCATAACGACGAACGGCGAAAGAATACTACAGAAGAACAACCACCGACAACTTTATTTTTAACACGGACAACTTTATTTTTAACACGGACAAGGACAACTTTATTTTTAACACGGACAACTTTATTTTTAACACGGACAACTTTATTTTTAACACGGACAACTTTATTTTTAACACGGACAACTTTATTTTCGGCTTGATTTTTTTTGTCAATAGCATAGCACAACCAAAATACGACAAAAGCGATACATAACACACGATGACGTTATCGGTCAATCTTTTTCTTACTCAACGCAGGCAATTCCACAATAAACGTCGCCCCCTTGCCAAGTTCGGATTCGCACCATACGCGCCCGTTCATTGCATCAACAAGACGTTTGGTAATTGCCAATCCCAAACCAAGCCCCCCGTAGTGCCGATTAGTGCTACCATCCTGCTGATAAAATGGTGTGAAGAGTTTGTCCTGATACTCTCGTGAAATCCCAATCCCTGTATCACGCACGATGACGTGTATCGAAGGCGGCATTACTTCTTCGGTAGGCACAAGTTCACAGCGCAAATGTACACTGCCTTCATCGGTAAATTTAATGGCATTGGAGATAAGAAATTTCAACACTTGGCGCAGATGAATGATGTCTAGCATCACGTATTCATCACATTCTGCTTGCCAATCACACGTGAGCAACAATCCTTTTCCGTCCGCTTGCCTACGGAAATTTTGCTCTTGTTCCAAAAGAAGCGAAGGAAGGTGTGTTGGCTCGAATGTCACTTCTATTGCCGCCGATTCAAACCGCGAAAGAGTTAAAATATTATTGAACATATCAAGCAAATTTTTGCCAGCGCCCTCTATTTGCTGAACAAAGCCCTGCCCCTGCGCATCGTCTTTGGCAAGATATTCCGCGAGAATTTCCGAAAAACCGAGAACAACCGATAGTGGCGTTCGGACTTCATGTCCGACATTCCGCAAGAACTCTGCTTGCATCATTTTTGCCGCTTCCGCTTGGGTGATTGCTTCTTGCAATGCCGTATTTTGGTGAGCAAGATGCTGATTGATGGCGTTGATATTTTCTTGCTGTTCCTCCAGTGTGCGCGTGGCAATGTGGACTTTCTCTTGCACCGAATCGCGCTCTTTTTCAACGATGCTAACCGCATCGGTGCGAATTTTATCAACGAACGAAATTGAAGTGAGAATACCCAGCAAGACCGACACACCGATAATGGTGTGAACGATGCCTTTGTAGGATTCAGCAAATAACTGTGGAAACGAAAATCCCATCTCGTAACAAGCGGCAAACACGAGGACAATCGCAACACTTGTACCGAACATCACTATCATAAATTTCCGCGAAACGAAAAGAAGCCCGAAAAGTACCGGAGCATACATCCCGGATACAAGTGGCGAGAGAATACCACCACTCACGGCAATAAGCAGGGTAACGGTGAACATGATAGAAAATATCAGCAAGAAAGCCGCCGGACGAAGTGATTGTGTCTGGCGTAATACCCAAAGAATAAGCCCGGAAACAAGTGTCCCAGCCAAGCAAATATGCCCCATCGTTGTTGCACCAAGGGCGTAATAGATTGGTACACTAGGCAAACACAGTCCTCCAAAGACCAATACGGACACAATAAACAACTGCGTTCGTTTATATTCCCAGCTTGATAAGTCATCGGCAATAGACGTGGGCGTAAAGAACGTGTATAGTTGTTGCATCATAGTATGTTGCATCATATTGGTATTCCTGTGGTTATACGTGGTAGTTCCACAATAAACGTTGCACCTTTTCCCAACTCACTTTCGCACCAGACTTCACCATTCATCGCTTCGACCATTTTTTTGACAATGCTGAGTCCCAGACCTATACTTTGTTCGCCGCCTGTCGGACGGGCGGAGAGACGTGCAAATTTCCTAAAGAGTTTTTTCATGTCTTCTGGCGAAATTCCCGGGCCTTCGTCCTGAATTTCAACACGAATAGCGTTGGAACGTACATTCAAGCAAATGAAAATGGTTTTGCCCTGCGGTGAGTATTTCACAGCATTGGAAATGAGATTGTCCAGAACCTGCATAACGGCTTGCTCATCGGCAAAAGCGTATAATGGCTCTTTGACGGCGGCATAGTGGATTCGTAGTTCTTTGGCTGCTGCTTGCGATGAATAATACAGCGTGATACTTTCCACAAGCTGTGCAATATCAACGTCCTTGAGTATCAACGCCATTGCGCCCGTCTCAAGTCGCTGACTCTCCAAAAGATTGCTCACAAGACGGAGCATCCTATCGGTGGTAAGCGAAATCTGCTCCACAATCGGTGGAATCAAATCACGAGAGATACTGCTGTCAGCCAAAACCTCCGCCAATCCTCGCACTACGGTAATGGGGTTTTGCAAATCGTGCGCAACAATGCCCAGAATTTCCGATTTTTCCTGATTGCTGGCGCGGAGTTCGTCGTTCAACTGCTGCGTTTTCGCTTTTTCCCCCATCAGTGCCGTGTGCGAGGTCTCTAATTCGTGGAAAGCGTTATTCAGGCGTTCATTCGCGTTTGTCAGTTCGACGTTGCGCAAATGCTCAATTTCCTTTTCCTGCTCGGCAAACCGCGCATCATCACGCATTTGGCGAAAACGATGCGCCAGCGCAAAGGAAAATACCGTTACTTCCAAAGCAACAGCCGCCGTAAACATCGTGAAAGAACGCGGCGCTTCTTCAATAAAAACACTATACGACGAAAGCCCAAAATATGATGCAAATACCAAAAGCGGCAGCCACCCAACCAAGTAAACACGCGCTTGCCAATAGTCCTTGCGCAGTGCCGCGAGTGCAGCAATAATCATAAGAGCATTCGGCAAGACATTGATACCAACAACCAAGCCAATACGCGGCATCAACATTGTCGGCAGAATACACGCACCAAATCCCCATGCAGCCCAGACCAACCAACGCTCCAGACGCGGAGAGTGCTTGCGCAACAGCAAAAATTCTTTACAAAAAACCAACCCGCCAATATACATCATCAGCGTTGCTACGTTGATGATAATGCCCATATACGGCATGGCAAAAGGAACAAAATGCTTAATCAACATACCCCGCATGGTAGCTAGTGCGCAGAAAGCACTGAGCGTGTAAAACAGGTAATACACGTAGATTTTATCACGGATAAGAAGAAGAATTATCAGGTTGTAGAGAATTGCCGCCGCCATCACGCCAAAGAGCATTCCCAGCACCATATCGTACAATTCCATGCGGTCTTCCTGTACGTGCCGCTCCACCACAAGCATATCCATATACAAACCGCACGTGGCAACCGTGCGCACATATAGCGTCAGCGCAGAATCGCGCGGCAGCACAAGAGGGAACATTGTACCGTGAAACGTTTCCTCGCGCTGGGTAAAAGGCACGCTACCGCCGGAGCGCATTTCTCGCCAGCCCGTGTTGTTGCTTGGGTTTTGAATGAACAGTGCAACCGAATCTAAGCCCATATACCCAACTTCGAGTATCCACGAAAGCTTCTCCACACCAAGCGCCCCGGCGCGAACACGGCAACGCAACCACACCGCATCATTCGTCCAGCCGAAGCCTAATCCCCCGCCTTTATTTAGCTGAAAGGCAGATGAATACTTGGGTTGTAGGACATCGTTCAACGTGAGTTCACGCGAAGCATCCCGCAAAACCTCAATGGAATCGCCAAGTCGAATGACCGATGGTTCTTCAGTGGCACAGACATTCTTGTCTGTGCGAGTATTTATGCTGCTTCCAGAGAAAAGCATTGAAAAAATAATGCACAATCCTCAACGTAAATTGGTATTAAGGGCTGCGAGAGAGCATAAAAAGGCATTCCGCCCAATATCAGGAAGAGAAACGCAAAGCGCGTCGGGAACTTATTCCGAAAGTCCCCCGTAGTAGGTGCAATCATTGATGCGGAAGTGTGAGAAGAGGGTAAATGCGTACAATACCGACACAAAGATACAGGAAACTCTAATGCCGACAAAATGTGATTCGTTAAGCTAGGCAAAATATCATTTAGGTTAGTCCCCATGAAATCATTCATATCCCCCGTGTAGCATTCAGTCGGTTTTGGGCAACTCCACAATAAACGTCGCACCGTTGCCTAATTCCGATTCACACCACACACGCCCATTCATAGCCTCCACCATCTTTTTGACAATGCTTAAACCCAGACCGGTACTGTGTTCGCCGCCCGTTGGTCGAGCGGAAAGACGGGCAAATTTGCCAAAGAGTTTTTTCATATCCTCAGGCGAAATTCCTTCGCCTTCGTCCTGAACTTCTATACGCACGGCATTCTCATTGTTCGAGAGTCGGACAAAAACATCTTTGCCGTAAGGAGAATATTTAACAGCATTCGAGAGAAGATTGTCCAGCACCTGCATCATGGCTGGTTCGTCGGCAGAGATGGAGCTATCCGATGCTTCATTACTGAAATGTATGGTGATATTTTTTTCCGATGCTCCTTGTTGGTGCAGAGAAACTTCGCTAGCAATAATCGCTGCAACATCAAAATTGATAATCCAAAATTGCATTCCACCCGATTCTAGGCGATTAATATCCAATAAGTTTTTCACTAAATCCAACATTCGGTCGGAAATAGACACAATGTGTGCTGCCGCCGATGTTTGGTCATCGCTCAAAAAACCACTTTGCAAAAGTTCCGCAAACCCCCGCACCGCTCCAATAGGGTTTTTCAAGTCATGCGAGACAATGCCGAGTAATTCATTCTTTTCAATGTTGAGCAATTCCAGTTGTTGATTTTTTTCGTACAATGCTTGGTTTGTATCGGCGAGTTCACGGGTACGCTCTTGCACAGCGCTTTCCAGCATTGCTGCACGTTGTTGAAGAATGTTTAGGCGTGAACGCACCGCCCAGACACAAGCAGCAATCACCACCACAGCACACGCGAATCGGAACCACCACGTTTCGTAATAAAATAATTCCAGCATAAACGCCATTGTTGCATCGCTGAAGCCGGTACTCCAAACACCACTATTATTACAGGCTCTTACACGAAAACGGTACTCACGACCACGCGGGAGATTGTTGTAATATGCCACGCGGCGATTTCCCGCATCCGTCCAGTCTTTATCGTAACCTTCAAGCATATACTGAAAACGCACTCGCTCCGGAACGACGAGGCTGGTGGCGGTATAGCGAAATTCAAATTTCTCTGTGTTCGGAGGGATAATGATAGCATTTTGAGCGGATTTGTCAGATATTGCCTCATTCGGTACAGTATCAACGCTCATTTGCGGGACACTGAGTTCGATACTGTCTGCTTTGATGCTCTCCAAAATCACTGTGGGCGGAACGGGATTTGTTTTCAAATCACGAGGATTAACCATCGCAACGCCCGCAATAGTCGCAAACCACAAGCATCCGTCGCTATCTTTCCAAGCCGACGGGGAGCCGCCATTACACTCCGCACTCGCCATACCATCGGCAGTACCGAAGACCTCACAGGAAATTCGCTGCCGTTTTCCGCCATCGGCAAAAGCGTTCAAATCTGCCTTCCGAACGCGGTATATGCCTTTGTTGCACGACATCCAGAAATATCCGAAATCATCCTCTACAATCGAAAAGGCAAGGTCATCGAACATTCCATTTTTCGTTGTGAAGGCAGTAAACACGCCGTTCTTGAAGCGGTTCAGCCCGGCACTTGTCCCCAGCCAGAGTGTGCCGTCTGCTTCTTGCAGCATTGCCCAGATAAAATTACTTGATAATCCATCCCGCATGGTGTATTGCGTGATTACGCCGTTGTGCAGTTTATTCAAACCGTCTTGTGTGCCAATCCAGAGCGCACCGCTACTGTCTGTTGCGTTCTGATTCCGACCTTCGTTGCGGTCTTTTTTCAGACAAAGCACGACGTTGTTCGATAAGCCATTTGCTGTGGTGTAGTGCGTAAATATACCGTTATGAAAACGATTTAGCCCGTTCTGCGTACCGCACCAAATCACGCTTCCGCCGTTTTTCGTATCGCTATCGTGGAGCATTGTCCAAACAGAATTATGCGACAACCCCTCTCGCGTGGTGTACTGCGTAAACCGCCCATTCTGCAACTGGTTCAAGCCCTCGACTGTGCCAATCCAGAGCGTGCCGTTGTGGGACATCAGTGATGCCGTTACGTCGTTCAGCAAGCCTTTTTTTGTGGTGTATGTTGTGAATGTACCAGATTTCATGCAGCTCACACCGCCCCCATTCGTTGCAGCCCAGAGTACGCCACGCTCATCGCGCAGAACAGCATTGACAAGTTTGTTGGAAAGACCTTGCTTCGGGGTGTATGTTGTCAATGCACCGTCGTGAAGCCTATTCAAGCCACCGCCAAAGGTACCTATCCACAAACTCCCCTCGCGGTCTTGCAAAAGACTCTGCACAATATCGTTCGACAAGCCCTGCGCCGCCGTGAACCCAGTGAACACACTATCACGGAGACGCTGCACACCACCGCCATAAAGCCCAATCCATAGCGTACCCATGCGGTCGTGCAGCAAACATTGAATGCTGGTATTGCCTATAAGCGCATTTTTGCCAATAAAGCGCGTAACCCTATCGTTCTGAAGACAGTACAAACCATCATTCGCGCCAAGCCAGATAGTACGTCCATTACGGTCTGCGAGCAAAGTACGCACGACAACATTCGGCAGACCTTGTTGCAAACCGTAACGAGTAACCGTGCCATTCTGCAAACGATACAAACCGCTTGTTTGCGTACCTGCCCAAATTGCCCCATCCGCGCCTTGCGTAAGCGATAGCACCACGCCATTAGCCAAGCCGCCTTGACGGATGGAAGCCTTGATACTACTATCCTGGGAGGTTTGAGGTTGTACAGAAGTTTGGGATTCTGTACCCAGATAATGCAGACCGCTCCCGTTTGTTCCCACCCACAGCCCACCAGTGCGGTCAAGCAAAAGCGCACGAACAAGAGTGCTTGGGAAAATACCTTCGGACGAATAGTTCCTAAACACGCCCTTGTGGAGACAAACTACTCCCAATCGTGTCCCAATCCAAAGCCTGCCGTCCTTGCCTTCTGCCAGAGAGGAAATCCAGTTGCTCGTCAGCGCTGGTGTTGTGGTTTTGTCGAATACCGTAAAACGCACACCGTCGTACCGTGCCAAGCCCTCGGCAGTACCAATCCACAAGTATCCATCACGGGTTTGGCAGAGGGTGTAGGCGGAATTTTGTGGCAAACCTTGCTCGGTTTGCCAAACTTTGTGAATAAATTGCGAGAGGTCTTTATATGGGTCTAAGCCAGATGGTTGCGGCAATTGCGCGTAAAGCACTGAGGGCAAGAGTACCATCACCAATGGCGCAACACAGAGAAGTACAACGCAGGAGAGTACAACGCAGGAGAGTACAACGCAGGAGAGTACAGGAAAAATGATGAAAGAGAACTTTTTCATATCTGCAACGAAGAATGAACGATCGGCAATTCCACAATAAACGTCGCACCGTTGCCTAATTCCGATTCACACCACACACGTCCATTCATAGCCTCCACCATCTTTTTAACAATGCTCAAGCCCAGACCGGTGCTGTGTTCGCCGCCCGTTGGTCGAGCGGAAAGACGGGCAAATTTACCGAAAAGTTTGGTCATATCGCCGGGTGAAATCCCCTCACCTTCATCCTGCACTTCCACCCGAATCACGTCGGTAAGCGTTTTCACGCGGATAAATACCTTCTTGCCGAGCGGGGAGTATTTTACAGCATTGGAGAGAATATTGTCGAGAACCTGTTTGGTTGCAGACTTGTCTGCAAAAACAATGGCTGGTGTTGTCGGGAAGTTGGCATGCAACGAAATGCCTTTTTCGTTGGCTTGGGCGGAGTATTCCTCAACAAGAGAGTTTACCTTTGGCACTATATCGAAATGAGTCGGGTGCAGCGTCAAAGCACCACGCTCAATAGCATTCACATCTAATAGGTTGGAAATAATTTCCGTCATTCTCACTGCCACTGCATTGATACTGCTCATCTGCCTCTGAAGTTCAGTATCTGTCATGCGCTCGTAATAACGAGTTATCGTTCCCGTTGTCAAGATGATATGAGCAAGCGGATTTTTCAAGTCGTGAGCGGCAATACCGAGGACTTCATTTTTCTCTCGATCAAGTTCTTCAAGTAAGAGGTTACGCTCATGGAGTGTGGTATTGGCAAGTTCAATTTCAACAGCTTGATTTTCAAGGGTTTGTTGCTGTCGGAGAATTTCAGCATTGGCTCGGTTTTTATTTTGATACAGCGACCGAAACCAAAAAGCGAAAATTACAGCCATTATCAGTACGCCAATGAGAATGAGTTGAATAATATTTTTACTATCTAACTCAGTTTTTTGCGATGCAATCTGCTGTTCGCGCTTTTCAGCTTCATACAATTCTTTAATCTGCGTGGTTTTGTTGAGATTTTCCAGATTGACGAGCGAGTCCTTGACGGTCGTTGAGCGTTTGAAGTACGCCAGTGATTCCTTGTGCCGCCCCAGCGAATCCATGATGATAGAAAGTTCTTCCAATGCTTCTTTGACACGTAGTTTTACTCCTATGGAATCAGCCAAAACCAACGAGCGAAGGGAAAACACCATTGCAGAGTCGAACTTGCTTTGACCGCGATAGGAAATGGCGAGGTTATTCAACGTCATGGATAATTCTCCTATTCGACCTAGATCTTTCCATAATTGAAGCGATCGAAAAAGATAGGGTTGGGCTTGTTTGAATTGACCCATGATTTTATAGGTGTTGCCGATGTTGTTCAAAGAGTTGGCTATCCCCGATTTATTACCAATTTCTTCTTGTATCCGCAACGATTTGAAGAAATTCTCCAATGCCTCGGCGTTTTTGCCTTGGTCGCTGTACACTATCGCAATGTTATTCAGTGATAAGGCTATCCCCGATTTATCACCAATTTCTTCTTGTATCCGCAGCGATTTGAAGAAATACTCCAATGCTTCGGCGTTTTTGCCTTGGTCGCCGTACACATTCGCAATGTTGTTCAGCGACATGGCTATACCCGATTTATCGCCGATTTCTTCTCGTATCCGCAGCGATTTGAAGTAATTCTCCAACGCTTCGGCGTTTTTGCCTTGGGTGTAGTACACTAAAGCAATAGTATTGAGAGATTTCGACATACCGCCCCTGTCGGCAAGTTCTTCTTTCAACTTCAGCGATTTGAAAAAATACCCCAATGCCTCCGCGTACTTACCCCTTCTATACAAAACACCCCCAATATTCTGTAACGCGGACGCAACACCCATACGAAAGCCTATTCGTTCTGCTGCTTCCAGTGCTGCCCGTGCCTGTGCTGTTGCTGAATCGTATTGGCTTTTTTTCTCACAAAGATAATACGCCAACTCATTCATTGCGCTCACGCGTGTGGTGTCGTGTTTGGCGGTGGCTATGACGCGGCGCAGGGAGTCTGCCTGTGCGGGTGTTTGGATGATTGTTTGTGCCGGCAGCCACAAAGTCGTAACAGCCAGACCAAGCAGAAGAAGTAGCAAGGAAGTGAAACGATTCATAGTAGCACACGTTAGAAATGATTCGTAGATTTGCTGGTGTTCTTTTTGCTCAAAATACACAATTTCACGAAAGAGAAAACGATGAAAACATTTGAAGAATGCGATATTCTCACTCAGCTGTCGGTAATTCCACAATAAACGTCGCACCTTTCCCAAATTCTGACTCGCACCAAACCCTGCCATTCATCGCATCGACCATTTTCTTGACAATGCTCAAGCCAAGACCGGTGCTGTTTTCCCCACCTGTCGGTTGGGCAGAAAGACGAGCAAATTTCCCAAAAAGTTTTTTCATATCTTCTTCGGAAATCCCTGGACCTTCGTCCTGAATTTCCACACGAATACCTTCGCACGTTGATTTCAAACGAATGAAAATAGTTTTGCCGTGCGGGGAATATTTTACAGCATTAGAAAGGAGGTTGTCAAGAACACTTTCTGTGGCTTGCTTATCGGCAATACCGAAGACAGGTTCTGCCCCTGAGTCGCAGTACAGCACAATACTTTTATTGTTTGCAATCGGACTGTGTTGTTCTAAGGCAGCAAGCAAAGCAGTTCGTATGTCAAGCGGTTTCAGTTCGAGATGCAGTGTTTCTGATTCGAGCGCATCAATTTTTAATAAATTGCCGACAATCTCTAACATCCTGTTCCCCACAACAACCATATTGGCGAGTACACGCGAAATATTACCATATTTTTCTTCTGCCACCAAATTGGAAAGTATTTCGGTGCTTAGAATGATGCTCGTGAGTGGGTTTTGTAGGTCGTGTGCGACGACACCCAGAATTTCGCTTTTTTCAGCATTGCTTGTGAACAGTTGGGTGTTCAGCATTTCCGTTTTGGTCTTTTCTTGGAGAAGCTCAGCATTTGCCTTTTCGGCGAGCGCAAATGATTCTTGTAAGCGTGCTTGGGCTTCCGATAAGAGCAGATTCTGTTGATGCTCTGCTTCACGTTGCTCTTCGGCAAACCGTCGTTCACGCTCGGCAGTCTCCGCATCGTCTCGTAAACGGCGGAAGCGGTATGCTAAGATAAACGAGAACATGGTAAGTTCAAAGGTAGTGCTGGCAGTTAATACCGTAAGCACTGGCATAGTATCTGCTACAATCAAGCCGGAAGAAACCAACCCAAAATACGTCGCACCACAAAAAAAGGTAAACCACGCAACGATATAGAATCGTGCTTCTTTATACCCTTTCCGTGCAGACAATATCGCAGCAACACACATGAATACGTTTCCAAGACCAGTGACCCACGGAAGAATACTCCCCCAAAGCGGCTTGACTAGGGCAGGAATCATACACCCGCCAATGAAAAATGCAAAGATTGTTATTACTCGTTCAAATCGCGGTGCGTACAGTTTGGTTTTCAGAAATTCTTTGCTGAACAGCAATGCACCGACATACGTCAAAAAAAGTGAAATAGTGATAATGATGTTCAAGTACCGAACTGCGCCGGGCAGGAGAGTTTGTACGCCCAGCCCGTGAATACTGCTATATGAACACACAACGCTCGCCGCATACAAGACGTAATACCCATAGAGTTTATCCCGCATTGTGAGGAATATAACCGTATTATAGAACAACGCTGAAATCATCATCCCCAAAAACAGAATGATAACCACATTATGGTTCTCCAGCGTGTTTGCTATTGAGCGACGCTCTGCCAAAACCATATCCAGATATATGCTGTTGCCGGAGACAACGCGAAGATACACCGTCATAGCAGAATCATTCGGCGGCAGTGTCAGCGGAAACATCGTTCTGGCGTAGAGTTCATCGCGCTTGGACAAGGGAACATTCGTTCCTGAGCGTAGTTCTTTCCATTGTCCATTTGTCGTAGGAATAAACAAAGAAACAGAATCCAGCGACAAAGGTCCAACATTAAACACCCACGAGAGTTTATCAGCATGATTTTGTGTGCGCAGGCTGGTTTTAAGCCAAACAGCCTCCCCTGTCCAACCAAAGGTAAACGATTCGGCAGGACGTTTACGAAATGCTTGGGCAACGGAAGGCTTCAGAATATCCTCAAGAGTCAGTGTTCGTGAGGCATCCAATAAATATTCCGTTGAAAGCCCCAGATACACTTTTTTCACGGCAGCATCAATAACTGCAGGAGAATTCCCGACATCCCCCATATCGCTTGCCGTTGTTGTAGGAGCTGACGTAGCCGCCATTGCCGTCAAACCATCAAACGCGGAGATGCTGAATAGCAATACCGCACTCACCAACATTGTGCTTAACGTGGGCAAATGATAGGATAACAAATGTATGCTAAAAGAACAATGAAAATATTTTCTGTGCATTACGACGATGGGCGGAAAGTGGTAGAGGGAAAACCTTCGACAAGCAATAACGGCATAAAAATCACTGTTCAGCCAGCCAAAAAATCTTCAGTACAGGAGAGGTTGTTTTGCCTGATTGGGTGTCTCTCGTAATTTATCGAAACATCGGCAATTCTACAATAAACGTTGCGCCTTTGCCCAGTTCAGATTCACACCAGACGCGACCGTTCATCGCCTCGACCATTTTTTTGACAATGCTCAAACCAAGACCGGTACTATGTTCGCCACCTGTCGGGCGGGCGGAAAGACGAGCGAATTTGCCGAAGAGTTTTTTCATATCTTCAGGCGAAATGCCGGGACCTTCGTCAGCGACTTCGATACGAAGACAAGGGATAAAGGCTGAGGGATGGTGGATAAGGAACGAAGAGTCAAGCGAAGAAGGTTCGGTGTTGTTGTTCACCCTTTGCCCGTTGCCATTATCCTTTATCCTCACAAATACGTTTTTCCCATGCGGCGAATACTTAACGGCATTGGAAACAAGATTATCCAGAACCTGCATGAGCGCTTGCTCGTCGGCAAAGATGATATTTCGTGAAGTCAAGGAAGAATAATGCAGTGAGATGTCTTTTGCGGCGGCGGCTTGTTGATACTGCTCTATCACACTTTCAATGATGGGTGTGCAATCGAAGGCAATAAGCGTAAAATGAGCACCTTCTTGTTCCAAACGATTAACATCCAGCAAGTTTTCGACCAAGCCCAACATTCTGTCAGCTGTACCAACAATAACCCCTGCTATCTCCTCTGTCTGCGGTTTCTCTACAAGACCTGTATGAATAAGGTCTGCAAAACCGCGTACTGCCGCAATAGGGTTTTTTAGGTCATGCGCAACAATGCCCATAATCTCGTTTTTCTCAGCATTGTAGGTCGTCAGGTCAGTGTTTTGTCGTTCAAGCCGATGGTTGAGTTCTTGAAGGTAAGCGTTATCACGGTTTTTGCGGAGATTATTCCGCACCAGCGTTACCGAATACATCAAAACAAGTATCAGAACAAGTATCAGACCGTTCCGCAATATATCCTGACGCGCTTTATCGCGCTGAAGCAACTCGATTTGCTGCTCTTTTTGTAATCGCTCCAACTCCGCTAGATTCTTTGCTACGGCACCGTTATACATCTTTTTCTGCAAATCGTTCGCACTTTTTTCAGCGTCCCAAGCATTGCGGTAATTGCCTAATGCAGAATACGATTCCGACAAATTTTCGTATGCGGTCAGCTGTTCGGGCAGTTCCCCCAAGGGTATCGAATACGACAAGGCACGTTGTGCCGAAGCTATTGCTTCGTTGTAACGACCACGTTTATTTTGTACTAAAGCAAGCGTCGTCAAAGCATTTGCCAAGCCGCCTGCATACTTCGTTTCTTCGTAAAGCCGGACACATTCGTTCATATAAAAAAGCGCCGAATCTAATTCGCCGCGTTGCGTAAACATCCATCCCAAATTGCTGCACGTGCGACCAACACTCCGCAGATAACCCAAGTTTTTATTGATAGCTAATGCTTCGCGGTAATCCCTCAGTTGGCGTTCCGGTTGCTTCAAAAAATTAGAGAAATTTGCCCGACTCATCAGCACTCTTGCCCGTATCTCGTCGTTTCCTTCCCCGCATAACCGCAGGGCTTCCGTATAAAGACTGTCGGCGCGATGATAATTTTTTTTGGTGTAGTACATTGCCGAAGCCAAACGATACAACGCAAGTGCCAGTAAACGAGGATTTCCCGAACGCTCTGCGAATGGCACTGCCTCAACAAAATAGCCAAACTCCTTATCAACCTTCCCCAAATACCCTTCAATAACCCCTGTCTCAACTAATGCTTGGGCAGTTTCTCCGTTATCCCCGATAGTTTTTGCTATTGTGAGCGCACGGGAAAAATACTCCAACGCCTCAGTATATCTGCCGTCTGCACGAAACACATAGCCTACATTGTTGAGAATACGGGCTCGTTGCGATGATACAGGCATGGCAAGCCCCAAAGAATCAGCTCGTTGAGCAATGCTCACGGCAAATCGGCTGTCAAATTCAACATACTCCACAGCAATCTCAGCTAACACACGAGCCGCGAGAGTATCAGTACGGTGTTCGTATAGTGTCCGTACAGTATCCAACGAATCTCGCAATCGGTCTTGTGCAAACGTCGCCGTTACGATAGAATGTATCGTAAGTAGCATCAACACAATGTTTTTTATGCTTTGCATTGTTATGCTTTGGATTCCTGTGCTTCGCATGATTATACGTTCCATAAAGGGCATTCAGCCATAGTTCTCAAAAGGAATCAGAGTTTCGTGCGTGGTAATTCCACCACGAATGTTGCGCCCTTGCCAAGTTCCGATTCGCACCACACGCGCCCATTCATCGCCTCGACCATTTTTTTGACAATACTCAAGCCCAGACCGGTACTGTGTTCGCCGCCTGTCGGACGGGCAGAAAGTCGGGCGAATTTCCCAAACATTTTTTTCATATCCTCCTCAGAAATTCCCGGACCTTCGTCGGCTATTTCAAGACGTACATAACCATTGATCATTTGCAATTGGTCATTCGTCTTGTGGGTGTGGGTATCGTCGGCATTGGGCTTATGGGCATTATCACCCGACAAATGACCATTGGCTAATGACGAAGAAGCGTCTTCCGAAGAAAGAATTTTGACATAGATACTTTTCCCATGCGGAGAAAATTTGATAGCATTGGAAATAAGGTTTTCCAAGACCTGCTGAAGCGCACTGTGGTCGGCAAGCACAAAGAAACGTTGCTTTGGAGGCTCAATGACAAGCCGTATTCCTTTTTCTTCTGCACGAAACGCATAGGCATCAGCGATGAGTTCTACCAGCGCGACATCTATCGGCTCAAGGTGCATTTCCACCTTGCCGGCTTCGATTTTATTAACATCCAACAGATTCCGAATGATATTGAGCATATACTCCGCGCTGCGCGTGACACTTTGTATCCATTCCACAAATTTCTCCGCCCCTTCTTGCGGCTTGTATTCTTCCATAAGTTGCACCGTAAGCAGAATGTTTGCCAAGGGGTTTTTCAAGTCGTGTGCAGCAATGCCTAAAAATTCGTTTTTTTCCGTGTTCAAGGTGGAAAGTAGCTCATTTTTTTCTTCCAACAGCGAGTTAGTTGCCAAAAGTTCTTTGTTGGTAAAAGCAATTTCTTCGGCTTGTTCCTGCAATAACTTTTGCTGGTATAAAATTTCCTCATTTTGGCGGCGAAGTGTACGCTCAGAGTGCCGTTTTATGCGGTATCCATTCACAAGCAAGCCGATAATGATTGCAAAAACAACAATCGCAATCACCAGAGTCAGTCGCACGTTGCGAGCATTCATTTGCTCCACGTTCCGAGCGTGTTCGGCAGCGGCAAGAGCGCGGTCTTTTTCGGCGATGTCATAGCGGGTTTGCAAATCGCTTATACGCTGGGAATTTTGGATGTTTTGAATAGAATCTTTTAACGTCACATAATTCCGAAAGGCTGCAAAAGCAAGGGTTTCATTGCCAAGCGCGGTATAAGCATCGGCAAGGTGTTTATTTGCATCGCGCTGTTCCGCCCAGGCTCCGATTTCTTCGGCAATCCTCAAGGCACGCTCGGCAAAGCGTAATGCTTGACGGGCATCATTTTGACGAAGAAACCCCGCAGCAATGTTGTTATGCACTACCGCAAGCCCTCGCTTGTCGCCTAATTGCTCATGCAGAGGGATTGCTTTGATGTAAAATTCGCGTGCGTTGTTGTTTTCACCGCGTTGGTCGAATACATTTCCCAAACTCCCCAATGAAAGCGCTACGCCCTGCATATCACCAATGCGCTCAAAGCGCTTTAATGCTTGCTCATAGAACCACAATGCGGAATCTAAATTATGCATTTTTTCTTGTACATGACCGATATTTCTCAACGAGTGAGCGATTCCCTGCTCATCGTGCAGTGTAGTTCTCAAGGTAAGTGCTTGGCGTTGCGCTTCTAATGCGGCTGGTAATTCACCCTTGAGCGTATAAGCAACGCCAATACTGGCACGGCTTTTCGCAATACCACGTTTATCGCCGCGCAATTCGTACAGAATCAAGGCTTGGAAATAATGCTCCATAGCGCTTGCGTAATCACCTCTGCTTTGGTACACACCACCGATATTCACGAGCGCCCCCGCTATTCCAAGCGTGTCGCGGATGTCCCTGAAAAGAGCCAGCGCCAATTTTTGATACACCAGTGCGGAATCGTATTGGTCTTGAAAACGGAGAACCGCACCGATAATCGCATTTGCCTGGGCTTGTTCGCGGATATTTTTTTCTTGACCTGCCTTCTCTAATGCTGCTCGGGCGCTTCTGAGCGCCACTTCGGGCGAAATTGTGCTGAGGCGTTCAGCACGTTGATTGAGTGCTGAGGCGCTCTCCACAGTTCCGTTTGTCTGAGCCGAAAGCATATTTGCACAAATGCAAATGCCGAACACCAGCAGCAGCACCAACTGTACCAATCCTTTCGTAAATTTTGTCATCATTAGT
Organism: Candidatus Kapaibacterium sp.; assembly: GCA_025455065.1. Classification (GTDB taxonomy): domain Bacteria; phylum Bacteroidota; class Ignavibacteria; order Kapaibacteriales; family UBA4661; genus PH2015. The sequence continues at coordinate 27,824 of JALONG010000044.1, read as the reverse complement.
CTTCCGGACAAGTTTGCTACTTGGAACGATAAATCAACCAACACAATCATACCTTTTAATGTTTCGATAACAACGTGTTTTTGACGAACGCAGTAAAGAAAATGTATTGAACGTGGGAAACCCCTGAAAAGATGGTCTATTTAGACATCCTTTTTCGGCGTTAGTAACTCCACAATAAATGTCGCTCCTTTGCCTAATTCCGATTCACACCAAACGCGCCCGTGCATTGCTTCCACCAGTTTTTTGACGATGCTCAAGCCCAAACCGGTACTATTCTCCCCACCGGTCGGTTGCGCAGAAAGGCGAGTGAACTTCCCAAAGAGTTTTTTCTTGTCTTCCGCCGATATGCCCGGACCTTCGTCTGCTACCTCCACACGCACAGTATGCGGCAGCGATTTGAGCCGAACAACAATGTTTTTCTCAAACGGGGAATACTTCACGGCATTGGAAATAAGATTCTCCAGAACCTGCATCAGTGCTTGCTCATCGGCGAAGACTTCAAAATCTGCACCGCTTATCTCGTAGTGCAGCCCGATAGACTTTGCTTCGGCAGGTGATTGATATTGCATCACACTCACCTCGACAAGCGAAGAAATATCAAACTTCGCGAGCTTTAGTTCAAAACTGCCCTCTTCAATGCGGTTAATTTCCAGCATATTCGTTACCAAATCAAGCATTCTATCAGCCGTGCTGACAATCTGCTCGGATACCTTTGTAGCTGCCTCACCCTCAACAATTTGCTGAGATATGAGGTCAGCAAGCCCCCGCACCGCTCCAATCGGATTTTTCAAATCATGCGCCACGATACCCATCAACTCACTTTTCTCACGGTTCAATTCTATCAACTGCCCGTTTTTCTCCGCCAATTCCGATGTGCGCTCTTGTACTTTCTGTTCCAAAGTGCGGTTCATTTCTTCCACGTAGGTGTAATACCGGGCGTTCTCAATAGCAATAGCAGCCTGCGCTCCCAAGATATTCAGCACCTCAATTCTGCTCGGCGTAAAGGCTCCGGTAACGAGGTTATTTTCCAGATACAGCGTACCGACAACCTTGCTTTTGACCATGATTTTGCTGCACAACACCGAGCGGATATTCCCCGATTTGATGTAGCGGTCGTTCATAAACCGTGTGTCGGCGGCAGCGTTGTCCAAAACAAGATTCACGCCGGAATGCAGCACATAGTTGATAATTGCCAAACACGCATGGTCGAACTGTTCATAGCGCATCGGCGGCTCAAGTGTGCTGATTGTTCCGTCATCGAGGAGTTCCGCCTGCACGGCAAAAATGCCTTCTTGCTGCTCCAAAATCAAGACTCCACGCTGTGCGCCGGCATTTTCCGACATCACCGCCAACATTTTCCCAATGAGATTTTTTAGATTGAGTTCGCCGGTGATTATCTGTGTACCTTTGATAATGCTGTAAATATCCACAGTGTCGTTACTAAGAGCATTTTTGGTGCTACCAATAATGCTGCCTTCTTTTGCCTGCCCTTGCTGTTGGCGCGATGCTGCCTCCGAAGCACCGGTACTGCCTTGTCTGGCTGCCAAGATGCGATACGTCGGCTCGGATTTGAGCTGCTCTATGACCGCAAACGCATTCCAATCTTGCAGAGAAATCAACACACGCTGCAAGGCTTCCAGAGCGTAATCTTGCTGTTTGAGATAGATGCTGAGACGGTATGCTTCCAAGTCAATGAAACATTGGTCGTACAAATTTCCACACTCCCGAACACGCTTTACGGCTTGCTCCATCAGCACAGAAGCCTTTTCAGTTTTTTCCTCAAGTGCCGCCAAACACGCTTCCACGCACAATACCTTATGCTCAAAGTCCTGTTGAATCGTTACCGCCACTTTGCGGAGTTGCTTCAGCGCCGAGCGAATAGCGCCAACGTCTTTTCGGCGCTTGGTGCTTGAGCCGTTCATCACATTGTGATACCGCAAAAGCGCATCCACAAACAGCACCTGAAGCGAAATGGACGTGCCGACGACCGTTTTGCGTGTTGCGCCGGCGTGTTCGGCAAAGCGCATTCCGTCTTGCATCTTGCCCATCAGCAAGGAAAGCTGCATTTGGAAATAGCTTTGGTTAAAGAGCGTGCTTTGGTTATTGGTTTTGATATATTCTTCTTCCTGCGCAATGACATCATACCGCTCGCCCTGCATCAGTGCGGGGTTTTCCGCTTTACCCAAAAGGCAGAGGACAAATTGATGATACATATTATTAAACGTCAGCGACGTAAAGAGCTTGTTTTGGGTGATGTATTGCAACTGCCGCATGAGTTCTTGCTCCGCATCGGTAAGCGGCGTACCGGAAAGTATCAAATACACAACATACCCGTTGCCCAGAAACGCCGTGAAATCTGCTTCGCCCGATTCGAGACTATGCCGATATGCTTCTTTGATTTGCCCCACGTTGTTGTGCATCGGCTTGTGCCAATGGTCAATAAAATACCGCACCACAAAGAGCGCACGGGCTTGATATTCGTTAAAGGGTCGGTGTTCAATGAGGTACAACGCCAATTCGCCAAATTCGATGCCCTTCTGGACTTCTCCCGTTACACCGCACAGCACAAACCCGAAGCTGGCAAAAGCATACGCCGATGCCGATGCAATGCCGTGTTGAACGCTCAGAACGGTCATGCGGAAGAGCATTATCGGAAACAAATTCGGGTCGGTAAAAAACAGCGCCGGCGCGAGCGTCGCCATAATCCGCATTTTTGCTAACTCCGTGCGGTCTTCCATAAGCGGCAAATGGCGAAGTTCCTGCGGCGAAGTGTGCTTGAGAGCTTGCTTGGCTTTGAGAAGTTCGAGAATAACGGTCAGTTGCGATGGCTTTTTGGGGAGCTTCATGCCCAGCATTTCCAATGCCTCCAACCCGGACTGCACCGAAGCGACAATCTGCTGCCGCATAAATAGCGCATTAGTGCGAATCTCCAAGGCTTTGACTTTATCCAACACCGTTTGCCCGTGTGCCAGAATCTCCGCCACAAGCCGCTCCATCTCGTCATAATTCCCGCTCAAAAACGCCGTTTCGGAGGTTTGGTCGTAAAGGTTCAGCGTGAATGAATAATTTTTCTCCCACGCACCCGGTTCCAAACTGTGCAACGCACGCTCGAAATAGCTGAACGCCGTAGAATACGCCGTAGAAAGTTTAGCGCGGGAGCCGGCTTGGTAATTAACGCGGCAAAGCAAGGCTTTATCATCCACCAGCGCTGAAGCGGCGTTCAGGTGATTGGCAATTTCAAAAATTTGCTGCTCGGTTTCGTGTTCGTCCAGCGTCTCCAGCAGTTGCAATGCCGCTTTCTTGTGAATCCGCTCTTTCTCCTCTGCCGCAATGCTCTCATAGACTGCCTGCCGTACGCGGTCATGGGCAAAGCGGAAGCGGGTTTTGGCGGCATTGTTCTCACCAAACCCTTTGATAAAGCGGTAGGAAGTATCTTCGGGAACAAGCAGCCCTTCTTCGATTGCTGCCCACAAATCGGACTCGGTATCAGTAACAGAACGCTGTGCAAGCATAGCCAACATCCTAAGTGAAAACGAGCGCCCGCCGACCGACGCGATACGCAGAAGTTCCTGCGTTGGCTGGGGCAGTTTGATAATTTTTTGTGTGAGCAAACTTATCACATTGTCCGTTGCGGCAAGGTCGCGTAGTGCGCCCATATCGTAACGCCATTGCGGTTCGCCGTCCAGCGTTACCAGCTCGATAAAGCCCTGTTCATGCAAAGACTCAGTAAACCGATGCACAAAGAAGGCATTCCCGCTTGTTTTGTCGAACACCAAACGGGCAAGTGCGGCAACGTTTTCCCGCGATTGTTGCAAGGTATCTGCAATCAGCGTGGTAATATGCTGCTCCTCCAAATTGTGCAGTATGATGCGCTCAACCAAGACATTATCAGGTGCGTGAGCGTCGCTGGTATCCATCGTGTTCAAGACTGACCATTCTTTTTGGACATCATCCACAGCGCGTGAAAAAGGATGCGCTTCATCCACTTCGTTATCCCGATATGCCCCGATGACGAGGAAATATCCCAATCCCGGCTCCGACATTATCACGCGCAGCAAATTCAGCGATGCTGCATCAGCCCACTGAAAATCGTCAATAAAGACCACGAGCGGGCGTTCTTTGGTGCAGATAGCTCGGATGAAAGTACGCAACACATAATTGAAGCGGTTTTGCGTTTCATTGGTGGGAATAAGCGGCGGTGGCGCTTGTTTGCCCAAAACATTTTCCATCGCGGGAACAAGCTGCGTAATTACGCCCGCAAGGTCGCCGAGAGCATCCAGAATGCGGGTTTTCCACTGGTTCACCGATACAGGGTTTTCCGTCAGCAACAGTTCAGCAAACTCGGTGAAGGCTTTTGTCCACGCAGAAAACGGGATATTGCGCTGGAACTGCTCAAATTTCCCACTTACGAACAGCGCATTACGCTCGGTTACCGGCACATGAATATCATAGACCAAGGCAGTTTTTCCAATGCCGGAATATCCGCTTACCAAGGTCAGCATTTTGCGCCCCGCAGCAATTTTGGCAAAGCACCCCATGAGTTTCCGATGCTCCTCTTCACGCCCGTAAAGGCGTTGAGGAATCTGGAATTTGAGCGGAATATCGTGCTTAGCAACGGGAAAGGACGAAATTTCTCCCTGCTCCAACCATAGACGCAAACACTCCTCTAAGTCTTTTCGCAACCGGAATGCCGATTGATAGCGGTCTTCGGCGTTTTTGGCAAGTAATTTTATTACAATATCACCCATTACCGCAGGCAGCGGAATCCCCTGTTGTGATGCGGGTTCGTGAGCAGTAACTTCGTGAGTGATAGATTCGTGGGCAGCAGTCAGTTTCGCGGGATGCACGGGAATACGGGCAATATGCGCATGAATGTACTCCAAAGCACTGTTTGCGCCCTCGAACACAAAGGGCTTTTGCCCTGTGAAAAGTTCGTACAGCACCACACCGAGTGCATAGAGGTCGCAACGGTAATCCACAACGCGGTTCATGCGTCCGGTCTGCTCCGGTGAAAGATACGCCAATGTTCCTTCCAAACGTTCGGGATTACCGAGGAAATGCGCTTTGATGTCGAGTTTGGAGGAAAGTTCGTAGTCAATCACAAATACTTTGTCATCGTTTTCGCTGACGATGATGTTTGACGGATTGATGTCTTTGTGAATCATACGCTGGTTATGCAGGATTTCTATTTCCCTTGTCATGGCAATAGCAATCTGCAAGCGCTTTGTGAGCGACGATTGTTCTGCAAACCACGCCGGACGAAGCGGCAGTGGATGCTGCTTCATCCACGCCGCCAAGGTCGTTCCCTCCAAAAAATCGCGCACAAAAGCAACCGAGGCATCCATGTAGGTCAGTCCATGCGGCTTCAGCCTATTATTGAGGCTTTGCGTCATTGCATATTCGTTCTGCAATGCCAGCGCTGCCGATGTATCCTCACCGGTTTCGGCGAGGGTTTTGAGGACAACTTTGTTTGCGGTTTGCCCGGCACTTGCCAAATACACGCGCGATTTATCACTTTCGTGCAGCGTTTCAAGTATGGTATAGTCTTGCTGTGCCATAGTATCGTTCCTTGTTGTCTAGGAGAATCGGTGAGAAATTCGTGAAAAAAAAAGAACGAGAGGTGAGAAAACAAGGGTTGAAAACGAGAGGTTATTTCGGTAATGCTTACGCATTAAACGGCTTGTAAACATTCTTTCGGAAAAAGTGCTTCATGCGCCATTCGATAACTTCTCCGACAAGCGGTATATCGTCGTAAAGGAGATTCTCAACAATGGGATTGTAATCATCTTCCACCGAATACCCCGCATCCGTAGGCGTGTCGTAGAGGTGCTGAATATCGTCCACCCATGCCGAATGAAGCGTAAAAGCGTAATCAAGCTCCGGATTGGTCAGAATACAACAGGGTCCGGCAGCAAGATTCCACGCTTGAAATATCCAGATTTGACACTCGTAGTCTGTGGCATAATCGCCGTTGGTGCAAACAAGCACCGTCGTAAAAATATACCCGTCCATCTGCGCATCGGTAATTTCCGGCAGAGCGAGTGCATCCTTGCTTCGCGGAACGAACTGCACCGATTTCAAAATCACATTTTTGGCAAACTGGTAATAATCGTCGAGTTTCATGGTTGCTGTATTTTGCCGCACCAGCACAAACGGGATGCCCTCTTTGGCAATCGCTTGAACGGTTTGAACGTCCACAATACGGTTCTTGTAAAAATAGTACAACCCTTCGATAAACGTCGTTTGCAAGCGCGGATCGAAGCCATAGCACGACCAATAAATATGGCGAATGGTCTTCACGGCTTCATCGGCAGCAACGATATTGCGATAGGTGTACAGCCCAACGCCCCACGTGTGTATGCCGATGTTTGGAATATCCTTCAGATTTCCTTCGTCCCAAATGGCGGTAAACGTTTTCTGCGTTGCGGTTTGAGCGTGCTTATCAACCGTGATAACGCATTTCCCGATACGCCCTATGTCCATTTCCCCCGCAGAAGGCAGCCCAATCACATTTGTCTGCACCCGCTCGCGGGCATTGTAAGCAAGGGTGTCGAAGGTGCGTACCCATTCGGCAAGGCAGGCAGCGCTGTTATGCGCAAGATGGAGCGTAATAGTATCGTTGGAATCGTCGTAATCCGCCGAATAGTGAACAGCCTCCAAGGGAATGGGCTGATTAAGCGGGTAACACACAAGTTTTCCATGAATCGGCGCTGAATGGTCGTCGGGTGAACGCAAGGGCGGGCGCGGAACGATGTACACATCCAAATACGGCTCTTGCGGCACCGAAAGCACAATACGGCAGAACTCCTTCACGGCGGCAGAGCCGAAAGGACTGTTAAAATTCATCATCAAATCAAGCGAAAATTTGAAGGTCGAATCGGACAGAATGAGGTAATGCTCCGACAGCGAAGTTTGGTGCATACACTGAAATATCCGAAGATTATTCCCCTCAGTATCCACCACCTGCCAAGAATCCATAACGGACTCCGCGCCGTGCTTCCCGTTCCACCGCTTCAGAATAACCTCATCGCCCATACCCGACTCTCGAAGAGGTATTCCGGCGGCTTTGGCTTGGCGGTGCGCGATAAGGGCATCATGCTGCGCCACCACAGATTGGAACCAGCGCACGACGATTCGCTCTTCGTCCGAAACAGCAGTTTCCAAGCGGCTTTCAAGCCAAGAACGTACCAAAGTAATGTTCGCTTCAAGATTTGCTGCGAGTTGGTCTTTGGGAAGGGCTGCGTAGAGTTCTTGCAGAATTTTTTCAGCAAGCCCGTCCAGCAGCGCAATTCCTTCTTCGGTGAGTTTGAGAATATCGCTGAGTAAATCTTCCCCATGCAGCATGGTAGCAAGCGATTTGGTGTAGTTCACCAAAAATATTTCACCCGTGTAGGGGTCATAGCTTGGGTGAGCGGTGCTTTGTACGAGTTGAAAGGGGAACAAATAGGCTTGTTTGGTGTGGTCTTTGGGGTTAGGAACGGTTGGTATTGCCGGAGTCCAATCAGTATTGGAGCCTGCCGGAGCAATGATACGAAGCGATACGGGGTCGAATTCCCATGGTCGCCCGGCATCATAACAAGCAAGAAAACGATTCGGGGTTGTTGCGTCTTTCGTCGGCATTTTGAAGGGAGTAATTGCCGTGCTGACTTCATCACGAAAACCGAGGATAAACGACATCCGCGAAATCCCCATGTTCTTAAAACCCCACCAAGACTTGCCTGCCGCACTATCGGCATAGTAGCAAGGCGGTTTGAGCAGTCGCCCCGTGCATTGCACACGGGATTGCGCCAAATCAAAGCGCCACATATAGCCGTCGCCGTTCATGACGGAACTATCATATTCCTGTGCGCCGGGTGCAAAAGGCAGCGTACTATTAACCGTTCCGCATGACGAATTGATGAATACCGAACCGTACCAATCTTGCGGTATTTCCCCTGTGTGGACGGTTAATTCCACATCAACGGATGCACGGGTCGCTTGAACAAGTGGTCTTGGTGAAGAAGCCATAACAATTTTTCGGAAGAATGAAATATCATTGATTGATTGCATTTGACATGATTGCTTGATGCGGCAACTATGATAGAACACCCCTTCCAAGAGCGCTCTATCTCACACATTAGGTTCACTGACCGCCTCACTATTTTTGTGACCTCGCCTCTCTTTTTTCACCTTGCTCTTGCACACCGTCGTTCACTGAAAGGGAGGATGTTGGCATCGTTAATTTTGAATCTATTCTGCAATAATCTGCTACAATTACGTTGAGCAGCCCTCAACTTACGATAGAAAGTTTACTTTTGCAATCTTGATTTACCGATTTTCGCGAATTCATGTTCTCTTTGTTCCTTCAATTCACGCCTCGGCAATTTTTGGCAATTCCATAATAAACATCGCACCGTTGCCCAACTCACTTTCACACCACACACGCCCATTCATCGCTTCGACCATTTTTTTGACAATACTCAAGCCCAGACCCGTACTGTGTTCGCCGCCTGTCGGACGAGCGGAAAGGCGGGCGAATTTTCCAAAGAGTTTTTTCATATCGCCCGCCGAAATCCCCTCTCCTTCGTCCTGCACTTCCACGCGAACCGCTTCGTTGCTGGCTTTCAGGCGCACAAAGACGTTTTTGCCATGTGGCGAATACTTCACCGCATTCGAGAGCAGATTTTCCAAGACTTCCCGCAGCATTTGGGAATCAGCATGGGCAAACATGGCTTCGTTCTGCGGCGCATCAAGGCGGAGTGTGATGTTTTTCACTGCCGCAAATTCTCGGAACTGCTCACAAACACTCTGCACAACCTCGCCAACATCCGTCTTGGCAAGCACTGGCTTCAGCAAGCCTTGTTCTGCCGTGTTCACGGTCAGGAGATTCGTTACCAGCGAAAACATCTGCGTTGCCGAGCGGCTGATACTGCCGGACATTTCGGCAAGTGGCGCGGTATTCTGCGGAACAGCACCACCAGCCAACGCTGTCGTCATATTGTCGGCAAGCGAGCGTACACCAAAGATTTGGCTTTTCAGCCCATGCGTTACGATGTTCAGGATTTCATCTTTTTCGGAGGTCAGCAGACTGAGTTCCTCGTTGGCATCGAAAAGTTTGTCGTTGAGTTCGGCGAGTCGCGCATTATCGCGCTTGCGGCGATTGTTTCCCCGAATCAGCAATGTCACAAAGCCCGCGAGTGCTAATGCGACTGCTATGAGAGCATTGCGAATGATATTTTCTTGCGCTTGTTTGCTTTGCAAGAGCTTGATTTCCTGCTCTTTTTGGGCTGTTTCCAATTCGGCAAGTTTTTGTGCGCTGGCAATGCTATACATCGAATCTTGCAATGCCGCTACCTGCTTGAACATTGCCAAAGACGAGCGATAATCACCCATACCGGCGAAGGCATCGGACAATGCTTGATAGGCAACGAGTTTTTCGAGCGTAAAATTGCCCGGCTCTGCAAAGTCGAGGGCACGCCGCGCCAAGGTTACTGCCTCCGAGAAGTGCCCCTGTTTATTTTCCGTCGCAGCTATGGTGCCGAGTAGATTCGCCAAGCCAGCATTGTACTTGGTTTTTTCGTACAGATGTAGTGCACGTTTTTGATAGATAAGCGCAGAATCGAACTGATTCCGTCGCATGAATACTTCACCAATATTATTGTACAAACGCCCGATTCTTTGCTCACGCCCCAAGCGAAGTTCAATCGCCAAACCACGCCGATATGCTTGCAAGGCGCGTTCCATCTGGCGCATTTCTTCGTAGAGAACACCACTGTTATTGAATAATGTGGCAAGGAGGTCGTCGTCGCGCGTGCCTACGCATTGCCGTTGCGCAGCGTTATAGAGGCTATCTGAGCGAGCGTAATTTTTGGTGGAATGATACACACCTGCAAGCCTCATCAATACTAGCACTTTTAAGCGGTGGTCGTCTCCAAGATTTGCATACTGCATCGCCTCCAGGTTTTTGTGTAGTGCTTGGTCTAATTTTCCTTGTTCGATCAGCACTAAGCCCTGTCCAAGAAGCGCTGCGGCAATTTCGCCGTTCGCTTCGATGCTCTGCGCCATCGCTAAAGCACGTTCGTAACATTCGGCAGAAGCAGCATAGTTATTATCAGTGCGATACGCGCCAGCAAGAATATTCAATACGTGAATACGGAGTGGTGTTACAGCACCTTTGGCAACAAGATATTCAGCACGGTGAGCAAGTGAAAGTGCATATTTGCTGTCATATTCGGTATATTCATCAGCAATATCTGCCAGTATTCGTGCCGATGCTGTGTCGGTGCGACGCTCACACTCACGAATAAGCGCGTCAAGGGAATCGCGCTGTCTTGGCTGCGATGTCGCATCATTTGTATAGAAGATACATCCTACAACAAGCAAAAACCTGAGCAAAGCCCACCGATACTGAACAAAATAATCATAGTACATCGTCATAGAACTTTTGGTAGTAGGCGAATAGAACTTTAAGAGGGTTACACACCCAAAGAGAAAGATGTATTTTGCGTGATGAAACGCTAATATACTCATGTTTTTTCTCATTTTCTTCATCGGAGTTACCAATGAATATCTCTGTACCAAAACGTTTTGGAAGAGCAGTTATTAGTTGCGTAGTGCTTACGTGTGGACTCCTCCTCGCCTTCCAGCGTCCAACAGTTGCTCAACCTATGCTAAATTTTCCTGAAAGCGTAGCATGGGACGCGAATACTCGCACCTACCTTGTTTCAAGCGCCTTGAACGGTGCTATCGTCAGGCGCAGCGCGAATGGCACATTAACGCCTTTTGCCTCTGCCGGATTATCAACATCGAAAGGTATTGTTGTGGCAAAGTTTGGTGCCGTAGATGCGCTGTGGGTAGCTGACAACAGAACGTTTAAAGCCTTCAATCTTGCCACAGGAGCCGAGCTTGGTGCGTTTCTCGTTCCAAATTCCTTTGAAATTAACGACGTTGCGGCTGACTCTACTGCTGGCATTTTCTATATTTCTGACCCTGCTGTCGGCGTTTTTCGGGCTTCGGTAAGTGTGTCGTCGTCAGGCGGCGTAGGGCAAGCAACATTCACCCAGATTGTTCCGCCGGACGTTATTAACTCGCCCAATGGTATTTCCTTCGACCGCGCACGAAACCGCCTTGTGGTAGTCTCTTTCGCACAAGGCACGGCAAAAATTCATGCTGTAAATTTGAGTGCCACGCCGCCGACAGTTGAAACTCTCGCCACAACACCGATGGGAAGCGGTTCACTCGATGGTATTGCCCGCGATAAGCAAGGTCGGTACTACGTTTCGAGTTGGGATGCGAATACCATTACTCGCTATGACTCCAATTTCACCACGCCAACTGTTTTTGCAAGCGGTTTGGAAACTCCCGCAGACATCTTTTTTAATGCGGCTACCGACACGCTTGTCGTGCCAATTTTTAGTCGCAATACACTGGATTTTATTCGTATTCCGCCCCCGACTGTTTCAAGTGTCCGCACTCTTGAGGCTTCTGCATTTTCGCTTGCTCTTGCACCGAATCCAGCTCAAGAGCGCAGTACGCTTTCGTACAAATTGCCCAATGCGGCAACGGTGTCCGTGAGCATTGTCAATATGCTTGGGCAAACGCTCAAAACGTGGGATATTGGTACACAATCTGCCGGAGAATATCAACACGCTCTTTCTCTTGACACATACCCGAATGGCGTGTATTATTGCCGCTTGAAGGTGGACAATACTATTGCACATATTCCAGTCAGCGTCATGCGATAAATTTGACCTATAAAAAACCATTTTTCCATAAAATCGAGGTTCGCATATATGAACTCCAATCGCAAGTTTAGTTTCTTTATGCTCGTACTTTTTGCAAGCACTCTCCTTCAGTCTTGTGCAATATATCGGATGAGAGATACAGGCGGCTCATCCGTTAGTCTTGCCGGCAGTAGTCCGAGCATTCGGACAATAAAAGTGATTCCCAAGCAGCTTCCCTATTCGCTTCGCTTGGAGGAATTCACCGATGAACGCCCACCAGAAGAAATGAAACGCTCCGAACGAGCAAAAACAGCCCCAGCCAACACATTAGATTTCTACAGCTACGGAGAGAATTATGCGCTCTTTAAGGAAGATCTCCTTACATTGACAACCGAATATTTTAATTTTGCGGGGGCGTTCAAAATCATCAGTTCCGGTATAGTCAAACTGCCTTCAGACCTTGTTATGACGGGGCGCGTTAAGCATTACTACGGCTATTACGAAAATGCAACGTCCTTTGGAACAGATTTGCTCGTCGGCGATGTAGGGCGTGGAATCATCGGCGCGGCAAAAGAAATGCCGACAGGTGGCACGATAGAAATCGAAATCCAACTTACCAGCACAAAATCCGGCAAAGTGGTCTATCAGGATAAAATTTTTGCGAAAGCCCCCGCAAAAGATACGTTTGCGCCTGAAAACCGTGATTTTGCTGCTTACGAATATGCGGACTCGCGCATTTATCAACTTGCCATAAATGATTTTTTGCAACGGCTTTCGTCAGCAAATCTGAACGTACAATAAGACCACTAAATGTCTGACAATAGTATTCGTTGCTATATTTGCGGAGTGCAAATTGAATCTCGTTAGTTTTTCGTAAGCCTAAATTCTCCAACACGAATTATTTGAACAGATACAAATATTTTTTAGTTGTTTACACTCCGCACAAATACACACTTTCTTCAACTCATCTCCTTTCGCAATATGCTCCAAATTTTTTCTTTGTGTTCGAGAAGAAGCCTTGCAACGTACGCTACAATGAGCGCGTTTGTTCTTCTCATGTTGCCCCTTGCACTATCAGCCCAACAGAACAAGAAGCGTGGCGCAGAGCGCGTTGCACCATCATCGGTGTATTTGCAAGAGCCGTCTTCTGCAAGAGAGGAAAGCGGCGTGTCGGCTCGCGTAACAACGATCGTTCCAGCACAGAATATCAGCGTAGCAACGCCCCCGGCAAACAAAAAACAGCTTGCTGCAAATGCCGCAAAACTGGGATTAAAAAGCGGAATAAGCGGCACAGCAGAATACCGCAGCAACGGCACGATTGCTTATGTTGAGGGTTCGCTAGGGAAATTACGGAATCGCGTCAGTGCGGACAATACCTTTGCCACAGCCTTCATCAAGCGCAGCAATGCCGTGCGCGAAGCCGATGAAAGCGAGCAAATCCAAAAGCAACAAACACCTCTTGTGCAAGAAGTTCTCTCCCTCCTCACCGAAACAGGGCTTGTTGAAAAAATTCAATCGCCAAGCGAGGAACTCCGCGTCATCAGCCTCGAAGCCGATGCGATTGGCTACCAACATATTCGTTTTGAGCAACGCTACAAAGGGCTTCGCATCTATGGGCAAGACCTCTACGTCCATGCAAAAAATGACGGCAATGTTTATGCGGTTCACGGTGCTTATCTGCCGACACCCAAGCACGTTGCGACCAAGCCTGTGCTTACCCCCGATGCGGCAATAGAGTCGTCGAATCAAGCATTGAAGAACGCTGGCGAGTGGAATCAGATTCCCCAAGCACTCGCAAAGCAGCTTGGTTACGAAGGTCCGGCAACGGAACTCCTGCTCTACCCGCACAAAAACGCGCTTCGTTTAGTGTATGCCGTAACCGTTTGCCCAACGATTTCCGAATCGTGGATGTACTTTATTGATGCCACAACTGGCGAATCTTTATACCGCTTGCAGCTCCACCGCTACGATGATTACTTGGCGGGAGCGTATTCTGTGAAAAAACCGGAGAAAAATGATGACCCCAAAGCAACCCAAACACCTCTTGGAAAGGGCAGTTTGGGCAATGGCAATCAAGCAACTGAAGTCGCACCCAAAATAATGAACGATAAAAAGCCCAAAGGCGCAGAGACACAATCCGTTTCGTTTGTGAATGTAGCAGGAAAAGATTTGCTTGGACGCGACCGTACCGTGCAAGGCTATCAGGCAGCCGATGGCACAATTTTTCCCCTCAGCAACGAAAGTAATTTCCGTGATACGCCCGCAGACCGCTTGCCACGCCGCCCCAACGGTGGACATATTGTGCTGGATGCAAACGGTGTCAATGGAGACAGCCTCGGCAACACAGAACTGACCGTCCGCACCACGACAAGTGGGCAGCCGTTTTCGCCGCAAATCACGAGCGCACTTGCCGAAACGGATTCTGTGCTTCGGTATTTCCGCTTGAAGTTTAACCGTACTTCGTGGGACGACAAAGGTTCATTTATTCAGACGATTATCAATATCGGCGGCGGTCAGGCAGGTCAGGCATGGTGGAATCCGGGACTCATTGCGCAAGGCTACGGTCCGGGCGACCCGGGCGAAGGTGGTGCGGGCTGGCGCGATCTGCACCTCGTTGGTCATGAAGTTGGTCATGCGTACAATACTCCCGGACGACTGAATTACGGCGACGACCAAGGCGGCGCAATCGAGGAACACTTGGCGAATTTCTGGGGTTGGATGGTGAATAGTTCGTCATTTTTCGTGTTTCCTGTGTTGTGGCCCCCTACTTCCAGCGCGGCGTGGCATATGAGCGCGGAACCTGATTCCTGCGGCGATGCCAATAAAAATCTCCCTCGCTCCATGACCGACTTCTTGCCACGCACCGACCCACGTTCTATTGAAAGAAAACTTCAATTCCCGCACTATAACGGTCCTATTGTTGACCGTGCTGCATGGTTTGTGGTGAACAAATACGGGCGCGACACGACTTCGCAGATTTGGCACCGTGCGCTCATCAACTATATCACCCAAGACACCAGATTTGGTGCGTTCCGCCGCGCTATTGTGCAATCCACACAAGATTTGTTCCCAACAAATACCACGCTTCTTGCCGACGTAAATGCTGCTTTCGACCGCGTAGGTATTACGCTCACAACGGGCGCAGAAACCTCTGGTCGCATTGTATTTGCGGGAAAAGAGCAGGCGCAAACGCAAGCTGTTCGCTCAAATATTGCCTTTTCCACACAAAGCGGGCGGATTGGCTTGTATGACCCAGCCACACGCCGTGCGACGTACTTCACCGGCAACGATGCAGTCGTGCGGACGCAAGGAGGGCGCAGCCGCCTATCTGCGCCACGCACAGGCAATACGAACCGTTTGTACTTTGTCAATGCGCAAGGTCGGTTGGCGTTTCTTGACCTCTTGCAAGGGCGTGTTACGGTGTTTGCAAATCTGCAACTTCGTCAAGCAGGAGATATTCTGAGCGCGGCTATTTCGCCCGACGAGCGCACCGTTGCTATGACTTCGCAGTACGACAATGACGCTGCCGTTTATATTGCAACCATAACCGGTACAGGAACAGCTTCGGCAGTGCGGCGAGTTTCGATTGAACGTTTGGCAGCCGAAGGGCGCAAAACCGAAGGGAAACAAGTGTCGGGCATTCGCTTTCCTGATGCCATTGCGTGGTCGCCGGACAGCAAGAACCCTGAATTGGTGCTGGATGCAATGTCGTCGCTCCGTGTGGGAACAGATTCCGTGCAGTTCTGGGGACTATATTACGCATCCTTCCAAACGCCGTCTGCGCCTGCAATTAACGACGTTTTTCCGCCACAACCCGGATACGATTTGGGCTTTCCCACCTTTAGCAGCAACAATCCAAACACGCTTGCCTTTGGCGAAACTTCGGATGGTACGACCGATATGTACATCGCAAATTTCGATAAAGCCGAAGACACGGGATATTTGAACATTCCAAGATTTACGCTCGGCGGGCGAGCCGTAACCGATGCCGACCAAGCAACCTTTTCGCCTGATGATGCGCAATTAGCAATGGTTAGCCCAAGCAGCCCGCGTAATTTACTTTTGTACACCTTTGCACGTGCTGGTAGTGCTGCGCAGTTGCAATCTGTTACGCTGGATTCGACGGTGAATCGTCCATTTTGGGCGAACTTGGACGTTGCAACCAGTGTTCTTGATGACGGTGCAGCAAACGCGGCATTACTGGGCTTGACGATTACTCCAAACCCCGCTTCGGGACAGGCTTCCGTGCAATTTATTGTGCCGCAGTCTGCAAGCCGCGTAACGATGAAACTCTTCACCGCGCTTGGGCAGGAGTGTTTGACGGTGACGGATGGAATGTTGGCACAGGGCAATCACACGCTGCCGCTTTCAACGGTTAATCTGCCGTTGGGTGTGTATTTGTGCCGCTTGCAGGTGGGTAGTGCGATTGCTGTCCAAAAAATTACTGTGCTGCGGTAAAACTCTTTGTGATAACAAAAAATGGCGTTGTTCTTTGCGTAAAGAAAGGAACAACGCCATTTTTTTGGTGAAATTTTTTTAGTAAAAATTAGTGCCGTGTCGCAATCAACCCCGCTTCCACAGCAAAAGCAATCGCATCATAGCGCGAGGAAATTCCCAGCTTTTGAAAAATACTCCACAGGTGTTTTTTGACGGTGCTTTCGGTAATGCCGAGTTCGTCGGCAATTTCTTTGTTGGAACGTTTGATATAGCGCAGTACGTTCTGCTCGGCAGACGTGAGGTCGGCTTTTTTAAGCATGGATTCGGAAAGCATGATTTGACGGTGCGTCTGCGGACTAACCCACTGTGAATGAGGGTTCTGAGCGATAAAACGAAATCCTTCCAGAAAAACATCTTGAGCTTCTTGTTTGGAAAGAAAGCCGTTCGCGCCCGCCGCCAGTGCATCTTTGGCAGTACCGATGTACGAACCGGAAATAACCAAAATGGGCTTTTGCCAACCTTCGGAGCGGAGAATTTGTATTGCTTCCAAGCCCGTCATATCGGGCAGGTCTAAATCAATAATTAGCATATCAACAGCATTGTCCTTGCCAAGCGCGGCACGAATCGTCTCCAACGCCTTTTGGCAGGTGGCAACGGCAAGTATTTCGACAATAGTACCAGCATTTGACTCCTGCTCAAAGCGTAACCATTGTACGAGTGCAAAACGGGCTATCTCGTGGTCGTCGGCAACGAGGACGCGCAAAGGCGTAATAGGGGAAACCATAACGAGGAAATTTGATGGTGCGGTGAGAGAACAAATGACAATTTACGAAGAAACTGCCCAGAATTCCACAATAAATGTCGCACCGTTTCCCAATTCCGATTCACACCAAACCTTACCATTCATCGCTTCGACCATTTTTTTGACGATGCTCAAGCCCAGCCCCGTACTGTGTTCCCCGCCTGTCGGACGGGCGGAAAGGCGGGCAAATTTCCCAAAGAGTTTTTTCATATCTTCTTCCGAAATGCCTGGTCCTTCGTCTTGAACTTCGATACGAAGACAGTCATTGGTCATTAGCCATTGGTCATTAGGCGTGTGGGCTGCGTCAGCAGTGGTCTTGCGTGAAAGATTGTCGTTTGACCAATGACCAATGACGAATGACGAATGACCTTCTCCCCGACCAATGGCTAATGACGAATGACCAACCCGCACCCAAACATTCTTCCCCCTCGGCGAGTATTTCACCGCATTGGAGACCAAATTTTCAATCACTTCACGCAATTTTGCTTTATCGGCAAGAACCAACGCAGAAACCGCAT
The DNA here is from genome assembly GCA_025455065.1 of Candidatus Kapaibacterium sp. GTDB lineage: Bacteria > Bacteroidota > Ignavibacteria > Kapaibacteriales > UBA4661 > PH2015. Next base: position 10,365 of record JALONG010000044.1, on the reverse strand, counting down.
TAATTCTTGCATCAATGCTTGCCTCAAAGCTAAGACGAATGTTTTTTTGTGCCGCAGACGTGATGTATTCTTGCACAACCTCGTCCACAAGCGGGGCGAGTGGAAATTGCGTCATGGTCATTTGCATTGCGCCTGTTTCCAGCGCGTGTGAATCCAGGAGGCTCATAATAATTCCGTGCATCCGCTCGGAAGTAGATTCGATGCGCTCTGCGGTCTCCAAGAGTTTTTCGTTCGTCAGCCGCTCACGGTAGGAGCGAATCATCGAAGCATTCATGCGGATGCTGGTGAGCGGGTTTTTGAGGTCGTGTGCGACGATGCTGATAAGTTCATTTTTTTCGTGGTCATGCTTTTCCAACAGCATATTTTTTTCTTGAAGCGACACGTTGGAAAGTTCGATAGTGTGAGCTTGGTCGTCCAAAATTTCCATTTGCCGCCGAATCTCACTATTGCTTTCCTCCAATTCCAATGTGCGCTCGTGGACTTTTTCCTCCAAGTGTTCGGTAGCTTCCTTTTGCACCCGCAATGCCTCATACTGTGCGGCTTCTTTTTCTTGACGCAAGGCGCGATAACGGTCAGCAAGTGCAAACGAGAGCAAGACCCCTTCGCACAGTGAACCGATTTCCGCAAGATGTCCCGTCAGCGGGTGCCGATACGTGAAGCCCAGCGAAATAACATTGTTCAAATAATTCCCCAACAAAAACATCAGCATCGCCAAGAGTAGATACGGCGCGGAACGATTTCCCGTGCGCCAGCAAACAATAGAAGCAATAAATGTTGCAAGCGGTCCAATGGTTGTCAGAGCAACACAGCAAAGCGTATTGAGTTGTGGAGATAGGAGTTGAAACACTGCTAACAACACCACTGAAAGGAGCAAAATACCTTGCAATGCGCTATGCAGCAAGCGGGAACGCTCACGAGTTTGCAAAAACTCCATCGAGAAGAACATCAACAACATTATGGAAATAGTAATGCTGGACGGCACAATAGAATGCGAAAGCGAAGGATATTCGCCCACAACATATTGAGAAAGATAGCCGGAAAAGTAGGCGAAAAAAACGGCAACCCCCAGAATAAATGCCGCATAGTAGAAATACGAGCGATGACGAAGTGCGAACCCCAAAAACAGATTATACACCGCTAAAATCACCATTGCACCAAAATACACTCCAAACCCCAATGCAGCATAAATGCTTGTCTGGCGAAACACTTCGCTTTTGTAGAGCGTGAGCGGAATTTGTATCGAACTACCGCTCGCAATACGGATAAAATACCGATGCACACTAGTGTCCGCGTGGCGCAAGGGCAGAAGAAAATTTCGGTCAAAAATGGGGCGCGTCGAAATGGGAAACGCATCCCCAAAATTCTGCTTTTGCCACGCTCCCGCACTATCTTGCCAATACACATACACCGTGTCCAAGACCGGATGCCCTATCTCCAAAAGCCACGCATTACGCTCCACAAGCGGCATGGAATCTGACATCTGCACAGCAAAGGTCAGCCAATACACATTTGTGCTAATGCCAAAACTCAACCCCTTGGACTGAGGGCGCATAAAACCTTGCTTTTCGCGCCACTGCTGCGCAATGCCCTCCACAGAACGCTTCCGCGTGGAATCAATCGCATACTCAACAAAATCAATCATCGGAATTGGGTTAGATTGATTGTGCAGCCTGATAATATCGGCGTTACGAAGTGAGGTCTGCGCAAATGCGGACTGCACAAGCGCAGAATACGGAATTTGCACCAACAAGAACAAGTTGATGCAAAAACCGATATTCCGTGATATTGCACAAAAGCGCACGAAAGCAGCCAAGCGTGATAATGGCATAAATACTAAGGTTGGACAGAAAAATAGCGAAGCCGACAAGACAATATGCGAATCGTCCACGAATCGCACAAATCTTCACGAATACAGAATTTGTTCGATATTCTTTTGGAAAAACAATACTCTACACCACAAGGATTCGTGCCAATTCGTGTGATTCGTGGACATTGTTTTGTAATACCTGACTAATTACGGTTCGTGGTACCTCCTTTTAAAACGTAAACGTCGCCCGCGCAATTACCATGCGCCCGATAGCCGGTGCGCCGATATACTGCCGTTGGCGATTGTCGAGAGCATTTTGCACCGTTACGTCTAATCGCAAGCCCTTCACCAGCGCGTCAAAATCATACCCGACGTTCACATCCACCAGCGTCATTGCGTTTACAAAACTCGTCAAATCCTCGCGCCGTGCGGGGTTGGTAATGGGAGACGTATAAACGCCCGATGCAACCGGAAAGGCATTTTGATACCGTGCTACAATACCAGCACTAATGCCCTTCGGCGCAGCATAATTCACACCGCCGCGTATTTTCAGCGTCGGGGAATTCATCGAGACAAACAAGCGGTTATCGCTTAATCCCAAATCTTGCGCCGTGAAAAAATCCGTGCTGATATATCCGACATTCGCAAACATATTCAAGTTCTCCACTGCCACATCCTGCGCATCAACGCTTGCCTCAAAGCCCCAATATGTCAAGCGTCCATAATTGCGGTATGCCAACATTAATTCACGTCCCAAACGGCTTCCACTCGGAATCACATCCGAAGGCGAAGAAAGCGGCATCAGCGCATACGGCGCACCGGCAATCGAACTCACCGTCGGACGCAAGACCGCATCTACAAAACCCTGCGGAGTACGGAAATTTGTCTGCTGAAGCGCGGCAACGGCTTGAGGATTGTTCTGCAAAGCTGTTAGCGCGGCTTGGACTTGTGGGGTGAGAGCTGCTACCAAGCCCGCTCCGGGCGCAAGAAGTGGCGTTTCCAAAATAAGCGGCGCAATAAAATTCTCACGAATGGCAAAATATCCATCCACCGAAAACACAACTTTTTTCGCAATCAAGGTTTGAAAACCAAGTTCAAACATCTCTTGCGTTGTTGCTTTGAGTGGCGGAATATCTTGGAATGTTTCGGCTTGTGCCGCCGACAATCCCGATGTATAATTGCCTGTGGGAGCAGCCACGGTGCGAAGAGCAGCCACTATCGGTGCATTTTGCGGGTTTGCCGAAAGGCTTCCCAAAATCGTCGCCCAATAGCTTGCAAGCGGCACCGTAAGCTGTGTAGAAACCGTATCACCCTGACGCGGAAAACCAAGCGCCGACGGCAAAAGTCCTGTTCCAACGGCTACACGCTGCCCCGCACTATTTCGTGCAAAACGCAAGCCGTCAATGGAGCCACGTCCGCGAATATCAAACGATGCATTGGAATTTGCATTGATGTCGAGAAAAAGCTGCGTAACCGGTGGTGCAGAAAATGCACGGTTGTAGGACAGGCGCACACTTGTTTCCGGCGTGACTTTCACAATAGCAGCAAGGCGCGGTGAAAGTTGGCTTTGTTTCAAGACGTTGTGATAATCATACCGCAGCGATGCGTTCAAGGTCAGCCATTCACCAAAGCGCTTCTCTGCTTGCACGTAAGCACCAAGTTCCAACACTTCGTCTTTCAGTTCGTTGCGTCCGTGTGTGCGCCCGATGATAGCACCGAATGCGGTATCAGTGGGAGTATTGGTGATAGGATTTGTCCAGCGAGAATCCAATCCGACAATGAGATTAACCCCAAGGTCTTGGAAATCAAAACTTTGCTGTGCTTGCGCAATCGCCATCATGGATTGGTCGGCAATCGGCGCAGGAAGGTCGGTCGTGTTTCCCGCAGGACGCAGAGAGCGAATACCGTTTGCGGCTTGAATACGCGGGTCGGCATAGTTATAGCTTGTTCCGGGCGTAATGTTTTGGGTAAAGGAAATCTGACCAAAAAAACCGCCCGATTCGGCGCGAATTTGACCAAACCAGTTGGTGAAATCTCGAATTTGTATTGAGCCGGTATTTGCTAACCCCGAGAAAGAGGCTTGCGCAACACCGAGATTAACAACCAATGCCGTTTCTTCGCTGACTTTGTATTTTCCCATTGCGTTCAGTGAAGCACTGCGCGTATTTGGGTCGCGTTGCCATGTATTCAAAAGCGGGATAGAATCGCCGCGCTGCCCGACAACCACGGACGCACCCGGTACACGTGCCGCAGGATTACGCGGGTCGAGTGGCGCGTTCCGGTTCAGTTCGCGGCGGTCGGCGTAATCGTTTGCGGGGTCGTTGGGATCGAGAAGCCAGTCCTGTGCTTGATTGTACTGTGCATTGATTTTGTAGGCAAAATTATCGCTGACGATGTTCGCATGGCGCAAATTCACCGCGACAAGCGATTGATTCCCTGCTGCTAACGATACCGCCGTTCCGGGGTGCAAAAACGGGTCTTTGGTGAGGAAGTGAATCACGCCCACATCAGCACCGGAACCAAAGAGCGCGGAACTTGGACCCCGCACCACTTCGATATGGTCAATGTCCAAATGGGAAATTGGCATAAACTGGAACGCATTTACGCCAGTTGCGGGCAGCGATGCTTGGCGAAAATCTACCATTGCAAACGCCGATGCAAAAAAGGGCTGGTTGAAACCCCGCACCGATACTTGCTGCCTGTTTACACCCACCGAAATAACATCCACTCCGGCAACATTCCTCAAGGATTGTTCCGGCGACAAGACAGCATCGCGCTCCAGCGTTTTTGCGCTCACCAGCGAAATGGCTGCCGGTGCGTCGAGTGCTTTTTCCTGCTTGCGCGAGGCGGTCACAACAAGCTGTTCCAAGCTAATATCGGCTTGAATAAGAGAGATATCATTCAACGTTGTTTCGCTCTCACTCACAACAACTTTAGCAGTAAAATCTTCATAGCCAATATACTTTGCAGTGAGGGTATATGAGCCTGCGGGGATATTTTGTATAAGGTATTCGCCTTTTGCTTTCGACACCGTACCGCCGACAGGTTTGCCATCGTCATTCAACACTTGGATTTTCACCCCAGCAAGTACCTGTTGGGAAAGAACATCCACAACTTTTCCCTTCACTTCACCTGCATATAAACGATGAGAAATACTTATGAGCAAACAGAACACAGCAATACGAATCAAAACTTTCATGGTCGCCTCCTGAAAGAAATGGGTGAAAAATATGGTGACACACGTCTTTTTTCCTGAACAATCCTAAACCATAAAAATAGAAAGTTCCGTGCAATAAACATAACAAAAATGCCCCCCAATCCAGATTTATTCTGGTTTGGAGGGCATTGGATTTTCATTTTTTTGGAATGTTGGAGCGATGGTTAGGCTTTTGGCAATTCTACAATAAACGTCGCACCATGACCCAATTCTGATTCGCACCACACACGCCCTTGCATAGCCTCAACGAGTGTTTTCACTATTGCCAAACCAAGCCCTGTTGATTCCTCACCTCCTGTCGGGCGAGCAGATAATCGGGCAAACTTCCCAAAGAGCTTGAGTTTATCGGCTGTCGAAAGCCCCGGACCCTCGTCTCGCACTTCCAGACGAATAAACAAGTGCCGAGCTTCGTCAGTAAGTTCGTCTAGGCGTTCTAGATCCTCTTTTAATAAAACTGCACCGGCATTCAAATTCTGTTCAACAAATACCCGCACTCGAACCGTCGTGCTATGCGGCGAGTATTTGATGGCATTGGAGAGTAGATTTTCAATAACCTGTTGCGTTGCAGCTTCATCGGCACAAACCATACAATTTTCCTCTGCATCACTCTCCAAGAGAATGGTAATGCGCTTTTGAGCGGCAATATGCCGATATTGTTCAACAAATGATTGAACAATAGCGAGAACATTAAAATGGACAGATCCTAAGCGCACAGTTCCTGATTCAAGACGACTTAGATCTAAAAAACCTCTCACTAAATTATTCATCCGATGACTCGAATCAAGAATTACTCCGGCGTATTCCCGATATTCTTCGACCGATAGTTCCGTAGCGGTCATTGCCTCAGCAAGACCTTGAATTGCGGTCAGTGGATTTTTCAAATCGTGCGAGACCATACCCAATATCATCAAGCGCTCCTCGCTCACCGCCTGTAATTGCGCATTTTGGGTTTGAATTTCAATATTCGCTAAACGCAATTCGCGGTGCTGCTGCTCCAAATCGAAGTGTGCCAGCCGTACCTGTTCGTGTAAATCCGCTAATTCCTCTGCTCTGCGGCTATACACTCGGTAATCCCGTTTTCGCTGCCAGCGCTCACGAAGAGCAATAACAACAATTATCAACGCAATAGTGCTAATATAAAGACTTATAGTGTAATCATGCATAGACAGCACAACAGAGAAATAATGGAAGAATCTGTTTGTTCTTCACTCTAACGAAGGGTGAAATGTATGCTGATAATATACACACTTCTTTCAAACTACGTGATAGTCTTTTACAAGAAATATACGATTACTCGTTTTATCAACAACAAACATTAGGCACAAGGCAATTCCACAATAAACACCGCACCTTCCCCCAGTTCACTTTCGCACCACACGCGCCCGTTCATCGCTTCCACCATTTTTTTCACAATGCTGAGTCCTAGTCCCGTGCTATGTTCGCCACCTGTCGGTCGCGCTGAAAGTCGGGCAAATTTACCAAAGAGCTTTTTCATGTCTTCTTCCGAAATGCCTGGTCCTTCGTCTTGAATTTCGATACGAATAAACCCGGCAGAAGGAAATTGCGGGTGAGAAATTGCGGATGAGGTTTCGCTCTCCGTTATTATCGGCTCACTATTTTTAATTCGTACTTCTATCATTTTATCTCGTGGTGAAAACTTGATAGAATTTGATATAAGATTGTCAATTACTTGCCGCAAAAGATTCTCATCAGAAACAATACGATAATCCTTTTCTGCCGCGAGTATGAGACAAATTCCTTTTTGCGCGGCACTTGATTCATAGCCTTCAAGGCAAGAACGTAGTAAAGTACGAAGAAAAACCTCGCCCTGTTGTACGAGAATCCCTTGTGTTTCAATACGGTTTACGTTGAGAAGTTTATCTATCAGGGAAAACATTCTTGAGGACAGCGTTAGAATTGACTGAATAAAATGCCGATGCTCGTGCTCGGGAATTTTTTCATTGGTCATAAATTCTGCATACAACCGAATAGATGCTAAGGGATTTTTCAAATCATGGGCTGCAATAGCCAAAAACTCGTTTTTTTCCAGATTTACTTCCTCCAAACGTTGATTATTCTTCAACAATTCTTCGTTGCGCTCGGCGAGTAATATACGCTGATACTCAATTTGTTGATTGGCTTCATTGAGCGCTTCATTGTTCTGCTGCAAGACCGCTTCCGAATTTCTTTTGATTCTGTACCTATTCCAAAGCACAACTGCAAAGAGTCCCGCAAAGACAGCTCCCAAAATAGCCCCATTCCGTACAGAAGCATTAACACGCTCTTCTGCCTGCAAAACAGCTATTTCGCGGTCTTTTTTCTCGGTTGTATATTTCCCTTCAATTTCTTCAATTCGTAATTGAGATTCCAATGAATTGAGTGAATCCGCAAGAGTATGGTATCGTTTATGCCAAACCAATGCCGCCTCAAAATCCTGTAATGCCGTGTACACATCTGACACAAAAAGATATGAATCGAGAACTTGTTTGCGAAAACTTCCTTGCTCAAGAAAGTGAACTGCTTGTAGCCCTTGACTCAACGCCTGTCTATACCTACCAGCACGAAAATCCAAGATACCAAGGTGATAGTATGCCATGCCAACAAATTTGCGATAAATCAAAGTGTCTCGACCCTCTAAGAATTCTTCAAAGTACTGCCTCGCAACAACATTTTGTCCTATACGTTGATAGACCTGCCCGAGAAATAACGCCAGTACCCCAAACGACCCTTTTTCACCAAGTTCTTGATAAATATCTCTTGCGCGTTCAATGTACCACAATGCACTGTCGGCTCTATTTAATGCCTCGTAGGAAATACCGATATTACCCAATAGCTGAGCAATAAATTTTTTTGAACTTGAGTAAGCAAGAGCGTTACGAAAATACTGAATGGACTCACTATGCTTTCCCTGCCCACTATAATTGTTTCCTATCATATTGTATGACTCGCTTAAACTCAAACTGTCATCAAGCCTTTCGGAAACACTCAATGCCTGCAGCAGAATTTGTAACGATTCATAATTCTTCCCTTGCAATTGCAGGGCAAAACCATAGCCTTGAAGAGCTTTTATTCTGCCGCGAATGAATCCCGCTTGGGTACTGATAGTGATTGCTTCTTTGTGGGCGATAATGGCGCTGTCGGGGTTATCATACCAATATTTCCAGCCAATTTCATTCAAAATCATCGCACGAGTAGTATCATGCTTTGCCAACACTAGTACTCTCTTCAAACTGTCAATTGGGGAAACTGCATACAAAGAGTATGGACAGAGTACAAAACAAAGCACTATTGCTGCTTTGTGAAATGTTGGAATCACGCACATCATGAGAAGAGAGAAAAAATTGCAATGACGTATTTCCATAAAAACAATACGCCTGAAAAAGAAATTACAATGAAAGTTTTTCATCAGTCTTTGGCAACTCCACAATAAACATCGCCCCCTTTCCCAATTCCGGCCTGTCGGTTGGGCGGAAAGACGGGCGAATTTTCCAAACAGTTTTTGCATATCCTCTGCGGAAATGCCCGGACCTTCATCTTGAATTTCCACGCGAACTGCTTCGGTGTTGGCGTTCAAACGCACGAACACGTTTTTGCTGTGCGGCGAGTATTTGACGGCATTGGAAACCAAATTGTCTATAACCTGCACTATTGCCTGTTCATCAGCTAAAACACGTGTTTGTGCAATATTTGAGGCATAATGCAGAAGGATATTTTTCGCTTCAGCTTGCCTGCGGTACCCATCAATAACCAATTGCAGCACTGGTTCTACATCAATCGGCACAATGGCAAACTCCGCCGCACCTGATTCTAAGCGGTTTACATCCAAAAGATTCGTTACCAAATCCAACATTCTGTTCGATATGGTGACAATTTTTTCCGATGTTTCGCCTACATCCTTCGGCGGAATAAAGCCTTCTTGCATGAGTTCCGCAAAGGTGCGCACCGCACCAATAGGGTTTTTCAAGTCGTGTGCCACAATGCCCATGAGTTCATTTTTCTCGGCATTAATCATTTGTAATTCTTGATTCTGCTCTTGGAGCTGTGTGTTGATGATTTCTATCTCACCTGCCTGCCGCTCAAGGATCTCTTGACGGCGTTGCAACTCCTCATTCAGTACGTTGGTTTCGTTATGGAGTTCACCAATAACATTACGCTCAAGTTCCACGTATTTGCGCTGCCGATAGGCTTCTGCAAATGTTTTGAAGAATAATCCATTGGAAGCAACAAGTAGGATTGAAATGAGAACAGCAACTACTTTCCCCTCTCTTGTAATGCCGGCAGCATTCACTTCCGGGGGATGAATTTCCATGAGCGTCAAGAGCGATACAACCATAATAATCACCAGTACGGCAAACAATCTGGGTGGAATAAGCAATGAAGATGCCCACATCAAAAACGCTAAAAAAGCAAACACGGGATAACCGCCTGTTTTTAAAACCGTTATGATAAAGAAATGGAAACAGACTATCACCACACAAAATGCCACTAATAACACACGATACTGAAGACCGTGTGTAGCATGAGGATTGACAGGCATCGTACGATAAATCAGAAGAAAAAAACAAACATTGACAATCAAAATAGTCAGATGCATGATAAATACGGATTGGTTATTTTCCGTCGTCAGCTGAAAGATATTTCGCACGTTCACAAAATAGATAAGAAACACATAGCCAACGGTGCTGATGATAAGAAGGAGTCGCAGTCGGCGCATATCGGCATAAACAACTTCCTGCCAAAATTCTTTACGAAATTCGTTAGGAATGTCATCAAGGCTTTTGCCTAGCAGCATTGACCAAAGGATACTCATTCAAATACTATCTATTGAGAATAATGTAAACCGTAAAGGTAAAGTATCAATATACTCACGAAATCTGATTCTGCGCAACAGGGCCTGTCGGTTGGGCGGAAAGACGGGCGAATTTTCCAAACAGTTTTTGCATATCCTCTGCGGAAATGCCCGGACCTTCATCTTGAATTTCCACGCGAACCATGCCATTGACTGACAGCACACGAACACGGACGGTTGTCCCAAAGGGCGAGTATTTAATGGCATTAGAAAGAAGGTTATCCAAAATTTGAATCCTACGTGATATACCTGATACCGATAAGACCATGGAAAGTCGTAGTTTGCAGAGTGCGGCGAACCTTACTTCTAACAACCAATTCAGGATTCAGCATGATGATTTATACCGATTTGAGTTAATAATTGTGCATTGGAACACACACAACCACAGTAAACAATAGACATTATCAAAGTTAGTTTGGTCAATCATGAGTAAAGTGCGAGATTTGTGTACTATGAACTACCAAATGCTCTCAACCAAGCCAAAAACGTTCC
>JALONG010000007.1 GCA_025455065.1 Candidatus Kapaibacterium sp. | reverse complement strand
CGGCGCATGATGTTGAGCAACAGGTTACAAACATTGTTCTATTCAATCTAATATACAAAGAATTTATGCATAATTGTCAACTCAAATTGGTATAATACCGCCGAGCGGTGCGCAATCTTCGATTGTTTCTTTGTCTTGGCAGCGCCGGGGCGCATTGCCCATCTGACGGCTGACCGTGAGTTCGTTGGCGAGCAATGGTTTGCCTTCCTGCTGGCGGCGAAGATTGATTTTCGCATTCGGATTCGCAAAAATTTCAAGGTGCATAATCGTAAAGGCAAGCTCATTCATGTTTGTCGTTTCTTTGCCGCGCTGCCTCTGCATCATGGCACAATCATTGCCAAACCGCTCTTGGTTAATGGGCATCGGCTCTGGATAAGCGGTATGCGCCTTGCCGATGGCGACTTTCTCATCGTCGTTACGCCGAACTATACACCGACGGCGCTTCACGATTACGCTATTCGCTGGACGATTGAAATCTTGTTCGGCTGCCTGAAATCACGAGGCTTCAACTGTGAAGACACGCATTTGACGAAACCCGAACGCATTCAAACGCTCATGGCGGTTTTGGCGCTCACCTTTGTCTGGGCGTACATGGTTGGGCAGTGGAAACACGCTCAACAACCCTTACGCTTGAAAAAACACGGTAGAAAAGCCAAAAGTATCTTTCGCCTTGGACTGGATGAACTCCATCGTAGTGTGAAGAAAGCCCAATCATTTCAAAAAAGCCTATTTATCTGCTTGCTAGGACTTTTGTATGGTACTTAGTACGTTATTCTTGAAATAAATAACTATTGGAAAATAAGCATTGAAGCCGCTTTGATTTTGCAACGCCGCATAAATACTTGGCTAAAAATAACCGCTTAATTTAAGAATCATGTACTTAGGCATTCATCTTAATTTTTTGACTTTAGGTTATTCAATTATCTCAGAGCAGCGCCGTAAATAAAATCTATGAACTTATAGCCCCAATATAGATAGAACGTAGAAAAAACAACTGCCAACAGCGTGAGCAAAATTGCTATTTTCACAATAGGATTTTGATGTGAATCAATTGCGGCTTCTCCAGAAATCGCTTGCAGTCTATCCATTTCACGTTTTGCAAGTAAATGTTCATCAGGCACTTGCAAATGCCGGGCGCTTCCTGGTGCAGATTCCTTCAGGTGGATAAGTTCCGATGTAAGGTCGCTGAACCTATTATGAGCAGCCCACATTTCCTGCCGCAATTCTGAAGTGGTTTTGGGTTGTTGCGCGGTAGCCATACGTTTAGCCTTTTTGTGCAAAAAACGCCTTAATAACCTCTACCACCCGCTCCACTTGTGCATCGGTCAAGCCCGGAAATATCGGCAATGACAAACACGTTTCGGCAATTTCTTCCGCAAGCGGGAACTGACCACGTTTCCAGCCTTTATCCCCGTATGCTTCTTGCAAATGCGGCGGCACGGGGTAATGAATCATCGTGCCGATACCGTTTTGCGTGAGGTGTTCTTGGAGTGCATCGCGGTGTTTGGTGCGAATGACGTAAAGGTGAAACACTGATGTCGCATTATCCGCCAAAGCAGGTGTAATCACGTCTCCCACGCCTTGTAGTAAGTCGGAATACAGCGATGCGATGCGTTCACGCTCGGCGTTGTCATTGTAGAGCGAAGGGAGTTTTTTAAGCAGCAACGCGGCTTGCAACTCATCCAAGCGAGAATTAAAGCCCAAAACTTCGTTGTAGTATTTCTTGTGTGAGCCGTAATTACGCCATGAACGGGCGTTTTTATCGTAATCAGCATTGTTGGTGGTGATTGCTCCCGCATCACCCAATGCACCCAGATTTTTGCCTGGATAAAAACTTGTGCCGTTAATATGCCCAAAACTACCCGTTGTTCTGCCGTTGTAAAACGCTCCTTGTGCCTGCGCATTGTCTTCAACAACGTAGATTCCATGCTTTTCCGCAATCGCCATAATCGCATCCATTTCTGCGGCTTGCCCGTAGAGGTGAACAGGCATAATGACCTTTGTGCGCGGCGTAATGGCAGCTTCTATGAGTTCCGGGTTGATATTGTAAGTCGCGGCGCGAGGCTCGACGGGAACAGGCGTTGCGCCGACAAACGACGAAGCAAGCATCGTTGCGATATACGTGTTCGAGGGAACAATCACCTCGTCGCCTTTGCCAACACCCAAGACTTTAAGCGCTATGTGAAGCGCATCCAAGCCATTCGCAACGCCGATTGCGTGTGTTGTGCCGGAAAATTTCGCATATTCTTCTTCAAACGCCGTAACGTTTTTGCCCAAAATAAACCAACCACTATGGAGAACATCAGAAAAAGCGCTTTGCAGATCTCTTTCGAGTGCAAGATTGAGGGATTTAAGGTCAAGAAATGGGATGGATTGCATAGAGAAAAAAGAGTGTGAAGAACTGTTCTGGCTTCATATCTGCCTGAAAAGGCTCTTAAAATCTTGTGTACAGCAAAAAAATTTTTGTAAAAGCAGATTGTATCAATGACAAAATATCAAACCCCACGCTTCTGACAAACGGCAAAATGCCAAAGCCTGTTTTTAATGTCAAAAACACGACAGCCTTCCACAAGAATAGCTTGAGGAAGGCTGTGGTTTTGACGTGTACATAGCTTAAAAGCGTGTTTCCATGAAATACGGCAACATCGCTCGCCACGTGGGCCAATCATGCCGCATATCGTAACCCCAAACATCAAGTTCATGCGGAATAGATTTCGAGTTGAGAATATCCGACAACTTCCGCGACGCATCCGGCGCTTCGTATGCTCCTTGACCGGTCAAAATATGAATTCGTCCACGACGCATGAGTTCCAGCGTGTGGTGGTCAGTCAAATTCGGCAGATAGTGAATGGGCGAGTTGAAATAACAATCTTCGTTGAAAAAACCGTCCGAATACTGCGTTAAATCATACACACCGCTCATGGCAATCGTTCCTGCAAAAAGGTCGGGACGGCGGAAAAAGACGTTTGCACCGTGAAATGCGCCCAACGAAACGCCTGTGGTCATAATCGGTACACGGCTTTGGCAGTGCATTTGAATAAATGGCACAACTTCGTCAAAAATGTAGTAATTGTACGATTGATGACGAATAGCTTTGTGATGCGGCTGCATTTTGCGATTGAGCCAACTTTCCGAATTAATGCTGTTAATCGAAAATACTTTCACTTTGCCCGCTTCGATGTATGGAGCAATCGAATCAATCATGTAAAAGCGTTCATATTCGAGGTAATCTGCCGCCGCACTTGGGAACATGAGCAGCGCAGGACCAAAATGCCCGTACACCGCAATTTCCATATTTTTGTCGAGACGGGGACTCCACCAGGAGTGAATCTCTCTATTCATAGCACAAACCTTCCGTGAAAAAAAAGAATGAAACAAGGGTAATTGAGCCTGCGAGCAGTGTTTTCGAGCCCATGCTTACAATGACTTCTCAGCAGTGTTCTCAAACAAGTGTGCTGAAATTATTACATTGTTTGCTTTTGTCCAACCACTTTCCGCAGAAAATGAATTTTTTTTCACAAAAACCCTACAAAGCGCATATAATCTACTTTTTGACAATGACAAACGGTACACACGTACAGGCTTTCTGAACAACAAGTTTCGCTTTTTCTGCCGCTTCCCGCGAAGAATAATTGCCAACCGTTACGGCAAACCTCGCCGCGCCGTCCGTGCTTTTTTCGACAACATCAGAACGCAAGCGGGCTTTGAGCAGTTTTTGCACATCCGCAATGGCACTTTCCCGCGAACTGTAAATGCCGACTTGCAGCGTATAACGCTCTTCGGAGTTGGCTTCGGTGCTTGTATTTTGTGATGATGCTTCGAGTTTATCACTCGCTTTTTCCGCAGGCTTCTCCACAGGTTTTTCTACTTTCTCCACAGATTTTTCGGTCTTCTCCACAGGTTTTTCCACAGACTTTTCCACAGGTTTCGATGCTGCTCCAGATGCGGAACTTGGCGGAACACTCCGGGCAGTGGACGCGACAACAATTGGATTCCGATAGGTCGTGAAGGTCGGTGGCAAGCCGACGGTGGATTTCACAATTTCCGCAGCAAACAGAAGAAATTCGCTTGTGGGATAATTGCGGCGAAAATTTTGCAATTCCGAGCGAGCATTCGTGGTATCTTTGCGAAGAGCGTAAATTTGCACCACGCGCCACTGTGCATCGTCAGCCCAGATACTTTGCGGGTTCTCGCGGACAATACGGACAAATTGCGGCAGCGCTTTTACGCCGTCAGTCATCAACGTTGCATTCAGAAACTGCATCCCCGCGTCATTCGGATAGGTGCGCAGAAGGTCAGGCAGTTCAGCGCGAACATCGCTTGCATTGCCAAGCGCGACTTGACGGAGTTTTGCGCGAACAATGTTGTCGGTTGCTTGCGCAGGAAGAAGGCTTGCAATTAGCATTGCAAGCACGGTACATGAGCTAAAGCGCATAAAACCTTGAAATGTAGAGAAAAGAAGGCGCATAATCATCGAAAATTCGTTGAACATGAACAGTAATCAAAGAAGTAGAACATTGCCATTTTTTTCCAAAAAGACGTTTTGCAACGTGGGCAAATCTACTGTATTTTACGAGAACAACAAGGACAATTTCATTTGAACACTATGAACACAACACCAACGAAATCAATATCTTTCAGCGAAAAGCCCTTCAAAGCGCTCTTTGCCGCCGGCGGTACGGGCGGACACTTGTTCCCTGCGATTGCCGTTGCGGAAGAACTTGCGCACATAACCGAAGGGAACTGCGCGTTGGAATTCATCGGTACTGCTGACCGAATTGAAGCAACAATCGTGCCAAAGCACGGTTATCCCTTTTATACCATACCGATAGCGGGACTGCAAAAACTCTTTTCGCTCGCAACGCTGAAACTGCCTGTGCGTATCCTGCAATCCGTCATCAAATCACGCCAAATCCTCGAAGCAACCACGCCGGATTGTGTGATTTGCGCTGGAGCATATTTGAGCTACCCCGTCGGGTTAGCCGCTTCGCAGCTTGGTATTCCGTTGTTTCTTATGGAATCGAACGCTTTTCCGGGAAAAACGATTAAGCGACTTGCTCCCCGCGCAACGAGGATTTATGCGACATTTGAGGAATCGCGGCGGCATTTCTCGCCTTCGATTGCGGGAAAAATCGAAGTTCCCGGCAACCCCGTACGCTCGAATTTAAGCGACTTGCCGGACAAAACCGCAGCCCGCTTGGCGCTTGGTCTTGCGCCCGACAAACCGACCGTATTTATCTTCGGAGGCAGTCTTGGTGCGCGTTCTATCAATTCGGCAGTGTTGTCGTCACTCGAACAATTTCGTGCTGCGGGAATACAAGTGCTTTGGCAAACGGGAAAAAGCTATACGCCAAGCCCAAACATGAATACCGACGGTGCATTGGTGATGCAGTTTGTAGATGATATGCGCACGATGTATGCTGCTGCGGACATGATTGTAAGCCGTGCCGGAGCAACCACGATTGCCGAACTTGCTATTATCCGCAAACCCGCTATTCTCGTGCCGTTTCCGCAGGCTGCCAATGACCACCAAACAGGCAATGCACGGGCATTGGCAAGCGAAGGCGCAGCAATTATGCTACCCGATAATGACGTAAAAGACCGCCTCTTTTCTTCGGTACAGGGCTTGCTCACTAATTCACACGCCCAAGAAGCAATGAAGCGGTCTTTAGAACCATTTGCCAAACCCGATGCGGCGCGGGATATTGCCACAGGGATTTTGGAGTATTGTCGGGAAAGGCGCTGAGTGCTTGAGGGAGCGCCTTCACAAAAGAGCGTTATTTCCCAATGCTTTTGGTAATTCCGCCAAAGACTTGTTGCAGCACATCGGTTGTGCGGGCGACGGGATTTTGGCGGATATTTTTTTCCTCTTGCGCAACCATCGTAAACAAGCCGGAAATTGCTTGTTTGGTAACGTAATCGGGCAAATCGGGATTCACTTTTTGTACGAGCGGAATTTGGTTATATGCGCCCATAATTTGCCCCCAATAGCGCGTTGCTTCTACTTTACCGAGCGCATCGCTGATTGTCGGCTTGAATTTTTGCACAAGTTGGTCTGTTGTTGCGCGTTGGAGAAAATCCGTTGCCGCACGGTCATTCGTGCCGCTTAAAATGGACATGACATCGGTGAAATTCAGTTGTTTGATTGCATCCACAAATATCGGTAAAGCATCCACCGCAGCCTGCTCTGCTGCACGGTTCATCGAAGTTACGGCTTGGTCAGCCACATTGCCGAGTCCGATTTTACGCACCGCACCTTCAACCATCGAAAATTCTTGCGGAAAGGGAATTTTGATGAGCGGATTACCCAAGTAACCATCGGTCTTCGAGACGATTTCCACGCCTTTTTTGATACCTTGCAACAGTGCTTCTTGCAAACCGTTGGAAGCTAGGCTGGGCGTGATTGCGGGTGTAGAAGGGCTTGCCGCAGGCGTGGTTGCTGCGGGTGCAGAACTTGGCGCACCGGACGGAGTTTTCGAGATGCCGCCACTCGCGGGAGCGGGTGTACTTACCGGAGTGGGCGCACTTGCTGGGGCAGGCGTATTTGTCGGGGTAGGCGCACTTGCGGGAGCAGGCGTACTTGCGGGGGCAGGGGTACTCGCGGGCGCAGGAGTGCTTGCAGGGGCGCTAGTGCTTGTTTTAGCGGGAGTGGCGGTTTTGCTTGTTCTTGAGGACGATGATTTTTTCGTCGTTGTTTTTTTCGTTTGAGCAAGAGATGTACTTGTTAGCGCAAGGGTTGATGCGGCTACGAGTGCAATAATGCGAGAAGTTTTCATAAAAAAAATCAGAAAAAATGATAAGAAATTACCGATACAATGAGTACTACTGCGAGTAATACTGCATCTTCGACGGTAATAGATGAAGAAACGTTTAAGGGGATAACGATAAATGCACGATGAATACGCATGACGAACGCGGCGACACAAATTTTAGCGAGCGTCCAAACTGTTTTTTAACAAAGGGGAACTCACGAGTTCCAAAAACGTGCGGTAATCGCGGATATAATCGGCTTCGTCGTAAGTGTGCGATGCAAACACAGCACAGACCGAACCGGCGGTAAAGTTAATTTCCGATGCCCAAATCAGGGGCGGGATGTACAGCCCTTTATAAGAGCGGTTGAGGTGAATGGTGTCGCGGTTTGTGCCGTCATCCACCGCCACATCAAAACCGCCAATCATACAAACGATGAATTGGTGACACTCCCTGTGCGCGTGTGCGCCACGGCTTTCGCCACCCGGAATATCGTAGATGTAAAACGTGCGCTTAATCTCAAAGGGAATATCCGTGCCGCCGTTAATCGGCGTGAGATTGCCTTCGCGGTAGAAAATACGCGGCAAATCAAAAATCTTGCAATCGCGTATTGATGCGCTTTGGGGAGCATTATTCGCGGAATTGCTCATTGCCTTTTCTCCTTCAAAAAAGCATCAAAATCGCGGATGTAATCATCGGGCGAATACGGCGTGGAAGCAAGTATCAGCGTAACGCCGTTGGTGGAGAAGTTCTCTAACTGCCGCCAAACCATGTTCGGCACGTATAAACCGAAGTAGGAGCGATTCAAAGAAAAGGTTTTGCGCTCCGTGCCGTCGTCCAGCACCACATCAAAACTGCCGGAAAGAGCGATGATAAATTCTTCATTTGCACGATACGCATGACCGCCACGTTTTTCGCCGCCCGGCACATCGTAAATCCAATACGCACGCTTGATGTCGAAGGGAATATGCCGCCCGTTTCCTTCGATAAACGTGAGATTTCCTCGCGGGTCGGAGATTTTGGGGAGCGTGATAATTCGGGCTTCTGCCAGTGTTGTTTTCATTGTCATTGGTGTCGAATCATGTTGTCCAAAAAGCTAAACCGTAATACTGATTACCGTTAAAATCAAATTCATCAACGATTTCCAAGTCAAGTTTGGTGGTATGCGCTTTGACTGAACGGGTGTTCTTTCGGTTGATAAACGTCAAGCCAACGGGATACCGCTCCGCCATTGCTGTGCGCATTGTACCAAATAGCTGAGGAAATACGTCGCTTCCACGCTTATCATGCGCAATGCAGACGGGTCCATACTGAAACGTCGAGGCAGGAGTAATGCTTGCGCCGTGAAACTGCACCAAACCAAAGCGCGAGACCATGTACGGAAAAATCGCCCATTGCGAAAAAAAATCCCATGAGCCTGCAAAAGCGTAACCGACAATCTCACTATTTTCCTCTGCAACAAAAACACCACGCTCGTTGTGGAGCAGTGTTTGGATTTGTTCTGTGGTAAAAGGTGTCGTAACAAAGCCGTTTTCACGCTCGTTGTCGGTAAGATTTGCGTAGAGATTGATGGCTTGCAAATCCAGAATTCCCGTTATGTCTGCGTCTGTTGCAAGTCGAGTAATCATGTTTTTATCAACGTGATAAGTACAACAAACAACCCGTAAAGTAGGTCGCTTTTCCTCAAGATTTCTTCACCACTTTCGCCGGAACACCCATCACCACCGTTCCCGCTTCAACACTCTTCGTAACAACGGCTCCCGCACCAACAACGGCATTTTTTCCGATAATAATATTCGGCAACAATTTCGCGCCGACACCAATCATTGCACCCTCTTCAATCGTCGGTCCGACAACGTGCGCGTCGGAATAACCGTGCTGCCCGATGTCGTTATCATTCGAGGTGAACACGCCGCCCGAAATAAACGCGCCGTCGCGGATGTCCATGTTTCCCGCCATCCACGAGTTATCCATAATTTTCACACCGTTACCAACGCGGACATTGTAGTTAATGGTAACTTGCCGCCCGATAACGGTTTTATTTCCAATCGAACATTGTTCCCGAATCGAAGCGCCATCGCCGATAAGCGAGTTTTCGCCAATGCTCACGTCGTAATAAATCACCACGTGCGGACCAATCGAAGAATTATTCCCAACTTTCACAACCCGCTCAAAAACAGGCGTTCTGGAAAGCGCCCCGGCACCTTTCGGTTCTTTGCCGACGACCGCACCCGGAAACACCTCAACGCCGTCGCCAAGTTCAACGCCATCGCCGATAACAACGTGCGGATGGATCACGACATTCGCACCGATTTTGGCTCCGGCACGGATGATAGCAAATTCTGCAATGCGCGTATTTGCGCCGATTGCGCTTGTTTCGACAACTGCCAGCGTAGAAATCATTGTGAGAAAGTCTTAGGTTGTAGGTTTTGGGTTATAGGTCTTAGGCTACAGGTTATAGGTGAGAGAATTAAAGGTCAATACTACGAGTATTTTCCCTTATCCCTTTGCCCCTATCCCTCATCCCTTCTTACATAAGTCCTTTTGCCTGAAGCAATTTTTGTGCTTCGAGGAAATAGCTGCGAATGGGGTCGTACATAGCGCGAGCGGCATCCCAATTTTGCACTTTGGAATGTTCCATGAGCGTAATACCAAGTTTTGCGGGGTCTTCTAAGCCGAACTGCAAACACGAGCCTTTCAGTGTGTGTCCGAGTCTGTAAAGGCGCTGTTCATCTTTTTTGTCAAGAATTTCGTGAAATTCGGCATCAAGTTGTTTGAGCCAATCAAGCACAAATTCCGGCAAAAGCTCCAGAATAATGGGATCATCAGGTAAAGTCATTGCGGCATGGAAACAATGAATGAGAAAAACGATAAATTACCTTTGCAATCTAACAGTTCAAACTAGCGCAAGCAAGGATTTTTCTCTATTTTTGCAGATTAGCTCAAGAAGAGTGGTTTTGCCCAAATGTTTTTACGACTGTTTAGCAAGTATGAGAAAAACCAGAATCGCGCTGATTGGCGCAGGAAATATCGCGCAAAGCATCCATTTGCCGATTTTAACGAAACTCCCGGGTGTAGAAGTTGTCGCACTCTGTGACCGCAACAAGTCCAAAGCGAAAATGCTCGCGGAAAAATATAAGATTCCTCACATCGCAAAAGAAGTGAGTGAATTACTCATGATTGATGGCATTGACGCTGTGGACATCTGTACCAGCACTGATGCGCATTACGAGGTAGCGGTGGAGTGCTTGGAAGCAGGCAAAGATGCGCTTATCGAAAAGCCGCTTGCACGTTCATGGCAAGAAGCAGCGATGATTGACGAAACTGCAAAACGCCACGAGCGCAAAGTCATGGTTGCAATGAATCACCGCTTCCGCCCTGATACTATCACACTCAAAAGCATTATTGAGCGCGGAGAATTGGGAAAATTTCACTATATCAAATCCGGTTGGCTCAAACAGCGCTCCAGCGAACAGAAATGGCTTGGGCAAGCCGATATTTCGGGTGGCGGCGTGATGCTGGATTTGGGTATTGTGCTGATTGACCTTATGCTTTGGCTCACCAACTTCCCGAAAGTCCATTCCGTGCGGGCGGTGATGCAAAAGCATCAAACAAAAAATGTAGAGGATTTCGTTACGGGCTTTTTGAATTTTGCTGATGATACCGTCGGCATTTTCGAGACAAGTTGGACGCTTCAACGCCCAGAAGAACTCTACTATTGCAACTTTTTCGGTGATAAAGGTTCGGCGTTTATTAACCCGCTTAAAATCATTCGCCGCAAAGGAAATGAATTTGTCAGCACCGAATCCCCTGACGCAACACGCTCCAAAACAGCTCTCTACCAAAAATCGTATCAAAACGAATTGCAGCATTTTGTGAACGCCGTGCAGGGTTTAGTGCCGGTTGCATCTACTCCGGCAGAGGCTGTCCACCGTATGCGCATCATTGACGCGCTGTACGTTTCGGCACGGGAGCGGACGGAAATTCTTTTGGATGCGTGATTATGAGCCATTCTCCAAGCCATTCTCCACAAAATTCCATCGAAGTCCGCAGCCTCACAAAAATCTACCGAAGCCACGTCAAACAAGAAGGTTTGGCAGGTTCGCTGAAGTCGTTTTTTAAGCGTGAATACAAGGAACGGCAAGCCGTGAAGGGCGTTTCGTTTGAAATTCGTCAAGGCGAACTTGTCGGAATGTTGGGCGCAAACGGCGCAGGAAAGACCACCACGCTCAAGATGCTTTCCGGCTTGCTTACGCCCACAAGCGGGGATGCCCATGTCATGGGATTTGTTCCTTGGGAGCGGAGTAACGATTTTAAGCGGCAATTTGCTATCGTCATGGGTCAGCGAAACCAGCTTTGGTGGGACTTACCGGCTGCCGATGCTTTTTTGCTCAATAAAGAAATCTACCGTATTCCCGAATCGGACTACCGAAAGCGCCTTCAGAACTTGGCTGAACGGCTGAACATTACCGACAAACTCCACGTGCAGGTGCGGCGTTTGTCGCTTGGAGAGCGCATGAAATGTGAACTCATTGGCTCATTGCTTCACGCGCCGCGTGTGCTGTTTTTGGATGAACCGACGATTGGTCTTGATGTCATTGCGCAAAAGGCAGTGCGGGATTTTATCCGTGAATACAACCGCGAAAGCGAAACGACAATTATCCTCACAAGCCACTACATGAGCGACATTGAGGAACTTTGTGAGCGGGTGATTGTGATTGACGACGGGGCAATAAAATTCGATGGAGCGCTTCGAGACTTGGTTGCGGGCTATGTTGATGAAAAAATTATTACGATTGTGTTGCGGGATGCCGCCCCAAAACACGAGCTGGAGCGCTTTGGCACGGTTACGGAATGGCAGCCGGAACGCGCACAAATACGCGCCCCGCGCGGGCAAATTGCCGCAATAGCCGCATCTATTTTGAGTGCGCACGACGTTGTTGATTTGACGATTGAGGAAGTACCGATTGAAGAAGTGATTCGGAAAATTTTGTAAGCGATTGAAAGAGTTATGACCACCATCCACGACACAGCAATCATCAATCTTCCCACGCTCGGTGAACCGATGCGCGGTAGTCTCTCCTTTGTAGAAAGCGGTAAACACGTGCCGTTTTCGCTCTCACGGGCTTACTATCTCTACGATGTGCCGGGCGGAGCGGAGCGCGGTGGTCACGCGCACAAAGACCTTCAACAGCTCATTATTGCTATGTCCGGCAGTTTCGATGTGATGCTGGACGACGGGCGGCAACGCAAAACCGTTACGCTCAACCGTCCGTATCACGGCTTGTATGTACCAACGATGATTTGGCGGGAGCTGGTTAACTTTTCTTCCGGCGCAGTGCTGTTTGTGCTGGCTTCCAACCATTATTCCGAAGACGATTATTACCGCGATTACGACGAATTTCTTCAGGCAAAACGTAATGCGTAATTGCTTCTTGGGTGCGGATAGTGTATATTTCCTAAGAATTTCAGAGAACTTTCAGAGAACTTCAGACAGAGAACTTCAGAAAACATATTTTTTTATCACCTCAAAACTCCCGGCAACTATGAGCAACCTTACTCTTCCAAGCGGTGTTAGCATCACAGGCGAGATTTTACCGCAATTTCACGAAATTTTAACTCCCGAAGCACTGGATTTTATCGTGCTGCTGCAACGCACCTTCAACCCCAAACGCAAGGAATTACTTGCCAAACGTGCCGAGCGCCAAAAAGATTTTGATACAGGAAAATTACCGGATTTTCTCGTGGAAACAGCATCCGTGCGCTCCGGCGATTGGCGCGTGGCACCGATTCCTTCGGATTTACAGAATCGCCGCATCGAAATCACCGGTCCCGTGGACAGAAAAATGATTGTGAACGCGCTCAATTCCGGTGCAAATATGTTTATGGCAGACTTCGAGGACGCAAACTCCCCGACGTGGTTTAATGCCGTTCAGGGACAAATCAACCTGCGCGATGCCATTCGCAAGCAGATTGATTTCACCTCGCCCGAAGGCAAAGAGTATAAACTGAATGCTGAGGTCGCAACGCTGCTTGTGCGCCCGCGCGGCTGGCACTTGCTGGAAAAACACATTACCGTTGATGGTGAGCCGATGTCGGGTTCGCTGTGTGAT
Organism: Candidatus Kapaibacterium sp.; assembly: GCA_025455065.1. Lineage (GTDB taxonomy): Bacteria > Bacteroidota > Ignavibacteria > Kapaibacteriales > UBA4661 > PH2015. Next base: position 144,426 of record JALONG010000007.1, on the reverse strand, counting down.
TTTGGCTTGTATTTCTTCCACAATGCGAAAGAGTTGCTGTCACGCGGTTCGGGACCCTATTTTTATTTACCTAAGCTGGAAAGCCACTTGGAAGCGCGTTTGTGGAATGATGTGTTTACGTTGGCACAAAAAACTCTTGGCGTACCGCACGGTTCGGTGAAAGTTACGATGCTCATTGAAACAATTCCCGCCGCATTTGAAATGGAAGAAATGCTCTATGAACTCCGCGACCACGCAGCAGGCTTAAACGCAGGGCGCTGGGATTATATGTTCAGCGTGATTAAAAAGTTCCGCAACCGCATGGAAACACCACTCCCTGACCGCATACAAGTAACCATGACCGTCCCTTTTATGCGGGCATACACGGAACTTCTCGTCAAAACCTGTCATACACGCGGCGCACACGCCATCGGCGGCATGGCGGCATTTATTCCGAATCGCAAAGACGCAGCCGTTACCGAAACAGCATTGACGCGGGTTCGGGCGGATAAGGAACGCGAGGCAAATGACGGCTTCGACGGTTCATGGGTAGCGCACCCTGATTTAGTTCAGATTGCCAAAGAGCCATTCACTGCAAAACTTGGCGACAAGCCGCACCAAAAGGAACGTTTGCGCGAGGAAGTGAGCATCAAAGCTGCAGATTTGCTCAATTTTGTCGTGCCGGACGGAAAAATTACCGAAGCTGGTTTACGCAATAACGTGAACGTTGGGATTCAGTACGTGGAAGCATGGTTGCGCGGCAATGGTGCTGTTGCTATTCACAACCTCATGGAAGACGCAGCAACGGCGGAAATATCACGGACACAGGTTTGGCAGTGGGTGAATCATGCAAAAGGTATTTTGGACGACGGAAGAAAAGTAACGGTGGAACTTGTACGGCAGATTATTGGCGAGGAAATGGAGACAATTAAGAACGCCTTTGGTGAAGCGCTCTTCGCACAAGGACGTTTTGCAGAAGCCCGTGAAATCTTTGACCGTCTGGCAACATCACCTGACTATGTAGATTTTCTCACGCTTCCGGCGTATGACCGTTTGGCGTAAACGATGTAGTGTTGAGTGTTGAATGTAAAATATCGGGCATTAAGTTGTTTTTTAACAACATTTTGCAGAGTTTTTGAACTCAACACTCAGCACTTAAAACTCAACACTTCTTCAAGTCTATATCGTTGCTCCCGCTTTGAGCATTTCTGCGCGTTCTGCAATTTGCAACTGCCGAATGACAGGCTCTATCTCGCCGTCAATCACTTCTTGCAGAGCATAATTTTTTGCATCGCCTTCCAAACGGTGGTCTGTGACACGGTTTTGGGGATAGTTATAGGTGCGGATTTTGTCGGAGCGGTCGCCGCTTTTTACCATGTCTTTGCGCGACGAGGAAAGTTCGGATTGCTGCTTTGCCAATTCCAGTTCGTACAATCGCGCTCGCAAGACCTTCATTGCTTTTTCGCGGTTTTTAAGTTGGGAGCGCTCGTCTTGGCATTGTACAACGATTCCCGTCGGAATATGCACCATACGGACGGCGGTTTCCACCTTGTTCACGTTCTGACCGCCTTTGCCGCCGGAGCGAAAAATGTCAATCCGCAAATCGTTTTCGTTAATATGAACTTCGACATCATCCACTTCGGGCAGAATAGCAACCGTCGCGGCTGAAGTGTGGATGCGTCCGCTTGCTTCGGTTTCGGGAACGCGCTGCACACGGTGCACACCGCTTTCGTACTTCATCATGCCGAAAGCCTCTTCGCCTGCCAACGAAAACACGATTTCCTTGTACCCACCGCGTTCACTTTCATTAAAATCAATGAGTTCCGTTTGCCACCCTTTTTGGTCGGCAAAACGTTGATACATTCGGAAAAGGTCTCCGGCAAAGATGCCAGCTTCGTCGCCGCCTGTTCCGGCGCGGATTTCCACGATGCAGTTTTTGTCGTCATTCGGGTCTCGTGGGAGCAAAAGCACCTGCAACTCAGATTCCAAGCGCTCTTTGGCTTCAGCGAGGTCATCTAATTCGGCAGCAGCGAGTTCTTTCAAATCAGCATCCATGCCGGGTGTAGAAAGAATTTCTTTATTTTCCCGAAGATTTTTGCTGATGCGTAAATACTCTTCTCCTGTTTTGACGATGCCTTCCAAACGCTTGTGTTCGCGGGAAAGTTCGCTAAAGCGCTTGTAATCGTTGAGAACATCGGGCGCGGCAAGAAAATTGGTAAGTTCGCCGAAACGGTTGATAATTGCGATAAGTTTTTCTTCCATTAGTCGTAAGGTTCGAGGTTGTAAACGTGATAAACGCTTGTGTTGAGTGCTTAGTTGAGAGTTTATGTTTCGACCGCGAAAATACGACAATCGCCGCATAAAACCAAGTTCGGTGCTGTATCATTCCTGTTATCATTCTCGCACGCCCAAAGATAGCCTTTTGACGGTTGCGTAAAAACTCCTATATTTGTCGGGAAAATTTTCTCAAATTGTTGATTTATCAGCAATTTATCAATTTCGCAGCCTTGCCGATTTTCAGCAATATTGCTCAACCTTCTCTTTTTTTCATTGCCCCAAACGCCATGACCGACATCCGTGAACTCAATGAACGCATCCAGCGCGAAAGCGCCTTTATCGAACTTTTGACCAATGAAATCAGCAAAAATATTGTCGGGCAGAAGTACATGGTCGAAAGACTGCTGATTGCCTTGCTTTCCGACGGACATATTTTGCTGGAAGGTGTGCCGGGACTGGCAAAAACCTTGGCTATCAAAACCCTCGCAACAGCCATTGATGCCAAGTTCAGCCGTATTCAATTCACGCCGGATTTGCTTCCGGCGGACGTTATCGGGACGACCATTTACAATCCCGCCACGACGGAGTTTTCCGTGCGACAAGGACCAATTTTTGCTAATTTTATTCTCGCCGACGAAATCAATCGCGCTCCGGCAAAAGTGCAAAGCGCCTTGCTGGAAGCAATGCAAGAACGTCAAGTAACTATCGGCGAAAAAACCTTCAAACTCCAAGAACCCTTTTTGGTCTTGGCAACACAAAACCCCATTGAGCAAGAAGGCACATACCCTCTACCCGAAGCGCAGGTGGACCGTTTTATGCTGAAGGCGTTGATTACTTATCCGACACGCGAAGATGAGCGCCTTATCATGCGACAAAATCTCTCAAATGAAAAAGCCGCCATTCAGCCTGTTGTTGCGCCGCAAAGCATCATGAAAGCCCGTGCGGTGGTGCGTGAAGTCTATATGGATGAAAAAATTGAGCAGTATATTTTGGATATTGTTTCTGCAACCCGCAACCCGCAACAATACAAGCTCGGCAAACTTGCCAATCTCATCAGCTACGGCGGTTCGCCCCGTGCGACGATTGCCCTTGCGACGGCTTCCAAAGCATATGCGTTCATCAAACATCGCGGTTATGTGATTCCTGAAGATGTTCGTGCTATTTGCCATGATGTGCTGCGCCACCGCGTGGGGCTGACCTACGAGGCGGAAGCAGAAAATATGCGCTCCGAAGACATTATCAACGAACTTTTGAACGCTGTCGAAGTACCGTAAGCAAGGCATTGACCACTTCCCCGGAAACCCGCACTACCGCGAAGAAGCGGTAGGGCGGGATAGCTAAGTGATTATACATTCTTCATTTTCCTCCTTGCGAATGACAAACGTCTTTTCCACTACGCAGCGTATCATTGCTTGCTGCGTTCTTCTCGTGCTTGCAAGCCTCTCAGGGTGCGATTTCCCAACAGCAACCGAGGCTGCTTCTGCGCAGCAAGATTTCCAAACAACGGGCTTTCGCTACGTGAACATGACCAATATTCCCGATGGTCAGTATATTGGCGCTAACTTTAGGACATTTTCCCTTGCATCGCGTGACACCCTTACTGTTTCCACCGATGGGTCACTTGTTGCGCAATTTGCCGCTTCTCCGTTTATTTCGGCGAAAGCCGATAGTGGGCGCGTGGTCATAACCACCGCAACGGGACAGATTCTCTACGCAGCACCTCCTTTTCTGTTCACCACGCGCAACGCCCGCTACACCTTTGTTGGGCTGCCGACGGTAGCCGGTTCACGATTGGGCATAGACACGGTCATCGTGCTGCAATCCATCCCGACCGATACGCTCAATAATGCAATCAACATTCGTATTGTGAATTGTATCAACGACTCGCGCAAAACGTATTCCTTCACAATCGGTTGCCCAAGCGGAACGCCGCTTGGCGGGGCAATAGCGTATCGTAGAACAAGCGGCATTGTGCCTGTGAGCGTTGTGGGCGGTGCGCTGAGTTTGGCTTTGACCGAACAAACGACCACGGCGACGGGCGTTGTCAGTACGCAAAAAGGGCTTTTTACGCTTAATCGCTTGAATCCGGGCAATAGTTATAGCGTTTTCCTATACACCGACAATGGCGGGAATATCCGCCTTTTGGGGTTGAATGAGCGCAATACGGAAAGCCTTGATATTATCACTTCTGAAGCGCCTTCCACGTATGTTCGGGTGGCAAATTTTTCGTCAAACCCGCTTTCCGGCGTGAGTTACGGCACAAATTCTGTTAGCGGCAACCTTGCTGCGCGGTCGCTGTCGCCCTACGAAATGCTCACCGCGTGTGGGTCTATCGGGCGCGACACGCTCCGCATCAATCGGCAAAGCACGGCAACATCGCAACAAATCACAACAACATTGGACGTAAACGGCTCACAAACGGTCTTTGTGCATGATACGCTTGCCTTTGCCGTGCCGACAAATACTCGTGTTCCGGGTGGTGATTCGGTGATTATACGGGCTGTCAATCTTTCGCCGGAAAATGTGACGGTTGTGCGCGGGGCGACAACAAGTCAATCTGCGCGGCAAATAGCGTCATTGCTTGCTCCGGGAGCTGTTTCCGCGCCCTTTGTGATGCCACGCGGCGGGGCATCAATGCTGCAACCGTTTATTGTGTTTAATCCCGACAGCGTACAGCAAAATGGCATAACAGCACTGCCGGACGCAACAAGCAGAGCATATTTTTTGGTCATTGAGCGCCGCACAATGACGCTTATCCCCGACGTTGCACAGCAATCCGGCATGATGCCCCAAACAACAACATTTACTCCAATGCCCGTCGGCGCGTTGTTTCAAGCGATAAATGCCTTTGGTGAAATGACTAGAACGCTTGTGAGTTTGGGAAATGTACTGCAAGATACGCTCGGATACGGCGCGACGGCTTTAACGGTGCTACCTGCGGGTGTTAGCCAAATGATGTTTATGGACGGCATCCCGTCTGCAAACAGCATAACACCCGTAGTGCGGCGTTCTTATGTTGTGATTGGAAGCGGCTTCGGAGCTAATCGCAGCGTTATTGTGGAGCGTGGTTTGTGGTCGCCTGTGGATTTGGGGTTGCGCCCTTCGCCCGCTCAAAGTGTTGTTCGATACTTTAACGCAACTGCGAATATCAGCAATTTGCTCGTTGGCAATTCGGAATCGGACAATACGTTTATCGTGCGGGCACCACTGGCACAAAACCGCTTCACACCTGTTGTTTCTGATTCTCGATTTTACAGTTCCATAACACGAACACTCACATTTAACAACGACACGATACGGCTCTTTACCGCACGAAACCTCACCTTTCAGCGTGGCAAAGGCTACACGGTTATTTTCACCGGTCGTGCGCTGCGCGACACCGTGTATAACGCATTAGTTCTTCAAGAGCAATAAAACGGAGAACTATGCTCACAGAAAATGTAGTATTGATGCGAGGTACAGAAGAAAATGCCCACAGTTTTTTGCACCTTTTCGGCGCAACAACATGGCAGGATGTAGAAATTCTCGTGCAACCCGAACACGCGCCTGAGGCAAATATGAACATTGACCACAACCGCGCACTGGCACTTGCTTCCCAAACAGCAAAACCCATGCTGCGCTTGTATTCGTGGAAGCCTCATGCAGTCTCGCTTGGAGCGCATCAACGGCAAAGCGATATTGACGAAGAAGCCTGCAAAAAGCTGGGAATTGCGATTGTGCGCCGTCCGACGGGCGGCAGAGCGATTGTCCATGCCGACGAACTGACCTATTCCGTCGTAGTGCCACTCACCACCGCTCACGAGCCCGAGCGCACCATTCACACCATTTACCGCGATGTGCATATTTTCTTGCGGGAGGCACTGCATTTGCTGGGCGCGACGGAGGTGGATTTTGAAAAAAAACAAACCGATTTCCGCACACATTATCGCTCCGGTACTGTCGCTATGCCGTGTTTTGCGAGTTCGGCGCGGTATGAACTTCTTTGGGGAAAGCGTAAAGTGGTGGGAAGCGCACAAAAGCTGTATGGGAACGTCGTCTTGCAGCATGGTTCGGTGCTGCTGGGGAAAGGACACGAAGCACTTGCGGATGTACTGCATTTGCCCACAAACGAGGAACGAAGCCGTATTCGGGGAATTATTGCGGAGCGCTCTGCGACAATGGCGGACGTGTGCGGACGAACAATTTCTTTTGAAGCATGTAGTGAAGCTATTTTGAAGGCTCTTCATGCTTCCTGAACCCACCAACTTCTAACCCTGAATCCTCTGCCGTTTCATCAAATACTGCACCAATGCTACATCGAAAGGCTGTGCCGTGTCCAAGAGCATATAATCAATGTTCCGCTCACGGCAAGAATTTTTGAGTGTTTCCGTAAATTGTTTCAGTGCCTCAGAGTACGCCGTTTTTATTTGATAGGGCTGCGTGGTCATTTCTTCCCCTGTTTCCATGTCGCGGAACATAGCGTCGTAACCAAAGTTAAAATCGCGTTCTCGCGGGTCGAGAATTTGAAAAGCGAGAACTTCGTGATTGCTATGCCGAAAGCGCTTCAATGCTGAGGTTACGGCGTTCAGGTCATCAAAAAAATCGCTCAACACAATCACCAAACCACGCCGCGCAATGCGGTCGGCAATACTCGCCAGCGCAGTAGCCGTGCCGGTTTGATTCGTCGGAACGGCATTACCCAACGTGCGCAGAATCTCTTGAATATACGACCTTTTCGAGCGCGAAGGCAGATACGAGCGGACTTCCGTGTCGTAAAGTGCCAATCCTGCCGCATCTTGCTGTTTCATCATCAAAAACGCCATGGAAGCAGCCAAATAACACGCATACTCAAATTTCGTGATATTGCCTTTAGAAGCATAGTTCATCGAAGCGCTTGAATCCACGATAATCGTGCAGCGCAGATTGGTTTCATCCTCGTATTGCTTGACGTAATAACGGTCGGTGCGGGCGAATACTTTCCAATCAATAAATTTAATTTCATCGCCCGGCATATACTGACGATGCTCCGCAAACTCAATGCTGAAGCCGTGATAGGGGGATTTATGCAAGCCTGTGATAAAGCCCTCCACGACAAGCCGCGCTTTGAGGTCAATGCCTTGAATCTTTGATATAATGCTGGGTTCGAGGTATTTTCGGTGGTCGGTCATACTCAAGAAGAATGGAAAATAATATCAGGTGACGGCTCTAAAATACGGGACTTTCGGCGATTTTGATGCACAATCTACGCCATAAGCGAAATTTTTCGCGTTTGCCATATCCAACATAGCACGAAACCAAGTTTTTTTCCGTAATTTTCGCTCCGAAAAACTCCCGAAAGTGTGTTCTTATTCAAGTGTGTTCTTATTTTTTCTCTATAACAATGACACAAAAACAACGTTTTGCACGGTGGGTACTGAGTTTATCCAATTGGACGGTCGTCGGCGAAGTGCCGAAAGACTTGAAACGCTTTGTCGTTATTGGTGCGCCGCACACATCGAACTGGGATTTATACGGTGCTGTCTTTGGTTCTATGGCGCTGGATTTTCGAGGAAAATGGCTTGGAAAAAAGCAGTTGTTTCGCTTTCCTTTTGGTGGACTTATGCGCTGGCTTGGAGGGATTGCAGTGGACCGAAGCAAAAGTACGAACATGGTGGATTTCGCGGCAAACCTGCTCAAAGAGAGTGATGATTTGGGCTTGATTATTCCACCCGAAGGCACACGCAGCCGCGCCGCGAAATGGAAAACCGGATTTTACTACATTGCACACCAAGCAGGAGTGCCGATTTTATGCGGCATTATGGACTATAAGAAAAAAGAAGTTGGCATTGCTGCTATCTTTATGCCAACAGGCGATATTCACGAGGACATTAAAGCAATCCGTGAGATATACAAAGACGTTCAGGGACTGCATCCCGAAAATACTTCGCCGGTGGAGGTGTAGGGCGATGTTTCTTTAGCATTTATGACGGAATATTGCCGTCATTTTGTGATGGGCTTTCAACTCCAAACGCACGAACCTTGCTCCAATCTTGCTCAATGACGCTGCGAAAAAACCGAAATTTTCGATGATGGTTTTTGAAGGGAACCCAGCCCCAATGCTGAATATGAGATATGATGCGCTCTTCAAGCCACTGCTCATCAAAAGCCGCCCATTCGCCTGCGACGACAAGCAAATTGCCAACGCAGACGGGATGCACTTCGTCCCACAAAATTTGCTCGCACTCTTCCCATGAATACGGCGATTCACGACAGGTGCGAGCAATGTAGGAATAAATACCGTCATCCATTTCCGTGTCGAGATACAAATCGGAAAGTGCCACCCAGACCGGACGGCGATGTTCAAGGTCTTCCAAAGCAGATTTCACGCGGGAAACAGGTTATTTGTTGCTTTCAGGTTTGGGAGCATTTTGCGACGGTGATGCTCCTTGATTGAGTGTTTGTGCAGCATGGAGCAGATTTGTGAAAAGACGATACGCACCCGGAACACCTGCCGGAAGCTGACGAAACCACGCATATCCCGTGTAGATAAACGCTCCTTTGCCGTACCGTGCAAGCAGCATTCCGCCTTTCTTTTCCGTTTCACCGGCATCATTGCACGAAAGTAGCGTTTCGTAGCGCTCATCCCATTTATTTGCAAAGTATAAGCCCCGCTCTTGCACCCAGCCTTCAAAATCCGCCTGTGTAATCACATTCGGTGTGCTGAACAAAGGATGATTTGCTTTCAACATTTTCACCGCCGCATCTTCTTCGGTAACGCGGTCGCGGGAAATGGTGAAAGGATAAGGACCGATACTGTCTGTTACCAAGCCGCCTGAAAGCTGGTATTGCACGAGCATCGTGCCACCGTTAGCGACGTAATCCATGAGACGACGATATTGCTGACGCAAACGCGGGCGGGCATTGTCGTTGTAAACACGAATACCGCTTACAATCGCGTCGTACCGAGCCAGATTGCCCGTTTCAATTTCTTCATCGGAGAGCAAGGCAACCTCAAAGCCGCTCTGTTTCAGGTATTCGGCGACATCATCACTCGCGCCGTCAATATAACCGACGGTTTTGATACTCTTGCGCAGTTCCAAGCGCGTCAGCCGCGCCTTTGCTTCGGGGAGAATGGTTTGTGTTGGGATGTGCGTATAAGCAATAGTCGTCATACCTTTGTTTACGGTGATAGTCGTTGTCGTACCGACGATTGCCTCCGCAACAACGGTTTCATCAGGGTTTACAGATACTTGCGGCGGTTTGACACGGAAAAATGCACGCATTTCGTCACCTTTATTGGTCAAGGTAAACGAAACCTGTTCCGGTGCGGATTTCCAGCCTTCGGGCAGACGCAAGCGCACACTGCCTGTGGCTTTGGGCGTATTTGCCTGCACAAGGACGCTTATTTCCTTGCTTGCGGTGTCGGCAAAAACAAAGGAACGCTGCGGCAAATTCACGGAAACCTGCGGAACAACGATAAACGGGCGATAGACCTCGCCTAACACGCGGTCTGTGCGGCGGTGCAGCACGGGGACAGTAAAGGTGATTTCCTCGCTGCCGATACCGACCACAAACGACACTTCCAAGGACGGCTTATTTTCGGGCTGCCCAATGAGTTGCTGGTCTTGAACAGTGAAAAGACCCTTTTCCGGTGTGGCTTGCAGCCAGTAAGGTTGTGAAAGCGGTGTATTGACGGGAATAGTTTTGGTAACGGTGATGGTTTGGAATTTGCCTGTCTGAAGCGGTTTTGCGATAACGGAATCACCTGCAAAGGGGAACAATACTCGCTTGAGCGTGATTGCCGCAGGAGAACGGTTTACAATCGAAGCCGCAATGCGCACCGTGCCGCCGGGAACGCCGGAAAAACCTGTCTCGCCTTGTTGCGGTTGATTTTGTGCAATGGCTTCAATCCACATTCCGGCAGCAGAGCGAATAAGTTCCAGCAGTTCTTTGCGCTTTTGTGGAATCCAGAAATCTTCACCTGTCGTTTTTTGCACATCGTTCATGGCTTTGTACGCTTTGAGCAAGGCAGGAAGCATCACCGAAGGATTTTCCGCTTGGAAAGTTTTTCGCGCTTCGTCAAGCGCTTTAGCAATGTCTGCACCGCCTTTGATGCGGTTCCACGTCATATCCACGCCGGAAAAAATATCCCCTTTTGCCGAATCACCTGCCAAATGCTCAAAGTAATTCAGCGCTTCACCACGCAATGCGCTTACACCGAAGCCTTGACTTTTGTGCATGGATCGGCTTTCGGCAGCGATTTCTGTGGCGGACTTGCCCAGAAGCGGGTTGTAGGCGCTGAGGTCAAGAGACGGGTACTGCGCGGGATTCGCTTTACGGGCTTCGATAATCGGCAACCACGCATTCCACAAAAGGCGCTTGGGCTGCCACACTTTGACAAATTTCAGATGTTCGGGAAAACGGTTTGGGTCTCCGGCTGCGGCAAATGCTTCTCCGGCAAGAATTGCAGACGCGGTGTGATGTCCGTGTCCGCCTTCGCCTGTGGTCGGGAAGCGCGTAACAATCACATCGGGGCGCATTTTACGAATTGCCCAAACGACATCCGCCAAAATGCGGTCTTTGCCCCAAATTTTGAAAGTTTCTTCCGGCGTTTTGGAATACCCGAAATCCAGCGCACGTGTAAAGAGCTGCTCACCGCCGTCGGTACGCCGCGCTGCGAGTAGTTCTTGGGTACGGATAATGCCGAGCAGTTCCGATTGTTCACTGCCGATGATATTCTGCCCACCGTCGCCGCGTGTCATGGACAAATACGTTGTGCGGAAAAGGCGCTCATTCGCGCAATAGGCGATAAATGCGGTGTTTTCGTCGTCAGGATGCGCCGCCACATACAGCACGCTCCCCAGCGTACTCAGTTTTTTGAGGGCGTTTTGAAGTTTTGCCGTGTTCATAACTTCTGTGGGCTGTGCGCGGAGAGCCGTATTTGCAAACAGTAACAATACAATGCTCAGGAAAGCAGAAAATACGCGGTTCATAGTGGTCATTGGAAATAAAAAAATGAAGTGGTTCAAACCCTACAAATGAAGAAGATTGATTTTCGTGGCAATAAAAAAGTCGGAGCGCAGCATTCTTCGGTGTGAACTATGCTGCAACTCCGACCAAAATACGGAATTATATGCGAATATCAACAACCCCAGCGACCGCCGCGTCTCCAGCCGCCGCCCCAAGGACGCGGTGCAAAGAAACCTCGCGGACGGGGCGCAACGAACACTTGTGGGCGAACAAATCCCGGTGCAATGGGCGGACCGTTAAAAAATCGCTGCTGTGGAAAGGGGCGACCAAATACCGCACCTCCGCCGACGAACATTCGCGGCTGTGCGCACGACGAGCCTAAACTTGCCAACATAATTCCAAAACAAGCCACTATCAAAAAGCGTTTCATGGCAACACCTTTTTAGTTGAAGGGTGAACAAAAAAATGAACAAATTAGCGAACAATAACAACGTGTGGTGCTGATTTGATACTTCAACACTGCACAACGTTTAATCAGTTCCCATAACTGCATCCGACACGCGAAAAATGCTCTTGTTTCACACGAGAATTTTGCGTAATCTCACGAAATCATGCGCCGTTCAATCCTATATTCCTGACCAAATGACACTGACTCCCAAACAACAATCAACGCTTCGTGCTGTTTGTAATGCGTTTATTCCGTCGGTTGATATGCCTTCCGACCCTCATAGATTCTACGCTCTCAAGGCAAGTGATTTTGAGGTGGCAGAAAAAATCACCCTTGCTTTAGACCATCTTTCCGAACAGCAACAGCAAGATTTTATCACGCTTTTGAACCTGCTTTCCTCTCCAATTCTGGGTTTGACGTGGTTTGGTGCGTGGAAATCCGTTACAAATCTCGCACCCGAAGATGCAGAAAAAATGCTACAAACATGGTCGAAAAGCCCGATACCACTTTTACGGCAAGGTTTTCATTCGCTTAAAAAACTGACGACATTTTTGCTGTACGGTTATTCGGACGAAGCAACGAATAATCCCACGTGGGCAGCAATCAAATACCCCGGACCGCTCTCCAAACCTCGTGCTGATGCACCAAAGCCGATACAACCGCTTGCCGTTACGCAAGACACAATTTTTGCGTGTGATGTGGTGATTGTGGGAAGTGGTGCGGGTGGCGGCGTTGTGGCGGGTGAATTGGCAGAAGCAGGATTTGATGTGATAGTGGTCGAAAAAGGCAAATACGGCGCGGAGCGAGATTTTACTCAGCGCGAGGCAGAAATGATTGGCGCGTACTACGAAGCCGGAGGAGCATATTCCACCAACAACGGCTCTGTATCTATCTTTGCGGGTTCGTGCTTAGGTGGTGGCACAACTATCAACTGGACAGCAGCGCTCCGAACACCCGATTACGTCTTGGCAGAATGGGCAAAAAACCACGCAAACCCTCATTTTCTCACGCCCGAATATCAACGCAGTTTTGAAGCAATTGAACAGGCAACGCATATTGACACAGTTGAATCACAACATAACCTTCAAAATCAAGCATTGGAGCGGGGCGCAAAGGCACTTGGGTATCACACCACAATTATTCCGCGCAATTCCAACGGCTGTGCGGCGCATGATTGCACGATGTGTGGCTATTGCTCACTTGGCTGCCAACAAGGAACAAAAATGGGCGTTTTGAAAACGTATTTGGAACGTGCAAATAGCAAAGGAGCGCGGTTTTTAGTTGAGACCGATGTCAAAAAAGTTACTGTGCGAGAAGGCAAAGCAACAGGCGTAGAAGCTGAATATCAAGGGCATAGCGTTACTATTAAGGCAAACATTGTCGTTGTGGCTGCCGGTTCGATTCACACTCCGGCACTCTTGCTCCGAAGCGGTTTGCAGCACCCGCACATAGGAAAACACCTCCATTTGCATCCGACGGTTTCGGTTGCCGGTATTTATCCTGAGCCGATGAATCCTTGGTGGGGAAATATGATGACGGCGCTATCCAATGAAATCACGCAAGTTACGGGGAATTGGGGTGCGAAGTTAGAAACGCCGCCAATTCATAGTGGTCTTTTGGGAATGGCACTGCCGTGGCTTTCCGGCAAAGCGCACAAAGAAGGTATGCTCAAAGCCGCACAGATAGGCGCATTTATCGTGCTGACACGCGACCGCGACGGGGGCAGCATCACACTCGACAAACGCGGAAAGCCCGTTGCACACTACAATATCAGCCCTTTTGACCTTACACATTTGCAACGCGGTATTCAGGAAGCCGCACGGATTCATCAGCAAGCAGGAGCAGAAGAAGTGTATTTCCCGCACAATCACCAAGCGCCCTTCAGCCTCAAAAACGGCGTACAAGCGCTTGAAATGAAGCTCCGTGAACTTCCTTCGTGGCGATGGAAGGCGAACGATTACCCGCTTTTTTCCGCGCATCAGATGGGGACGTGCCGCATGGGAGGCAATCGTGCGACGCATCCTACCTCACCTGAAGGGGAACTGTACGAAGTGAAAAACCTTTTTGTTGCCGATTCCAGCCCTTTCCCTGAAGCAAGCGGTGCAAACCCGATGTTGTCTATTCAGGCAATGGCACACTATACTGCACAGGGCATAAAATCACGGTATTCTGTTTGACACTCTCCAAATGACTACAAGTTGCTGCGATACTTGGTTTTACGCTGGGCATGAAAAGTGTCAAACAAAGAAATACCTTAAACTCAACATAGTGTTACTCAAACGCTTGAATTCCCGTAATATCCGCACCTAAAATCAACGTATGAATATCGTGCGTTCCTTCGTAGGTCTTAACGGATTCGAGGTTTGCCATATGTCGCATAATCGGGTATTCGCCCAAAATGCCGTTTGCACCGTGAATATCTCTTGCTATGCGAGCAATTTCCAGCGCCATCCAGACATTGTTGCGTTTTGCCATTGAAACGTGTTGCGGCGTGGATTCTCCCGCATCTTTGAGTTGCCCGCAGCGCTGTGCTAACAGTTGTGCTTTGGTGATTTCGTTCAGCATCCACACAAGTTTTTCCTGCACAAGTTGGAATCCCGCAATCGGTTTGCCGAATTGAATGCGTGTTTTTGCGTAATCCAACGACGATTCGTAACACGCCATTGCTGCGCCGATTGCACCCCACGAAATGCCGTAGCGGGCTTGGGTGAGGCAGCCGAGCGGTCCTTTTAAGCCCTCGACATTCGGCAGCAAATTTGCTTCGGGAATTTCACAATCTTGGAACACAAGTTCACCCGTTGCCGAAGCACGAAGCGAGTGTTTGCCCTTCATCTCAGGTGCAGTGAAGCCCGGTGTGCCTTTTTCCACGAGGAAGCCGCGCACAACGCCGTCCAATTTTGCCCACACAACCGCCACATCAGCCACGTTGCCGTTGGTAATCCACATTTTTGCGCCATTCAGCACAAAGCCGTTGCTTGTTTTCTTGGCGGTCGTAATCATGCCGTTTGGATTCGAGCCATGGTCGGGTTCTGTCAAACCAAAACAGCCGATAGCATCAGCCGAAGCCAGCTTGGGAAGCCAGTGTTTACGCTGTTCCTCGTTGCCGTAGGCGTAAATCGGATACATCACCAGCGAACTTTGTACCGATGCGTAGGAACGCAAGCCGGAATCGCCGCGCTCTAATTCCATCATCGCCAAACCGTAGGCGGTGTAGCTCGCTCCGGCGCATCCATACTCGTGCGGAAGCGTGATGCCGAAAACACCGAGTTCCGCCATGCGCTTTGCGAGATGCTTGGGGAATGTTCCTGCTTGGTAATGTTCTTCGATAATCGGCAACACTTCGTCATCCACAAAGGAGCGCACGGTGTCGCGGATGAGGCGCTCTTCGGGCGTGAACAAATCGCTGACGTTGTAATAGTCGAAAGGGTTGTTGGGGCTTTGTTTCGGGGCTTTTCCGTGTTTATGCGTACCGTTGGTGTGCGCACCATTAGTGCTTCCATTGGTGTGCGTGCCATTGGTTTTTGGGGTGGCTGTTGCTACGGCTGACATGGCGTTATCCCTAGAAAAATGATGAAAATGAGGTTAATAATCGTAAGGGTCGGAATCACACAAAAACACGTTCCAAAGCACGTGATTCGGAGACCGCAAAGTTACGAATTTTTACGCAGTCAGCGAAAGAAATTCCTATTGTCCAAAGCGGGGAAATTCTGTATAATTGTGGTGTTGTCTGCACACTGTTTTTTCTTGAAGAGCAATTGGTAATTATTCAATGACAAAGCAAAACTTCATACTGTTGTTGGTACTTTGTACAATTCTGCATCTTGGGCTTAAAGGTGTGAATGTATATGCTTCTACTACCACTTCAGATTCTGTCTCGCAAGTGGAGTTTGAGGTTTGGGAAGTTGTGCTTGAGCGATATTACAAAGATAAAGGCTTTCGATTATCGAATCTGACAATGAAAGTTGATTCTCTCACAATTAGCACTGATTCATACAGGATACGCGAAATTGATAAGCCTCTACTACAGAATTTTCATGCACAAAATAAAAAATCAGCACAAATTCCTGAAAGATTTGTCGGTTACAAATGGTTTCAATTCTATGATTTTTATGCAGATAAATTGTACGAGCAGCAATCTGTGGTTTTAGATTCAGCAATAAAGATGCGCAATAAAAAGAATGATTTTTTGCGGAGGTTACAGGAATCACGTGTGCAGATTTGGTTAAGGAACAATGAGCAAGTGCTGAGAGAACGCATATCTCCCCAAATTCACTTATCGAGAGTTGGTTTTGATTCTAGCACTGCCACAGCAATCGTTTGTATCAAAATCCTAGGTTCCATATCATTTGGAACAAATTGTGAAATGGGAAGGCAATCTAATATTACGGAAAAAGACTTTAAGAATTTTATTACAACGCGAAGCGGAAATGAGAGTACGTTTCTTTTGCAAAAACGCTTGGGAATATGGCAAATACTGAATCAATGGGGTAGAGACATCACAATTAAGGAGTAGAAGTATGGCAACAATGACCAAAACTGCTTTGATGCTTACACAAAAAACTTCGTCCGAACGGCAGCAAACATGGCAAATCAAGCAGAGAGCCCCAGCAAAAAAACGAAAAATGCTTTTTCCCGACATTGTGAAATTACGCGGTGTCTGTGGTGGCAGTGCGTGTATTGTTCGTACGCGGATTCCTGTTTGGTCAGTTATAGAATGGCAGCAAATGGGATGTTCAACAGCAAAAATTTTGAAGATATACCCGACGCTCACGGCTTCTGACATTCTAAGCGCAGAAAACTACTACTCGCATAATATCACGGAAATTGAGAGAGAAATTCAGGAAAACCGCGAGGCATAAAATAATATTTTACTCAAAGTCAATCAAGGCTGATAAAATCTACCTTCACAAGCTATATTTTTCTCTTCATTTTTGTATTTATCATGTCCCAACTCGTTGTTCTCGCATACTCCGGCGGCTTAGATACGTCGTACTGTGTCAAATACTTCCTCGCACAAGGTAAAACCGTTCATTCGGTGATTGTCAATACAGGCGGTTTTTCTGCGAAAGAATTAAAGGAAATCGAAGAACGGGCGTATTTGCTTGGTGTTCAGAAGCACATTACGCTGGATGAAACAGCGAAGTATTATACGCAGTGTATCAAATATCTCGTTTTCGGCAATGTGCTGAAAAACAATACATACCCGCTTTCTGTCAGCGCAGAGCGTGTGTTTCAATCGCTTGCCATTGCGCGGTATGCCAAAGAAGCGGGTGCGGATTTCGTTGCACACGGTTCGACGGGTGCAGGGAATGACCAAGTGAGATTTGATGCGGCGTTCACGGTGCTAATTCCTAATATCCCGATTCTCACCCCCATCCGCGACAACAAACTTTCCCGCGAAGAGGAAATCGAATTTTTGAAGCAGCACGGCGTGAATCAAGATTGGACAAAAGCGCTGTATTCCATCAACAAAGGCTTGTGGGGAACAACCGTCGGCGGCAAAGAAACACTGACCTCCGATCAATACCTCCCCGAAAGCGCCTTCCCGACACAACTTTCTAAGGAAAAACCCGAAGAAATCACGCTACATTTTACCCAAGGCGAACTGACGGGCGTGAACGGCGTAACGATGCCGCCTGTAGAGGCAATTCAGAAGGTGGCGGAAATAGCGCAGCCTTTCGCAATCGGGCGTGATATTCACATCGGCGACACGATTATTGGCATCAAAGGGCGCGTAGGGTTTGAAGCAGCAGCACCGCTTATTATCATCAAAGCGCACCACACGCTGGAAAAACACACTCTGACCAAAGCACAAATGGCACTCAAAGAACAAGCAGCCACCATGTACGGAGCGTTACTGCACGAAGGGCAGTTCCTTGAGCCTGCTATGCGCAACTGCGAAACCCTACTCCAAAGTACACAAACAAGCGTGAGTGGCACTGTGAAGGTCTTTCTTGCGCCATACCGTTTTCATGTTGTCGGCATCGAATCCCCGCACGACCTTATGCAAGCGAAATTCGGCAAATACGGCGAAATGAACAATGCGTGGACAGGGCAGGATGTACGAGGTTTTGCGAAAATTGTCTCGAATCAGGCAATGATGTTTGCGAGTGTTAATGCAGAACTGTATCCTAAGGTTGGATAAAATTGGTAAAAGCTGCACAAAGCACAGACGAGAGCGGTGTCTGCCATAGAATTTAAGTCTCTTAAAACAACTGTTTAGGTCGTCCTTGGCAAGAACAGCATTCGAGCCAGTGCATTAACGAATTGGTCAATGCGGGAGAGTCCATGTTTAGCGACGGTCGAACAATAGGAACGAATACAGCGAAAGACCGGCAAGCAATGCTGCACATTCAAGAGTGCAGCCATCGCGGTAAAGCGCTCACCAAACTGCACCGGTGCTTGCACCGCAGGCGGGAAGGCTCCGTGATACTCGTGTCCGCAGCATGAACACGCATGAGTTTCCACACGATGTTCGCTGACCTCCAAACGAGGAGCAGGAATATCGAACACTTGGCGGCATTCCCCGCTCAATCTCGCTGGTATGCTTAGCATTGCCAACACACTTCCACACGAGCAGACAAGCGGTGTGGCTGGATTGTCGCTCACGCGGTGAATGATCGTTCTGTCCGCTGTTTCCTGCAAACGCAGGGTGTCGCCGTGATGTCCCAGCTCACCCCCGGGAGGCTTCCTCGATGATACGCGCAAGGTTGTTGGTTTTGCATACCCATCGCTCGACGGTGGGTTTACTGCTGGTGCGACTCGTTGTTCCGCTGCGCCGACTCAATTCCTC
This sequence comes from Candidatus Kapaibacterium sp., assembly GCA_025455065.1. GTDB lineage: Bacteria > Bacteroidota > Ignavibacteria > Kapaibacteriales > UBA4661 > PH2015. The sequence continues at coordinate 126,001 of JALONG010000007.1, read as the reverse complement.
CAACCGACGTTCCACCACAGAAAGACGCTCCAGAAGCGTTTTCATAAACGCTACCGTTGCTTTTTCGCCTTGGCGATAGATTGCTCGTAGGTCGCTATCGGTGTAGGGGGTCATTAGTTCTTGTGAATGCTCTTTGTATGCCGCTTTTTTCTGACCTAAACAGTTACTATGTCTTATTTCTAAGGCGAAAAGTTTTGGAAGAAAAGTTTTGGGCAAAATAATTTTCCACAAAAAGTTTGCACAGAACTTCTTAATCCCGTATTTTTGTAGGCTATACCCAAATTATCGCATATCAATCACATATACTTTCAACTTCTTTTGTAACAAGCAGTTATGATGTCGAAAGAATTGCAACTCATAGAGACTATGGCTATCGCTGAAGCAGGCGATATGCGCAAGTCCAAAAATAATGGCGAAGACGTAAACATCCCGAACTTCAAACCGGGCGACACTATCAATATCGCCGTGCGCGTTATCGAGGGCGATAAAGAGCGTGTACAGAACTATCAAGGTATCGTGATTGCACGTCGCGGTGTCGGTACAGGCGCTACTTTCCGCGTTCGCAAAATCTCGAATGGTGTCGGCGTTGAGCGTATTTTCCCGCTTTATTCACCCATCATTCAAGGTATTACCCTTGTGAGCGAAGGTTCGGTTCGCCGCTCGAAACTCTATTATTTGCGTGGTATGACCGAGCGTCAGATGCGCACAAAAACCCGCAAAAAAGTTTTGCTCACAGGCTCATAAACTTGATATTTCACGAGGCATACAACGCTTTGTGATACATCAAAAACCTTGTGATTCGTCAAAAAAAAAGCAGATACGACAATTTCGTATCTGCTTTTTTTTGTTGCGTTGGGCTGAAACCTTGCTTCCGTGCTGACGCTGCTATTGTTTTATGCGAGTGATTTCAAGGTTTCTTCCACTTTTGAGAAATTCGGCAGTTCTCCGGCATTTTCCAACACCTCTGCATAGCGCACAACACCGTTGCCGTCAATAACAAATGCTGAACGCTTAGAAACGCCTTGCAAATCCCACACGCCCGGCACAAAATTGCCGTACAACGCACCATACTGCGTCGAAACTTCCTTATTGAAATCGGACAAAAGCGGGAAATTGATATTATTTTTTTGTGCAAATACTTCCAATGTAAACGGGCTATCTACACTAATACCAAAAACTTGTGCGTTCAGCGACGAATACATTTCCAAGCCGCCGCTCACCGAACATAATTCATTTGTACAAACGCCCGTGAACGCCATCGGGAAGAACAGCAATATCACGTTTTTACCGCGATAATCAGCGAGTTTCACCGTAGCCGGACCTTCCGGCGTTTTGGTTTTCAGGGCGAAATCAGGTGCATTTTGACCTACCGCTATGGACATAATCGTATCCTTTCGGAAAGAAACAGAAATAAAAAGTGCGAACTAAAAACTAGATTATACAACGTCTATGAGGCAAATTTATTAGAACTTTTGCCATAATTCCGATAATAATTCACTTTCTTACGCGGTTTTCCACAAAAAAGTGCAAAAAGACTTGACAATAGCAAAATAATTTCCTATTCTGGTAAAATGAACAATCATTCATAATAATCGTTCGGCAAGCGAATTTCCTTTGACAACAACAAGAGTTATTATCTTATTATCATTGATACCGACGTTCAACTAACAATTTCCTTACTTTCTTCCAAGCACAAGCCTATGACTCCAACAGACACACCGTCGCGCAAGATTTCGGGTGATGTCGAAAAACCCGCATTTTCGCTCGGCATTGAAGAAGAGTACATGGTTCTTGATCCCAAGACCTTTGAACTCAAATCGCACATTGACATCGAACTGCTTTCCAAAGGGCAGATGCTCTTGCATGAGCATATTAAGCCGGAGATGATTGGTTCGATGTTGGAAATCGGCACGGGAGTTTGCAAAAATATTCAGCAAGCTCGCTCCGAAATTACAAAAATCCGCTCTGTGGTGAATCACATCGCTAAACAAAACGGATTGCTCTTGGGTGCCGCAAGTACGCACCCGTTCTCGCATTGGAAAGACCAAGAAATTTTTCCCGATGAGCGCTACAAAATTTTGGTCGAAGATATGCAAATGCTTGCGCGGTCGCTGCTCATCTTCGGTATGCACATTCATATCGGGATTGAAAACCGTGAATTGCAAATCCAGATTATGAATGAAATGCGTTATTTGCTCCCGCATATTTTGGCGCTTACGACCAATTCTCCTTTCTGGACTGGGATTAAAACCGGCTTGAAATCATACCGCTCGAAGGTGTTTGAGCGCTTTCCGCGTACTAATCTGCCTGATTATTACAATAGCTGGGGCGAATACCAAAACTACGTGGATTTGCTTGTGCGCACGGGTTGTATTGATAATGCCAAGAAAATATGGTGGGACATCCGTCCGCATCCGAATTTTCCGACGCTGGAAGTGCGTATTTGCGACCTTCCCATGCGTATTGACGAAACGATTGCCATTGCTGCGCTTTGTCAGGCTATTGTCGCAAAACTCTACAAACTTTATTCCCGCAACCTCAGTTTCCGCCTGTATCATCGGGCATTGCTTATGGAAAACAAGTGGCGTGCCGTGCGCTACGGCTTGGACGGGAAATTGATTGATTTTGGGAAACAACGTGAAATTCCCACGCGCCAACTCATCCACGAGTTGCTCTATTTTGTGGATGATGTAGTTGATGATTTAGGTTCGCGGAACGAAATCAATTATATCCACACCATTCTCGAAAACGGCACAGGCGCTGACCGTCAATTACGCATTTATGACCAAACAGGCAGCATGGAAGCTGTTGTGGAGTATATCAACAAAGAAACAACGCTTGGTCTTACTGACGACGTAGCGCCGTTTATTGAGGAATTCCGCCCTCCGTCGAAAGAATCTATCGCGGAAAAGGCTTCATCACTGGCGGTAGCGAAAAACTAAGAATAACACCGTTAGCATAAGTTTCTTGAATGTGAATCCCTGTAATCAAGCCGATTACAGGGATTTTTTTGTGAGAATACAAAACAAGGAAATTTCTACACTAAAAAACGCTCACGAACTGCACGAGGGACAAAACGCTCATACAGCGCATAAACACACAACGCAACGCAGCCGCCCCAAATCATCCCGCCAAGAATATCCGAAGGATAATGCACGCCGCAATAAACACGCGAATACGACGCAATCAACGCCCAAACAAATAATGTCCAGCCCCAACGACGATACCACAACGCTGCAAATACTGCTCCCGCAGCATTGTTCGTCGCATGACCTGACGGAAAGGAAGCGCTACTGCTACATGGCACGAGCAAATGCGCATCGCTCATCGTCAGGCATGGACGAGGGCGCATAAACACTTGTTTCCAAATGGTTGTGCCTTGGTCTGCGAGAAATAGCGCGGCAATACAGAGCAAAACAAATATTTGGTCACGCACCGTGCCGCGCCAAATCACTGCTACGATATAAGCCAGCAGAATAGGAACGATGTAGGAATTGGAAGTAATTATCGGCATCACGGAATCAAAAAGCGGATTAGCTGCGCTGATGTTCCCTAAACGGAAGAGCCATGTATCAAGGGTTTGGAGGGATTCTGCCATGCTGGGAAAAGAAAATAATCGGTGGAGAAAACGCCCGAAACGAGTGGTAGAGGACTTGAGTGGCGTGGTTACGTTACTTTTTTGCGGTGCTTTTGTTGCGCAGTCAATAATAGCATCAATAATAGCAAATGCTCTCGGCACATACAAATTTTCTTGCTTTTGTTGGGACTTTTTTGTTAATTAAGACAACAAACACCGAAAAATGTATTTTTTTGAATATTTGGGAACATCGGTCAGATTTACAGCATCAGCAAAACCTTTCGCGTGTAATCAATCCTCTGTTTTTTTCACGGGCTTCAGGAGTAGGGCATGGATACAACTGTTGCGGAAAAACCGCATACGCACGTCCACGATGCAGATTTCACCAAATCGTATAACATTTGGAGTGTTATCGGAGCATCATCGGCAGGTACACTTATTGAGTGGTATGATTTCTACATTTTTGGGGCGCTCGCCACGGTCATTAACACCTATTTTTTTCCGAAAGACAATGAAGGCTTTGCAATGGTCGCAACACTTGCTACCTTTGCTACGGGCTTTATTGTGCGTCCTTTCGGAGCATTGGTTTTCGGACGATTGGGGGATATCATCGGACGAAAATTTACGTTCTTGGTAACGCTCGTTCTTATGGGCGGTTCGACGTTTGCTATTGGTCTTTTGCCCGGATATGCACAAGTTGGTGCGCTTGCACCGATTTTGCTTTTGACGCTCCGTTTACTGCAAGGTTTGGCGCTGGGCGGCGAATACGGCGGTGCTGCAACATACATTGCCGAACACTGTCCCGATGATAAACGCGGTTATTACACAAGCTATATCCAAACCACCGCAACACTTGGATTATTCGTATCGCTGGGGGTTATTTTGGGTATTCGTCTCGTCATGGGCGAAGCGTCTTTCAGAGAATGGGGTTGGCGTATTCCCTTCCTGCTTTCGATTGTCCTTGTGGCAATTTCCTACGTTATTCGCCGCAAAATGAAGGAATCACCGATGTTTGCTCGGCTCAAAGCCTCCGGTAAAGCCTCGAAAAATCCGCTCAAAGAGAGTTTTGGGAATTGGTACAATCTGAAATTTGTCTTGTTGGCACTCTTAGGAGCGACTGCCGGACAAGGTGTAGTCTGGTACACGGGACAGTTTTATGCGTACTATTATTTGCAAACTATTCTCAAAGTTGAGTATGTAACAGCGACACAGATTATTTCTGTCGGCTTACTTATCGGAACACCGCTCTTTATCTTCTTCGGCTGGCTTTCAGACCGCATCGGGCGAAAGTGGATTATCATTGCAGGCTGCGCCATTGCGGTTGTTTGCTATATTCCCGTGTATCAGCAAATGATTAACTCTGCGGGCTACACCCCTGATTATATCAAGTCCCAAGCCGCAGTCGTTACCCCTGTTCTTCAAGAAAAAATCACCAAATTGCGACCACTCGCTGCACAAGCCACCGCAGAAACACAAGGGTTTTTCAGTTTTATGATTCAGCCCGACAAATTTATCAGCGCACGGAAAGAAGTGATTGCTGCGGAAAAAGCGATTGTTGGTGCGCAAACAGGAGAGTTTTCGCCTGCTTTGGCTGAGGCAATGGCAACGGCAAAGGTCAAGCCACAACCCGGCTTTGCTATGCTTGCTTTTTGGATATTTATTCAGGTTATCTTTGTAACGATGGTTTACGGACCAATCGCCGCTTTCCTTGTCGAACTTTTCCCAACGAAAATCCGCTATACGTCTATGTCGCTGCCGTATCACATCGGCAATGGAATTTTTGGCGGTTTATTGCCGACAATCGGTACGTTTGCGGTCATCAACACAGGTAATGCCTTTGCGGGCTTGTGGTATCCGATGATTGTTGCCGGATTAACGGCAATAATTGGCGCGGTTTTGATACACAACCACAAGCGTCATAGTTTGTGGGACGAATTGGAATCGCAGCGCGAAGACGGCAAAATTGCCTAAGGTGAACAAAACCGAGAAAAAGGCTTACCCGAAAATATGAGTGAAAAGCGCGGAATGTCGGGCATTGTCATAGAAAATGTCAATGTTTTGGTACGCATAATCAGCATTTATCCGCCGCCACATCCGCGCTTTCCTCGTTCACATCGAACAAACAGCCCTAAACCCTAATAATTCCTCAATTTTCTCACCCTTCTTGTTTCTTCAGTATGGACACAACTACCGCCGTTTATGGCAACGGAACGGCTTCCTCAATTTCATCGGTGTTACAGGAAAATCGTGTGTTTCCGCCCCCTTCCGAATTTTCCAGCCGCGCTCACGTTAAATCTCAAGAAGAACTTCAGGCTCTACGCACGAAAGCCGAGCAAGACCCCGTGCTGTTTTGGGAACAGCAGGCAAACGCTTTACATTGGTTCAAAAAATGGGATACCGCTTTGGAATGGAATTATCCTTTTGCAAAGTGGTTCACCGGAGGCAAAATCAACGCTTCCTACAATTGCCTTGACCGCCATTTGAACTCTTGGAAGCGCAATAAAGCAGCGCTCGTCTGGGAAGGCGAACCAGGCGAAGTCCGCACACTGACGTATCAAACCTTGCACAGCGAAGTAAACCGCTTTGCAAATGTGCTGAAATCCTTCGGCATCAAAAAAGGTGATGTTGTAGCGATTTATATGGGTATGGTGCCGGAAGCAGTCGTAGCGATGCTTGCCTGTGCGAGGATTGGTGCGACGCACAACGTCGTCTTTGGCGGTTTTTCCGCCGAGGCGCTCCGCGACCGCGTGAATGATTCCAAAGCTGTTTGCATCATCACCCAAGACGGCGCGTACCGCAAAGGAGTCTTTACCCCGCTCAAACCTGCCGTGGATGCTGCCGTTGCGCAAACTCCGACCATAGAAAACGTTATCGTTTTTCGTCGCGCCCCGGAGGAAGAAACCTCAATGGTCATTGGGCGCGACCATTGGTGGCATGAGCGGATGCAGGCTGTCGGCTACGTTTGTCCGCCGGAAGAATTAGATGCCGAACACCCGCTTTTTATTCTCTACACAAGCGGCTCGACGGGCAAACCCAAAGGAATCAAGCACACCACCGGTGGATATTTGACGCAAGCAGCATATACGGCGAACTTGGTGTTTGATATGCGTGATGATGACCTCTATTTCTGCACTGCCGATATTGGCTGGATAACAGGTCATTCCTACGTTACCTACGGTCCTTTGATGAACGGTGCAACGTTGCTTATGTACGAAGGCGTACCGACGTACCCAGCACCGGACAGGCTTTGGGATATTATTGAGCGCCACCGCGTAACGATTTTTTACACTGCCCCAACGGCAATTCGTGCATTTATGAAGTCTGGCGAAAGTTACGTTTTAAAGCATGATTTATCTTCGCTGCGGCTCTTGGGAACTGTTGGAGAGCCGATAAATCCTGAGGCGTGGATGTGGTATCACACCTACATCGGCAATAAACGCTGCCCTATTGTTGATACGTGGTGGCAGACCGAAACAGGCGCAATCATGGTTTCTCCAATTCCGGGCGCAACGCCCACCAAGCCAGGCACAGCAACGGCACCGCTTCCGGGTATTTTAGCGGATGTCGTGCGCAAGGACGGTACGCCCTGCGAGGCAAACGAAGGCGGCTATTTGGTCGTGAAGCATCCTTGGCCCGCAATGTTGCGCACGGTCTTTGGTGATGACGAGCGCTATAAAAAAACTTATTGGGATGAATTTCCTGAAACGCCGGAACAGCGCGGATACTACTTTACCGGCGACGGCGCACGCAAAGACAACGACGGGTACATTTGGATTATGGGACGGGTGGATGACGTGGTGAACGTGAGCGGACACCGCTTGGGAACAGCAGAAGTGGAAAGCGCTTTGGTAGCGCATCCATCTGTGGCAGAAGCGGCTGTGGTGGCACGTCCCGACGATATTAAAGGGTCGGCACTTGTGGCATTTGTCACGCTCAAAACCGGCACCGATGGCGGTAAGGCGGGTTTGGCGGAATTAAAAGAAGAACTCCGTAATCACGTTGCCAAAGAAATCGGACACATTGCCAAGCCTGATGATGTGCGCTTTTCGGATTCCTTGCCCAAAACACGAAGCGGAAAAATTATGCGCCGTTTGCTTCGGGAAATTGCTTCGGGCAATGCCGTAACGGGCGACACAACCACATTGGAAGATTTCTCCGTACTGGAAAAACTCCGCACCGGAGATGAGGAATAAACCATATTCCGCCGTTTGTCAGTCGTTTGAAGAAACAAACCAAAGCCTTTTGCACGTGAGTCTCAATCTCATTGTGCAAAAGGCTTTTTGCAACAAGGCTTTGTTGTTGTTAGCACAATGTTCGGAACAGTTTTTATCACTCCTTCATAACAAAAAGGTACTCAGCAGCGTGTTTCCATGCAGGATTGCTGCCCTCCGACTGCTTTTGTGAAGGAATTGCCGGGGATTCGAGACATGGTGCAATATCGAATCGCGCAGAAGGAATAATTCGGCGCAGCAAGGCTACAAGCCGCTCTGTATCTGTGTTGGTGGACGCTCCCCGACAAAACGTTTCCGATGAAAAAATCCTTATGCGAAGTGGCTCCGAGGATGTGAGAGCGTTCAGCAAATGCGGCTGTTCTTCGTACAGCGCATAGAGTCCGGGTGAAAAAGCGTATATGGTGATATTCCGCTTGACAGATTGTTTGTCGAGTGAAATGCGATTATCACTCCGAAGGCTGATAAAACCTGAATCGGCGGGAATAGGCGTAAAATCTTCATCGAAAACACGAAAGCGGTAAATAATGCGTTCATCGGGTCGAATAAATGCTTCCGGTATTTCCGCCGCTTTCCAGAGTAATGGCTTGGGAGCAAGGATTGACGAGGTGTCGCGGAACAAAGCAATTTGATATTCTGCGTTGTTATCACCGACAATATCACCTTTGCCCCAGAGTCGAGTATTCGTGTTTGACGCTTTGGTGCGCCACAGCGCAAGGTCAAATCCGCGAATATCCGCTTCGCTTACCACACGCGGCGTAAAGACAATGTTCGGCAGTGCGCCTGCCAAAAACAGTGTGTCCGTGAGAATAGGTAGTGTGCTGTTTTGAAGCGGTTTCAGACGGAGATTATGCTGGGCAAAATATTCTTGGAGTGCCGCAATATGCAGGTTTTGTACGGTGTTGAGTGTATCGGGCGGGATAAGCGGGATAAGCGACACGGCAGTTTTTTCCGATTCCACCATAACGTTGCGTTTTCGTTGCCCCGTTGGAAGCACAAACTCCGCATCAACACTTGCGCTCAAAAGTGGTTTGGGCTTTGGCAAACGGCGCTGATAACTTTCGCTGACAAAGACCTTTGCAGGTTCATCATTGGGATAAAGGCTTGGTTGAACGATGCTATTGCTTTGCAAAAGCACCGTGCGAGGCGCTTCGTTACTTGCGGTAACGATGATTGTTGTGTCACGGATGAAGGTTGTGTCAGGCGTTGGGATTATTTTTTCGGTATTCAGAAGGACGCTCAAACCCGCACGGAGACTTGGTCTATTCCACCACGACGCTTCTCCGAAAGGAACAATCATCACTAATTCAGGTCGCAGATGAAACGAGCGGTCAAGCGCAAGCGTGTATCCAAGACCCACCATAAGCGAAACAGGGTTAATACTAAACTGCTCAATTTGGCTTCCTGTATAGTTTTCAAGCCGTCTTCCGGCATTGGTCTCCAAAAGTAGAGTTCTGTTCGGTACAAATACCGAATCTTCCACCGTCCACCGACTGGAAAACGTCAAACCCAGATGCAATCCCGCTTGCAGTGACAAACCCGAAGCAAACGCATACCGCAGCGTCGGCGCGAATCCCAATGATGCTAACGTCAGAAAGCCGCCATGCTGCACCGATGCCGTCGTGGGAACGATTGTACCGTCACCCAGACGATACCGCGCCGCGTTGGACGTGCCAAGCAAGCGCCCGTCGGTTATTTGCAATTCCAGATTCATTCCCCAGCGAAATCCCGTTGCTTTTGCTTTTTTGCGGGAGCGAAAAAAGGGGTATAAAATCGGCGTGTCAGTCGTCAAACCAAGAGCAACGGTGCGGAATTCGGCAGTGTTGGTGCGAATATCCAACGGCGTAGCCACATTCCGAATACTTGGGTAACTTGACAAATTCTGCTCAAAACCGCTCAGTCCGCCGCCGAAACGAAAATGAGTGTAAATCCCCGCATACTCCGCACGGTTAGTGTCGGCAAGCGGTGTAATGAAATTGAGCAAAAAACTTCCGACACTATCGGGTAATGAAGGAGAAAACTGAAAAAATTTCGACACCGTTGCTTCTATTGTCCCCAGCGTAACCGTGCCAATCGTGATGCTGTTTGCAAGCGTATTCAGGCTTGCAGCGCCCGTATTCAGGGCATTGATAACGGATTGCCCGATGGTGGCATCGGTGCTTTTTGTCAATGCTTCGGTTTGCTGCGCATACAAGGGGAAATGAAGGCACAAAAGCCCAACAATGACGAACATTCGCGGCAGCAAATGATTCCGAAAATAATTCCGAAAGTAATCCCGAAAGGCAAGAATATTTTGTGTCAATATGGTCAAAGATAGTCCAAACAAAAGGTTAAGAATGGCAGTAGTGATAAGGCTTTGAGGGGCAATGCACCGAAGTACAACAAACCTTTCCTGCATACGAAGAAGCCAAAGCAAAGATACAACGGAACACCTCAGATTTTGCAGAAATTTTAAGCACAGAAGTCGTAAATGATTGTGATAGAAATACATACACTCTTTTTTAGAAAAAAATCACCAAATCTTGTAACCAAGTTTATTGTGCGGGCTTATTGAGTGAAAGCAGCTCAATCATACTTCTTTTGCGCAGAGAATGTGCGGAAACACAAATCTTCCGAAGAGCGCTTAAAATCTTCCTTTTTGACAATTATTGTTTTACCGTCATGAAAAACCACATCAATATTTCGCGCTTTAGCTTTTCGCATTTCAGTCTATCACTTTGCCTTGTAATGCTCTTTCTTGCATCACTTTTCACCCTGACAGCCGTTGCACAAACCACGCCCCAAAGCACACCTCAAAGCGCTCCGCAGACAACCACTGCCAACCCCAACGACGATGAACAAGCCGAAGCACTCTTCGCCGGACCGCTTCGTAGCTCAGGTTACGGCGCATTCAGCACCAAATTTACACCGATTCAAGGACAGTTCGGCACGATGATTGGCGGTTACGGCGGGTGGTTTATCAACAAAGCGTTGCTCATCGGCGGTGGCGGGTATGGCTTAACAACAAGCATCAATGCGCCTCAGCGCCCGGGAGAAAGTATTTCTTTCGGTTATGGCGGCATTGTTTTGGAGTATGTCGGTGCATCGGACAAAGTGTTTCATTATGCCGTGCAGACGATGATTGGCTGGGGCGGTGTAGGCTTTTATCGTCCGCGAGATTTTTCCTTTTCTTCGCGTAGTGTTTCGCCTGTGATGGTCATAGAACCTAGTCTCATGGCTGAACTGAACATCACGAACTTTCTGCGTTTGTCCGTAGGCGGTGGGTATCGCTTTGTTACGGGTGTGGAACTTGCAGGCTTGACCAATGGCGATATGAGCGGCGTTTCGGCAATGCTGAATGTAAAATTTGGCGGGTTTTAAGGCGAATCTCAGGTCTCATTTTTTGTCCACGAATCACACGAATTGACACAATTTTTTTCAACATTTTACTGTTTGAACCATGAAACTATTTCTGAAAAATCTTGCTTTGAGCGCTTCGGTACTGATGTTTGGCACTGTTCTGTTTGCACAAGAGCAGCAACCTTCGCAGCAACCACAAACCACGCAACAATCCACACAAAGCGCTCCGCAAGAAACAATGCCCCCGCAGCCTTACCAGCAACAAGGCAACGAAAGCGGCATCGAAACACTCTTCGGCGAAAAAGCACCCTTTGTGCTTGTGCCGACCTTCAAAGCTACGCCGGCAGGCTCTTCGTGGGGAACGATGCTTGGTGTTTATGGTGGTGCGCAGGTGAATAAAAGCCTTCTTGTCGGCTTCGGCACATATTGGTCGTTTTCTCACCAGCGAATGAACATGGGGTATTCAGGTGTATTGGCAGAATATCGGTATATGCCGCATCGCCTTATTCACGTTGGCGGTTCATTGCTTGTGGGGTATGGCTCTGCTGAAGCGACAAATTTTTCCCCAATTCGCCCTTTGGGTATATTTGAAAATATCGGTCGTCTCTTTACACCACAGTTCTTTGTGGTAGAACCTTCGGCGTTTGGTGAAATCAACTTGAATCCTAATCTCGCGGCTTCACTTGGGGCAAGCTACCGCCTTGTAACGGGATTACAAGAATCGCTTAGTACGAGCTACGTCGTACCCACAAACCAGAATCTAAGCGGTTTGTCGGTGAATGTCGGTATGCGCTTTCGGTTTGAGTAAAGGGCGGAATGTGGCATAAACACAGAAAAAGCCGTTTGGTCAAGTTCGTACCAAACGGCTTTTTTTATTGGCAGATTGTTAGGCAATAGCGCAAGTACCTCGTGCCTGAGTTTCTAAACAGCTAATTCCAAAGCGTGATATTCGCGTTCCGAAGCAGAGTCCGTCGGTGCTTGTTCTGTCGCTGTCTGGGAATTAAAAAATTGCTCCGTCAAAGGAAGGGAGATAGTAGCAAGGAGTTGTTCTTCAAGCATGGCTGCCCATGTTTCCATGTACAGCACCACATCCTCGCGGCGATTGTATTGCAGCGCTCTTAGTTCCGGTGGGATGCGCAGTAAAATTGCGGTATTGGAAAGCCGCTCCAAATCACCAATATCCGAGCGTTCAAGCCCAATTTCGAGCATTTGCGTAATAATAGAATCCAGATGATGACCGCTTGTCGGGCAGTAATCTTCGGCATGGTCATCCCAATCGCCGTGCCGTTCAATGGCAATGCTGTGAATTTCTACTTTGGAAAGTTTCGTAATTGTTTGCGCTAAATGCCCACAGTTACAACTTCCCTGATGACTCCAATAATACTGAACATCAGTGCGAAGCCGCTTTGCGGTTGTGCGTAGTGCATCAATGAGTTCGGGAGTAGGACGTGCCATAGTTCCTCCGTGCGATATGAAATGGTGAGAGTGTGATTTGTCAGCGAAATTTGTTGTAAGAAACTTATTGTAAGAAACTTGTTCTAAACGAAACTTGTTCTAAACCGAAAAAGAGGCTAGATTACAATCCTAACGCAATTTACGGCGTGATAGTTCCGAATATCGCAGTTTTTTTTTCAACCAATGCTTTTCCACTCCGCAAAGCCTCATCAAACCTTGTTCGGTGGCAGTATTGTTCTTGCGGACGTTCACCGTGTCCGTAGAAGGACCATCTGCCTTCGAGCGCTTTGGGTGATATTGTGTTTGGCACTTTGCACGGAGATACTTCACGCTCAATCGCCAATACTGATGCTGGTTTCGGATTCGACGCTTGGTTCGCAGCAGCGCGTTCGCTTTGGTATGGACAAAATCGCCAACACGTTTTTGTTTCGCGGTGAGCTTTCAGGTACGTTTCCTCTACGGCTTTTTGAGGCGCTGCCGCTTGGAACGCTGATTGCGCAAAGTCAATATCGCGGTAGCGCTATTCGCACAAGTGGTTTTGCCGTCCGTGACGATGCCGATGCACTGGTGCGGTTCGAGCAGCCGCTTGATTCCGCGTTTTCGCTGGTTGTGGCAAATGCCTCGTCGTTTTCGGCGGATTCCCGTGCAATCGGCTTAAACAGGCTTTTGCAACTTGGACTCAGCGCTGGAGCGCAGTGGAAAAGCCCTCAAACAGCATGGCAGCCTTTCGAGCAAGTTACGGTGCGGTTTTTGGGCGGTGGTGAATTTAATGAACAGCTTGGCATTGCAGACCGAGGTTGGACGCTGGCAGGCGGCGTAGCAGGGCGCAATCTGCGATTGGACGATTATGCACTGTCGTTGGATGCAGGCGGGTTTTGGACGAACTTGTCGAATATCCGCACCAACACACAATTTAATACGCGCCTCACCATGAGCCGTACTTTTGAAGGCAACGCACAGCTTGACATTTCAGCGCAGTACACCGCATTGGAGCGCGATTTTTACACAACGCTGCAACAAGGCATGAATCCTGCTTTGGCAATCGAAACCCGCTTGGAACGGCTCTTGCGTGTGAACGGACGCTTTGCACTGCCGATTGTAAGCGGTATAGAAGCTGAGGTTCAGGGCTTTGTTGAAAATTGGGCAGTGGGGCGGAAATACAATTCTGCATTGGAGCAAGTGCCGATAAGCGCTGTGCAGCGCGATGTGGACCAATTACGCTTTTCGCTGAATACGACACTCCGCGCGCAATTTGCCACAAGCAACCATGCAGCAGGCTTCACCGTGGACAATCGCAATGAAGCAAACCGCGTAACGGAGCGCTTTTCAGTGGCAGATGTGGATTTGCAAACGCTTCGCAGCGCGGAATTGCAACGCGACAACGTAAGTATTCGCTGGACACTTTGGGCGCAAACCGCATGGATGCTTGCGTCGGGGGATTCGCTTCGGGGCGAGTATTCGACATCGCTTTTGCGGTACGATACGCCGAGTGCGCTTAACAACGACGACCGCGATGAATTGACGATAAATGCGAACGCTTCGTACACGCATATTTTTTCGCACATTTTTTCAGGCACAATTCTTGCTGAGATGCGTTTAGCGCATCTGGTGTTTATCAAATCGCAGCGCAGCGCTCAGAATAATTGGAATAGAATCATTCGTTTAGCGCCGTATTTTACCATCAAAACAGGCGTTCTCGAAATGCGTCCGCAATTTGAAGTGCTGGCGAATTACACGAGTTTCGATTTTGAGGATGTCCTTGGAACGGTACAAAGTTTCAGCCTCCGACAAGTGGCATACAGGGATTCGCTGCGAATTATTCTGAATCCGCACGCTACTCTTGAATCTCGCATTTTATTTCGGTATTTTGAGCGGGGCGAATTTCGTTGGCGGGAATTTTCCGAAACACCCCGCGACCAAAACCTCGAAACCTTTGTCCGCCTACTTTGCGTAACGCAGGCGGAGACAACATGGTTAAACGCTGCTATACCGCAACGTTTCGGTAGAACACCGCAAGCCCGCATCGGAATTGGCGGGCGGGTGTATGTACTGACGCAAGAACCGATAGCTGCTCCCGGGGGCGCACGTCCACCCGGCTTTGTCAATCGCGCTGTTGCGCCGGAAACATTGGTTGAATTGGACTTTGCATCGGGAACACTCGTGCGCCTCACCGGTTGGTATGAATTTCAGTTCGACAAAACGTCGTTTTTACGCGGTGTTCCGAACATTTTGTGTTCTGTAACAATGTCGCTTTGACAAAAAAATATCCTTGAAAACGCATCGTCACTGCATTGCAGAATTGTTGCTGATTTTTTTCGTTGATTTATCGCTGAACTATGGTTAAAACCTTGATTCTCCAAAGTAATACCAAAAATTTACGGTATGTTGAGCCATTCTTACGGGAATTGGTTGCGGATGTTGGTATGGATGAAACACGTTATCACAATGCAATTATTGCGCTTACCGAAGGGGTGAACAATGCCATTGTTCACGGTAACAAACGCGATGAAAGTAAATCTGTCACCTTAGCTGGGGAAGTGCTTGCGGGAATGGTTGTTTTGACGATTGATGATTTTGGAATGGGCTTTAATCCTGATACTTTGCCCGACCCGCTTGCACCGGAAAATTTACTGCGAGACGGCGGGCGGGGAGTATTTTTAATGCGCTCACTGTGCGACGCGGCAGATTTTACCAAAACAGAAACCGGCAGTCGCACGACACTCAAAATTCGTTTGCGGGAATAGCACTTTGTCAAATCTGATTACATTCCACAACAGGAAAAACCCGTACAACCACTGATGCAGCCTTCTAGCAAGGACACTTTTGCAGTCCGCGTGGTGAGAATATTATTACGGGGTTTGTTTCGCGTCTCCTCACTCCCACTTTTTTACAAACCATTTCACAACAACGTTTTATGGAATCGCTTTCAAGCGTTTGGGGAATTATCAAAGAATCCCTCAAAGGCGAAGAACAAGATTATACCGAAGGAAGCATACGCCGCGCCGTGTTTTTGCTGGCAATACCGATGATGCTGGAACTCTGCTTGGAAAGCGTCTTTGCGGTCGTGGATATGTACTTTGTCGGTAAACTCGGCGCAAATGCTATTGCGACGGTCGGTATGACCGAATCGGTCATGTTTTTGGTGTACTCGTTAGGAATGGGTATCAGTATTGCCGCCACAGCAATTGTCGCTCGGCGCGTCGGAGAGAAAAACCCCGAAGCCGCCGCTAATGCGGGTTTTCAGGCAATTTTACTTTCTGTTCTCATTGCGCTTGCCTTTAGCGCCGGCGGAATCATTTTTGCCGGTGATATTCTTGCCCTCATGGGCGCAAAGCCTGATGTTATCGCCGAAGGAACATCCTTCACGCGAACAATGCTGGGCGGTTCGGTGGTTGTGGTGTTGATTTTCGTCATCAACGGCGTGTTTCGCGGTGCGGGCGATGCAGCAATGGCGATGCGCAGTCTTTGGCTTGCTTCGTTGTCGAACATCATTCTCTGCCCTATTTTTATTCATTATTTCGGTCTTGTGGGGGCGGCTTGGGCGACAGTATTGGCGCGGGGTTTAGGGGTTTGTTATCAATGTTTTCACTTGTTCAAAGGCGACGGTATCATACGCTTCAAACGAGATTTTGTGCGGTTTGACGGGGAGGTTATCCGTTCAATTTTTGATATAGCACTTCCGGCGGCTTTTCAAAATATTATCGCAAGCGGTTCATGGGTAGTATTGGTGCGGCTCGTAGCGGAAACGGGCGGAACAGCAGCCTCAGCAGGATACCAAATTTGTATTCGCAACATCATGTTTTTTCTTATGCCTGCCTGGGGCTTGAGCAATGCCGCAGCAACGCTCGTGGGGCAGAATCTCGGCGCACAAAAGCCACAACGTGCCGAAGAAAGCGTTGTTTTGACGGCAAAGTACAATGCCATTTTTATGGGATTTGTTACGGTCGCGTTTGTCTTTGCCGCCTCACCTATCATCAGTATTTTCACCACTGACCCAGAAGTCCACCATTTTGGTACACTGGCGCTCAGGATTATCGGTGTGGGGTATATTTTCTACGGTTTGGAAATGGTGATGCTGCAAGCCTTAAATGGTGCGGGCGACACGAAAACACCCACGTATATCAACATCGTCGGTTTTTGGCTGTTTCAAATTCCACTGGCATATTTTCTGGCGAAAGGCTTGGGATGGGGCGCTCCGGGCGCATTTATTGCCGTGCCTGCGGCAGAAACGTTGATTGCAGGAATTTCATGGTATTATTTCCGCAAAGGTGCATGGAAACAAGTAAAAGTGTAAATTGCGGAACAAAATCATCTACCAAACTCCGAACATAATTGTTTTCACCATGAACCTCGCCATTGTCCGCTATAACGCAGGAAACATCCAATCCCTGCTCTTTGCTCTTGACCGTTTAGGAATACAACCCGTTATTTCCGACGACCCCGACGTGCTGCACAGTGCCGATAAAGTCATCTTTCCGGGCGTTGGTGAAGCGCGTTCTGCAATGACGTATTTGCGGGAACGCGGCTTGGATAAGGTGATTACAAGCCTCAAACAGCCTGTTTTCGGGATATGCGTGGGAATGCAGCTTTTATGCGCCCATTCGGAGGAAAACGACACGACGTGTATGGGTGTATTCGATGCAACAATTCGCCGCTTTGCGCCGAAGCCGGAGGAACGTCAGCGCTTCAAAGTACCGCAAATCGGCTGGAACACGCTTGTAACCAACACACTTTCAACCACGCCACACCCGCTTTTTGCCAATCTTCCGCAAGAATTTTATGTGTATTATGTCCACAGCTACGCCGCAGAACTTGTACCGGAGACCATTGCCACGACGGACTATGTGCAGCCTTTTAGCGGTGGTTTACACAAAGGGAATTTTTATGCCGTGCAGTTTCACCCCGAAAAGAGTGGTGAAGCGGGTTCGCAGATATTGAAAAATTTCTTGGCGCTGTGAGCGTAATGCTTCGCACGATTGGTACTTGCAAAAAAAAAGCGATAGCACCCGCTTAGGTACTATCGCTTTTGCATAAAGAAATGAACCATCTACAATCACAATCTACATCACTGCCGCGAGCGCTCCACAGGCGGAGCGGGGCGTGAAGGGCGCTTTACGGGATTTGCCTGCAACTCTTTCAGTGCTTGTTCCACCGCTCTTTCAAGCTGCGGGTCGCGTCCTTGTGCGCAAAGTTTCGGGTCCATTTCCACATCAATATCCGGCGCAACACCGACATTTTCCACTTCCCAAGCGCCTTCGGGAGAAGTCGTGCCAAAACTTGGTGACGTAACGCTGCCGCCGTCCATAAGCGGCGGATAGCCCGAAATGCCCACCAGACCGCCCCACGTGCGCTTTCCGACAAGTTTACCCAAACTGCGACGACGGAAATACTGCGGCATCGCATCACCGCCCGAACCCGCGTATTCATTGACAATCATCACTTTCGCGCCGTAAATGGATGCTCTCGGCGACAAAAACTGTTTGCCGTAACGGCTCTCCCAACCCGCAAGAATAGGGCGATTGAGCATATCAATGATGTAATCTGCTACCAAACCGCCGCCATTGAAGCGCTCATCTAAAACAACACCCTCGCGGTCAAGTTGCGAGAAATAATACCGATTAAACGACGCATAGCCGTCAAAGCCTGTGTTCGGCATATACACGTAGGCGAGTTTGCCTTTTGATGCCGAATCCACAAAACGGCGATTATTCTCAATCCATGCTCGATTCCTCAAACCCGCTTCACTGCTTGTCGGAACGACAGTCACCGTGCGAGCGCCTTCCATGCTTGGGCGGGAATTGAGCGTGAGCGTGGTTTGTTTATCGGCAGTTTTTTCAAAGAGCGAATACAGGTTTTGTGCGGCTGTGAGCGGACGACCATTCACGGCAAGCACATAATCGCCGACATTCACGTTCACTCCCGGCTGGGTAAGCGGTGCGCGGAGCGTGGGATTCCAATTCTCACCGTTGTAAATTGTTTTAATGCGGTAAAAACCATTTGCCACTTCATAATCCGCACCGAGCAAGCCCACAGGAACGCTCTCCGGCTGCGCCCAATCGCCGCCGTTCACGTAGGCATGACCAACGACAAGTTCACCCATCAATTCCGCAAAAACAAAGTTCAAATCGGCTCTGTGCGCTACGTGTTTCACCCATGGGCGATATTTTTCGCCCATCGCTTTCCAATCCGTACCGTGCATGGATCCGTCGTAAAACATATCGCGCTGAATCCGCCACACTTCTTGGTACATCTGCGCCCATTCGTCCGAAGGGTCGGAATAGACTTCCATTCCATCAAGCGTTAATCTGCCGTCGGAGCCGTTGGGCTTGGTTTTCGCATCCACGACAAAGTACGATGCCGCAGCGCCAAAGCCTGATTGGTACAAAATTTTGTTCCCGTCGGCGCTCACAATGTGCGCCCCAACACCTTCAGCAAACACCGTGCTTTTGCGGTCTTTCATGTCGAACACGTTCAGCGTGTAACCCGGCTTATTCGGGATAAATTCCCCGAAAAAGAGCTTGCCGTCTGATGTTTGCAAATTTGCATATGCACGGTCGGGAACGGGCAACGCCACGATACGCTGCGAAATGCCCGTGAAATCTATCTTCGTTTCGGGTTTAGCATCTTTTTTTGCAGCTTTATCATCTTTTTTGTCGTCTTTCTTTTCGTCTTTTTTGTCATTGCCTTTGTCGCCGGAAGCCTCATCAGAAGCGGGCTTTACGGTTTCTTCATCGCTTTCGGGTGCAAGCGGGGAAGGGGTATCTTTGCTGAGAGCGATTGCATACAAACTCTGCGTAACGGGGCGCTCCAAGCGTGCCATATCAAGCCAGCCGACGTTTGCGCCGACGTTTGTGCTTGCCGCAAAAAACACATATTTCCCGTCGCGGCTGAAGACCGCTTCGCTTGCATCGCTCATGCCATCGGTGATTTGCGTGATTTTGCCTGTGGAAACTTCATAGACAAACACCGCATTCATCTGCCCCGGAAGGCGCTTGGAATAAATCATCCAACGACTGTCGGGCGACCAGCGCGGCGTTTCTGTGCCGCCGCCGCTCGTGTTGAGTTCGTTGTATTCGTCTTTGTCGGCAATGGTCAATTTGCCGCTTGCCACATCCAGAAGCCAGATTTGAAGACGCACATCGGCAAAGGTAATTTTTTTGCTGTCCGGCGACCAGCGCGGCGCAAAAAAGAATGATGCCGGAGAACTGCTCGTCGCCAGCGTAATCACGCGAGGTTTCTCCTTGCCGCTCTGTTCCTGAATGTGCAAGGCATATTCGCCGCTTGCATCGGAAAAATACGCAATGTGTTTTCCGTCCGGCGACCACGCCGGAGAGCGCTCTACTGCGCCTGTGGTATTGGTTAAATTGCGAATGTCGCCTTTTTTCACGGGCGCTGTCAAAATCTCGCCTCGCGCCTCAAACACAGCACGTGCGCCGCCGGAGGAAATATCGAAATTGTTGATGAACTTTGCGGCTTTGATATACCGCGCTCTTTGAGCATTCAAATCGGCTTGCACCGAGATAGAAAGCGGCTTTGCAGTCTTCGTTGCAACATCCAAAACATGAACGCGCCCACCTTGTTCGTAAGCAATCGTTGTGCCGTTACCGTGCATAAATTTCACATCGTAATCGGTGTGCTTGGTAAGCTGCTCAATGGCTTTGGTGCGGGTGTTGTAGGCAAAGATGTTCATCACGCGGTTGCGGTCAGAAAGGAAATACACCACGTCGCCAAGCCAGATGGAGCGCGTGTCGTTGGAATTATTTACACCGCCGTTGGCATTAGCGCTGGGAATAATCTCGTATTCCAGCGTTTTAAGGTCAATAATCCGCAACGGCGCTTTCTGTCCGCCGCCGTAACGTTTCCACGTGTTAAAAGCATCGCCAATAGCATTATAGACAAGTTTTGTGCCGTCCGGCGAATACGCACCGCGCTCTGCCATTGGAAGCGGCAGCGCTTCCGGCATTCCGGCGCTGAGGGAAACTTTGAAAAGTTTGCCATAACGCGGAGAATTGGAATGGCTGCTGGAGCGCACCAACACACTTTTCCCGTCGGGAGACCAGCCGGCAAGCGCATCTGCGCCCGGGTGAAAGGTGAGGCGCGTGGGAGTGCCGCCATCAGACGGCATCACAAAAACATCAATGTTGCCGTCGTATTCGCCGACAAAAGCAATCTTTGTGCCGTCGGGCGAGTACATTGGCGAAGATTCCAGCCCGATGTGGCTTGTGAGGCGCTTTGCCTCGCCGCCCTGTGCGGAAGCCGTCCAAAGGTCGCCCCCGTAGGCAAATGCAATACGACTGCCATGCACTGTCGGCTGGCGCAAAAGCAGTGTTTCGGATGAAGCAGGTGATGATGTATTGCCCTGCGCAAAAGCATTTATGCGGCTTGCAAAGAAAACTACGAATGCCGTAGAAAATCCGGCGGCAAAAAGAGCGGTAGCAAACAGCGACCGTAAGCGAGTATTCATGCGGTATTTCTCCTGAACAATGATAAAAAATTGAGAAGATAACAACAAAACGATGAACCAAATTACGAACTAATCTACGAACTAAACTACGGAAGGATTCACTGGAAACCAAGAGACAATACCGTGTACGAGGCTGTGCCAGAAACAATTCGCCGGAAGTGCTGAAGCATTGGGCAAGACTTTTGAGCGGAAGTGATTTTTTCTTGAATAGAACGTCGTGAAGCGATAAATTGACAGTGATTTGACAGTAAATTGACAGGCACAACCAAGAGTTTTTATGCACTTTTTCCGGTAACTATGTCCGCACAACCCGCACCACAGCAGATTTTCACGATAGAAGAATATCTGGAACGTGAAGAAAAAGCCGAATACAAAAGCGAGTATTACAAAGGCGAGATTTTTGCTATGGCTGGTGGAACACCGCCGCATAGCGCTATTTCTGCCAATGTACTGTACGCCCTGATGGAACGTTTGCGAAAGAAATGTCGTGTCTTCAACAATGATATGCGCATTCATATCCCTGTACCGGAATACTTTACCTATCCTGACATTTCCGTTGTTTGTGGTAAGCGTGAGTATTTTGATGATAAAGCCTTGATGAATCCTATCCTAATAGTTGAGGTTTTATCGGACTCCACAGAGGGGTATGACAGAGGAACAAAGTTCCGTTTTTATGACAGAATTTCGTCTTTGCAAGAATATGTGCTTGTCTCTCAAAAGGAGCGCGTTGTGGAAGTTTTTCGACGCAACGAGCAGCAACGCTGGGAATTATTTATGTTTACCGATAACGATGATGTCGAATTAGCATCGGTCGGATGTACGCTTACGATGGATGAAATTTATGAGGATGCGGAGTAATGCTTGATTTCATGTGACCTCTAACTCAGAACCTCTGACTCTCAGAACCTAGAACCTATCACCCAGAACCTATCCAACCCATGAACTACACCATCATCGGCGCAGGCAAAAGCGGCTTGAATGCTGCTTTTCTGGCACAAGACCTTGGACACAATGTTTTTCTCACCGAAGCAAAATCCGAAACCGAAGCCGCAAGCGCCGCTAAAGCACTCACGGGGCGCAGTATTGATGCGGAGTTTGGCGGACATTCAGACAAAGGTTTGCAAGCCGACATCATCGTAACCTCGCCCGGAGTGCCGCCCTCGAATCCCTTTATCCAAGAAGCAGACAAGCGGAAGATTCCGATTATCAGTGAAGTGGAATTTGCATGGAGACAGCTTGATACCGCAAAAAATCCCGTTGTGGCAATTACCGGAACAAACGGCAAAACCACGACGACGGCGCTCATCGCGCATATTCTCAATCATTCCGGCAAAAAAGCGATTGCCTGCGGAAACATTGGAACGGCGATAACATCGGTGGTGCGGAGCGTGGAACCGGGAACAATTTTAGTCGTGGAAACAAGCAGTTATCAGCTTGACCGCATCGTGGATTTTCGCCCCGATGTGGCGCTGCTCCTGAATATCACGCCCGACCACCTGTCGTATCACGGCACATTTGAGCAATACTGCGCAGCGAAGTACAAAATTTCTTTGAATCAAAACGCAGAAAATGTGTTAATTTTGAACGCCGATAATGAGCCGTCGAAAGCAGCAGCGGCACATTCTCGCGCACAAATCCTTCACTTCGGCATACATCCTTTGCAGCAAGGTATGTATGTTTCATCAGGCAAATTGCTCATTCCCCGTGGGCTTCCTGATTCACAGCATAAAGAGGAACAATTAATGATGGTTGATGAACTCCGTATTCCCGGAATTCACAACGTGTATAACTCAATGGCGGCAGCCCTTGCGGCGCGTGCCTTTGAGATACGCAATGAGGATATACGGGACAGTTTGATGAGTTTTGCCGGTGTTGAACATCGTTTGGAATATGTTCGGACAGTGAACAACGTTGAATACATCAACGATTCCAAAGCGACCAACATCAACTCCACGTGGTACGCCCTTTCCAGCTACTCAAAACCCCTTGTATGGATTGCCGGAGGTCGCGGCGATAATAACGACTATGCAGCGCTTGATGACCTCGTGCGCTCGAATGTGCGTTGCGTGATTGCCATTGGCGAAGAAGCAGACGCGATATTTAACCACTTCAGCAGTATGGTGCGGTGCATGAAAGCCGGAACGATGAACGATGCTGTTCACCGTGCGGCGGACTTTGCCGAAAGTGGCTCTGTGGTGCTGTTTTCTCCGGCGTGTAAGTCGTTCGATATGTTTGCGAATTACGAGCATCGCGGTCAAGTTTTCAAAGAAGCCGTAATGGGGCTGTAAATCTCAATTCTTCAGCCTAATTGGAATTGCACCATGAATACTCCGGCATTTGTCGCCCAACTTCGTCAGCAAACACTGACACGCTCCCACATAGACTGGATGCTCTTTTTGGTATCGGTCGCATTGATGCTCTTCAGTATTGCGTTTGTGTATAGCGCCAGTGCGTATTTTGCGGATGTGAAATATGGTTCACCGGAAAAAATGTTTTTGGGGCATACACTCCGCGTGGCTGCCAGTCTAGTCGTTGTCATTATCTGCTCCCGCATTGATTATCACCTTCTCAAGCGTCATTCCAAATCCATTCTCTATTTTTCTATTGGCTGTTTGCTCTTTGTTCTTGTAGCCGGAACGACCATTAAAGGTGCAAAGCGCTGGCTTGGGTACGGTCCGCTCAGTTTTCAGCCGTCGGAATTAGCAAAGTTCGCATTGGTGCTGCATCTGGCGAGGTTGCTTGCTGAAAAGCAGACCTACATCAAGGACCTGAAACGCGCTTTTTTACCCATGCTTTTTTGGATTGGTATTGTCGCAGTGCTGATTGCGCGGCAGCCCAATTTTTCAACCGCAGGGGTAATTTTTGGAATAGGCGTTCTGATGCTTTTTATCGGTAATGCGAATGTGCTGCATATTTCCGCGCTCTTTATTGTAGGCTTGGCGGGAGGCTGGGTCTATGGGATTTCGGCGGATTACAGGATGCAGCGTATAACCGATTTTACCCAGCAATTCAGCACGATGTTCGATGCGGAAAATATTCGCAACGTCAATTACCAACTTCAACAGGCAATTCTCGCTTTCGGCAACGGCGGCATTTTGGGTATGGGACCGGGACAAAGCCGCCAACGCGATTGGTTTTTACCGGAATCCTACGGCGATTTTATTTTTTCCATTATCGGCGAAGAATACGGTTTTATCGGGGTTGTAGCGATTATTATTGCGTTCTCGCTTATTCTTTGGCGCGGGTTTATCACTGCCCGCCGAGCGCCGGATGATTTCGGGCGTTTCCTTGCGGGCGGCATTACAACGACATTTGCGCTGTATGCCGTGATTAACATGGGCGTAACGACGGGGCTTTTGCCCACAACAGGCTTACCGCTTCCCTTCATTAGTTTCGGCGGCACGGCGATTCTTTTTTCTGCTGCGGCATTGGGTGTGCTGCTGAATATTTCGTCGCAGTCAGAAAAAGTATAAGTGCGATTCTTTTCATCTTCTTAAAAGCCCATCAAACCTTGCATACAGTGTATTGCCTTTTTCTTTTTCCTTCTGCCATTATCCCTTTTCCTTTTGCCCTCACGTAAACTGCCTCCCCGTGTCAAAAAAATTCCGTAAGTTTGTGCGCTGAATTTTCTGCGTTGAATTTTCTGTCCACCAAACACAAACCGCATGGATGCTATCACGTATAAGGATTGTCTTGTAGGCTTGGTAACGTATAACAACGGGGAAGACCTCGAACTGACACTCCAAAAATTTCCTGAAAACCCGCCGTATTCGGTCGTTGTTCATGTGGACGGCTCGACTGACGGCTCAGATGCTTGCTTGGCGAAGTATTCCTATCCCGTCATTCACACCAATCCCAACAGGGGCGTGGGAAAAGCTATCAAAAATTGCATCGAATACGCACGAAATAACGGTTTTAAGGCGGTTGCCATTATTCCCGGTAACAACAAAAATCACCCGCAGGAATTACCCATTTTGCTTGACCCGATTGTAAGCGGTAAGGCAGATTACGTGCAAGGTTCGCGGTATTTGCAGGGCATGGCGGAAGAGCGCCGGCGGGCGCATACACCGCTTTTTCGCTTGGTGATGGTGAAAGTTCATGCGCTGATGTTTTCTGTGCTGACGGGAAAATGGTGTACCGATGCGCTGGACGGTTTTCGGGCATACAAAGTGGAAATTTTTGATGACCCCGCAATCAACATTCGCCAAGATTGGCTTGATACTTACGAACTTGAGACGTATCTCCATTACAAAGTTCTCAAATCCAAGCAATGGCGCTTTGTTGAAGTCGCAACATCCAAAACCTATCCCAGCGATAAAAAAACACTCCTCAATACGCAAGGACGTAAATACTCGCACATTCGACCGTTTATTGATTGGTGGCGGATTTTGCGTCCGTTGTTGTACCTCATTTTGGGCTTGAGAAAATAATCCTCAGCCCCACGCCTCCGTACCTTTACAACCCACAAACGCGAACATCCTCACACTATGCTGCAAACATTTGTTCTTCGCCATGCAAACCGCCTTGCGCTTGCATTGGTGGCGCTTCTTTCGCTGTTCACGATTCTGACGCTTGGGCAACGCTCGGTTGCTGCGGATGAATTTTCGATGTATTGGGCTGCGGAACAATCGCTGGACACGATATTGCGGCTGTATTTCTCGCCCTACGAGAATAATCCTGCCGGATGCGCCATTGTGCAGCATTATTGGGGGAGCGTCTTTGGGTATGGCGATGAATCCTTACGTTTGCTTTCGCTGGTCTGCATTTGGGGTGCATTGTGGTTTTTGTGGAAATTGAGCGCGTTATATGGAAAGCCCTCAAAACAGCATCAAATCTTATCCGGCGAGGCATCAACTTTTGAGCAGGATTCTCTCCAACGCTTAACAATCTTTGCCGTAGCAGCAACTACGCCTGTTATCTGGATGGCGGCAAACTTTGCGCGTTATCAAGCAATGGTGATTCTGCTGGGGCTGGCAGCGTTGTACTACTATTTGCTCTGGTTTCAAAGCCATGACGAAGAGACAAAGGAAGGCAATGCGAAGCAAGGAAATATGCGCTATTTGCTGCTGTATGCCGTTCTGACGGGGATTTCGTTTTATTTTCATTACCTTTCGGCGGCAGTTTTTGCCGTTTGTGCGGGTTTGCATTATCTTTCGACGTTGCGTCGGCGTTCAATGGCGCAAATCCTTGTGTGGGGCGCTTCCCAACTGGGTATTTTGCTTTTGCTTGTACCGATTATCATTACTGTTTTGACGACGTACTCGCAGATGAACCTCGGCACAAGCCCGCTTGCAGCCACGAACATCAGTAAACCCCTTGCAGGAGTGCTGTTTTTCGGTGCTACGCTGGTTGGTATTCTGAATGGTTTTGCTGTTGCACCTTGGACGGTGTGGGTGGTTGTTCCGATAGCACTTGTGGCGCTGTATTTACTCATTGTTGGCGCTCGTAGTCCGCTTGTAGCACGGAATCGCACAAGCCTATTTTTTCTTGCCTTGCCGCTTGTGCTGATGTCGCTTGTGGTGATTAGAATGTATCCGCCCTTGCAGTTTTATCTTATTCCGTCGGTGCAGCGCGTGGGTTTTCTTGCGCCATTGTGGTGGATTGTTTTCGGAGCGGCATTAACGCTCGTTCCGCGAAAAGGTCTTTGTTGGGCGCTTTTGGGAATTATTCTTGTCTGCAACGTGTATGCGATTGCGACGTGGAATGTGAATATCGTCGCAACGCAGCAAACACCGCCCTTGCGCGAGTTACGAGATTTTGTGCGGGCTGAAGCGAAGGACATTTCTCGGACAACGATTACACATCCTTTTGGCTACCGCTACGGTATGGAAAGTGTCGGCTCGACGACAAAAGGCTCTGCAACGGCGGTGGACAGGTACTTGCCGGGTTCGACGGGTATTTTTTGGCGTGAAACCGATATGACGGGCGTAGTGGATGTGGATTCGTGCAAGCGCATGGTTGCTCATTCTACGCCGGAATTTGTCATCGTGCAGCGCAATCGCCTCCATATCAACGCCGATAATCTTGCCCAAGCACTCACCGAATCAGGCTATGCGCTGAAAGCTGAACAGCAGTTGCAGCGCCAGTCGGCGGTTGATGTTTGGTTCAAAGCACAAATGCTCAAACTTCCCATTGGCGGCTTCAAAGAAGATGCCGTGCCGCAGCCATATATTTACACAGTTCGGTATTACCGCAAAGAGTGATTCTTGCTGACTTTTCTGCACAAATATTCCATTATTCTATTCCCGCCCCAAGTCGCACTATTTCTCGTCTTTTTGAAATTCCACCGTGAACGTTTCATCACCGCAAACACCGCTTCACAGCGCACGCCACCTTGCCGGAGCGGGAATAATTTTGATGGGAAGCCAAATTGTCGGAATGGTGCTGCAAGTCTTGGTTTTTAGCACAATTCAGCACCAATTTTCTCAAGCTGAAAACGGCACGTTCTTTTGGATTCAGCAAATTGCAGGGTTAGCACTTCTCATTCTTGCGGAAATGGGCATGAACTCTATCGTGATACGAATGTATGTGGAGCATCACGAAGACTCCGAAGCGCAAGACCGCATCATTACAACGTTCTTTTGGTTACGCTTTGGGCTGTGGTTGCTTACATCCCTGATATTATGCGGCTTTGTGGCTTTGACTGAACCTGAGATTCTTTTTTCGGTTGCTCTCTACGCGCTCTATTCCGGCATTGCAGCCCGCTCTGCGCTGTTGCGCATGGTCTTGGAAACACGCCGCCGCGCTGTGAATGACCAGCTTTTGCCGGCATTAGCGGGTTTGAGTGATATTGTTCTTTTGGGTATCGCAACCTTCATTCTCCGCAACGCTCTTACCTTGCCGCTTGTGATGCTGTTGTTTGTGCTGACGGCGCTTCCGGGCATGATAATAATGATTCTTGCAGGCAAGCAATGGCGGCTTTCGTGGAGCAAGATAGACACGCAACTCGCCCGAACAATACTCCGCGAGACCGCGCCAATTCTGGTGAGTATCGGCATGATGCAAATTCAGGATAAAAGCGATACGATTGCTCTCAACACATTTTTCGGGCGAGAAGCATTAGGAGCATTTGGGGCAATCATGCGTGTTGTTACGCCGCTTGTGAGCCTGTTGATGATTATTTCGGGTGTGATTGCACCGCCTGTAACGCGGCTTCGCCTCACGAATCCTGAGCAGTGCAAAGACTACGTTCTTTCGGGCTTGCGGTGGACGATTTTGGCTTCAATAGCATCGGCGCTTGCGGTGGGAATATGCTCACAAGAAATCCTGCTCATCACAGCCGGAGAGCAATATTTAGCATATTCGTCTGCCTTCTCGGTCGGCGTTTGGACATTAGTTCCGGGCATGGTTGTTGCATATTTGCTGGCAATTTTGACAGCACTTGGTTTGCAGCGCCAAGTTCTGCCGATGATGCTGACGCTTGCTATTGGTGCGGTTGTCGGAAACCTTGTTTTTACGCCATCTTCAGGCATTCTTGGTTCACTTGTCACGCGCATTATCGCTGCTTCGGCGGCTTCGTTTTTTGGTTTGTGGGTATTGCAACGTTTTGTGGAGGACGGAACACTTCTCCGCCTGCTGTGGCGCTCCGCTCTTTTTGCGGCGACGATGATTGCGCTGCATATTCTTGTTCGCAGATTTGTTGGGAGTGTGCTGCTTTGGTCGTCGCCGTTTACCGCTTTGGGACTGGGCTTGTGCGTGATTGCTGCTTTTCTAGGATGTGCGCTGTTTGTCGGCTTGCTTACGCGAGCAGATATGATAAGGGTTTTACAGGTTTTTCGTTCCGAACAGCGCTCATAAATCCATGTACATTCAAGCCTGTATAGTGCCTCATTATACACTGAAAGTTAGATAAAATTACGCGTCTTGCCCCTCATCCTCCGCCTTCTCCCAAAAAGAGAAAGAGCTAAAACAAAGAAAATCAACTGCTTCTGAAGCCCTCTTTGGGAGCTAACAAGGGTAGGTATTGCTGAAAGCCCTGTCAATACTTGGTTTCCAGATGGGCAATGCGGATGTGCGTAGTGCAAATAAAATAAATGTTGGGCATTGACCGCGAATAAAGAATAACAACGAACTTCGTTCTCATCAATGAAGATACCATGAATGTCAAGCCCAACAAGCGTCCTGAAGAAATACAGGCAGAACTGGCGAAGAATCTGCCAAGCCTCAGTGCGGCGGAACGTCGCGGATTATACGATTGGCTTTTTGGAGTAATTATCCTGAAAGGTTTCAAGCCGCGCTGTTTTTTACTCGAAATCTAGGTTTTATGCGGATTCCAGCAAAATTTTTAGAGAATCGTAGCCAAAATGTCCAGACTATTGATTTATTTAACTTTCAGTGTAAAGTTACAGCTAGGTAACAAAACTGCTTCAGATCTATCGGAACTTTCACGTAAATTTGAGCCTTGGAAAAGTGCTACAATGAACGATATGTTTATGTTCAACACAGCATTAAACGATATAAGTTTACGAGATTTTTTACGAACAAAAAAATCATAGAATAGACTACAAGCCGCTTCACCACTTAACTAAAGCGGCTTTGTTTTTTGTGCAATGCAGGGCAAAATTTTCGCCCTATCGTGCTTTTTCTCTCCCCTCTGGAACTTCGCTCAAAAAAAACGTGTTGTCATTCGTGAAAGAAGCACAAAAAGTGTGTAGAAAGTGTGCAGAATTTTTGTGCGAAACACCTGAAAAATGTATTTTACGCAGCACAAAAATTGCTACGATGCTCAGGTGCGCTGCAAACCTCACAAATACGATTGTTCTAATTCCTAATTCTTCATTCCAAATTCCTTCGTTTATGGCAACAGTTCTCGATTCCAAAGTTCCAAGCGGACCGCTTGGCGAGAAGTGGGAAAAACATAAGTTTGAATCCAAACTGGTGAATCCCGCCAACCGCCGCAAATTTTCGGTGATTGTCGTCGGAACGGGCTTGGCAGGTGCTTCGGCGGCTGCTACGCTCGGCGACATGGGCTACAAGGTCAAAGCCTTCTGTTTTCAAGATTCTCCGCGCCGTGCGCACAGCATCGCGGCGCAAGGTGGCATCAATGCTGCAAAGAATTACCGTAATGACGGCGACAGTATTTATCGCCTTTTTTACGATACCATCAAAGGCGGCGATTATCGCGCCCGCGAAGCAAACGTACATCGTTTGGCGCAAGTGAGCGTGAACATCATTGACCAATGCGTTGCGCAAGGCGTTCCTTTTGCTCGTGAATACGGCGGACTTTTGGATAATCGCTCTTTCGGTGGCGCACAGGTTTCGCGCACGTTCTACGCTCGTGGGCAAACCGGACAGCAGTTGCTTTTGGGCGCGTATTCAGCGCTGGCGCGGCAAATTCACCTCAAAAATGTGGAAATGCACACCCGGTCGGAAATGCTCGACCTCGTTGTTGTAAACGGCAAAGCGCGTGGAATCATCACCCGCGACCTCACAACAGGCAAGGTAGAACGTCATGCAGCAGACGCAGTGCTGCTTTGCACAGGCGGTTACGGCAATGTGTTCTTCCTTTCGACCAATGCGCAAGGCTGCAACGTAACGGCAACATGGCGCGCGCACCGCAAAGGCGCGTTCATGGCGAACCCGTGCTACACGCAAATTCACCCGACGTGTATTCCCGTTCACGGCGAAGACCAATCCAAATTGACGCTGATGAGCGAAAGTTTGCGCAATGACGGGCGCGTCTGGGTTCCGAAGAAAGCTGGCGACAAACGTCGTCCGGAAGATATTCCTGAAGAAGAGCGCGATTATTTCTTGGAGCGCAAATATCCTGCCTTCGGAAATCTTGTTCCCCGCGACATCGCTTCGCGCAATGCAAAAGAAGTCTGCGACGAAGGGCGCGGCGTGGGCGAAGGGCAAGCGGTGTATATGGACTTCAGTCATGCTATTAAGCGTGTTGGCGAAAACGTTATCCGCGACCGTTACGGTAATCTTTTCGATATGTACGCAAAAATCACTGCCGAAAACCCATACAAAACCCCGATGCAGATTTATCCCGCCGTGCATTACACCATGGGCGGTCTTTGGGTGGATTACAACCTCCAAAGCACGATTCCGGGCTTGTTTGTTTTGGGCGAAGCGAATTTCTCCGACCACGGCGCGAACCGCTTGGGTGCATCAGCACTCATGCAGGGTTTGGCAGACGGGTATTTTGTGATTCCTTACACGCTTGGAAATTACTTAGGTGGCACAAAACTTGACCCAGTTGATGCCAATGCACCGGAATTTGCCGCAGCCGAAAATGACGTAAACGAGCGCGTAAACAAACTCCTTAGCGTGAAGGGCAACAAAACACCGCTTCAATTCCACAAAGAATTGGGTAAAATCATGTGGAACGAGTGCGGCATGGCACGCAACAAAGCGGGCTTGGAGAAGGCTTTGAAAGCTATCCCCGCGCTCCGCGATGAGTTTTGGAATACTGTAAAAGTTTCCGGCGAAGCAGGCGAATTTAACCAACAGTTGGAACGCGCCGGACGAGTAGCAGATTTCCTTGAGTTCGGCGAATTGTTTGCCAAAGATGCACTCATCCGCGAGGAAAGCTGCGGCGGACACTTCCGCGAAGAGCATCAAACCGAAGAAGGCGAAGCAAAGCGTGATGACGAAAACTTCGCGCACGTTGCAGCCTACGAATGGACAGGGAAAAACGGCGAGCAAACACGCCACGTGGAACAACTCGTTTTTGAAAATGTTAAACTGACCCAAAGGAGCTATAAATAATGGGAAGCGTAATTGCAAATGGACACAGCAAAATGCTGAATCTCACGCTCCAAGTTTGGCGACAAAAAAACGCCAACACCAAGGGGCGCATGGAAGAATACAAACTGAAAGGCGTTTCGACGGACATGAGTTTCCTCGAAATGCTGGATATGCTCAATGAGCAGCTTATCAAAGAAGGCAAAGACCCCGTTGCCTTTGACCATGACTGTCGCGAAGGAATTTGCGGTATGTGTGGCGCGGTTGTGAATGGCTATGCACATGGTCCCGACGAGGCTACAACGCTTTGCCAAACCCATATGCGCTCATTTTCGGATGGCGAGACCATTACGATTGAGCCTTGGCGAGCAAAAGCATTTCCGGTGATAAAGGACTTGGCAGTAGATAGAACATCGTTTGAGAGGATTATTGAATCCGGCGGCTATGTGTCTATCGGCACGGGCGGCGCACCGGACGGCAATGCGATTCCGATTCCGAAAGAGTCTGCGGATAAGGCAATGGATGCAGCACAGTGTATCGGCTGTGGTGCGTGTGTGGCTGCCTGCCCGAATGCGTCAGCGATGCTGTTTGTGAGTGCGAAGGTATCGCACTTAGCGAACTTGCCGCAAGGTCAGGTAGAGCGCCGCGACCGCGTAAGCAACATGGTTCGCGCAATGGATGAACTAGGTTTTGGAAACTGCACCAATCACGGCGAGTGTGAGGCGGTCTGTCCGAAAGAAATTAAGATGGAAAACATCGCGCTTTTGAATCGTGAGTATTTTAAGGCGTTGGTGTAAAACATATCAAACACCAGTAAAGAAGCGGCTGTGCGAGATTGATAATACTATCGAATCTATTGCACAGCCGTTTTTGTTTTTTGTTGGAATTGCAACAATAATACCAAATTGAGTTATTCCCTTTCGGTTGATATATTGCAAAATTTAACACTACATACAAACGATGAAGCACACTCGTTCAAAATTTCTTTCTCGCGGATGAATATCGAAGAATATCAGCGATATTACCATCGGTATCAGCAAGAGTATCTGCGCGTTAAGCTCCTTTGTATCAAAACCTTCGCCGAAGGAAAAGAAATCAAAGATGTCGCTACTATCATTGACAAATCAGAAGCAAGTTGCTGCACGTACCTTGCGAGGTACATAGAATCAGGCTTTAAGGGTCTCTGTCAGCGCGACAAGCGAAAAGCAACCGGAGCGCCTGGCTCAAGAGCAGCTCACAGCCTTCAAAACAGTGCTTCTGACTCGCCGTCCAGCAGAAGAAGGTCTTGAAAGCAATATCTGGACTGGTGAGCGTATGCGTCAGTTTCTTCTGGCTCGGTATGGGGTAAGCTACAAAAGCGGTATCTACGACCTTTTGGAGCGTTTAGGTCTTTCCCATCAACGCGCTTATGCCGATTATGGCAATGCCTCCAGAGAATATCACGCGTTATTTTTAGAAGATTTTCGTCATACTCTCAATGCTGCCGAGGACAAATCGGTAGTGGTCTGTTTCGACGAGTTTTCCATTGGCGCTATCCCTACACCGCACTATGGCTGGGCAGAGAAAAACACCCGACCAACAGTGGTAACCGACGAAAAAAAAGAGCCAGAACCAACGGCTTGCTGGGAGTAGATATTCTTGAGAGCGAATATCATTTCCAAGCCAGCACTGAAGCGAAAACTGAGCAGGTTGCTGCCTATTTTATCGAACTTGTCAAAGAGTATCATCATCGCGGAAAGAGCAAACTGGACATCTTCCTCGACAGAAATACCACACACAAAAACAAGATGTGGGCTATGGTACTCGAAGCCACCAGAACGTTACCCATTGCGGTACGGTTTCATTTGATGCCAGCATATTCACCGAAACTTAATCCTGTTGAGTATGCCATTCACGTGATTCGCCTTAAAGTATTTCACCATGCGGATTGCAAGGACTCGCTTCCGGAATTTCAGCGCTTCGTCAAAGACCTTTGCGACAGTGGTAAAATCTTCTCTAAAGAACAGATTATCAATTTGTTAGGGCATATTGAAGATCTGGTGTTGGAATTTGTCAATCTATCACCCAAAAGGGGGTAAAGTCTTTTTTCGTAGCGTTAGATTGTTTCATCCCAATTTCTCGGATATTTTTCAAGAAGCTATATTTCATGCGGCTTGTATAGCAAAGTATTTTTGAACAAGAGTTGAGGTTTTATGTGGCTTTTGGCAAAATTTCCTTACTCGTATTTTAAAAATATCCGAACTATTGTCAGTAAAAATACCCAAAGATAAAATTCATCTCATCGGTAGAACGGAAGCCAAACGTAACGGTTTCGTTCGTGTCGTTGTAGTAGGTAACGATAGATTTTAAGCCCTCTCCGCGACGCAAGACAATCGGCGTATCAAATTTCAACAGAGGTGGATTCAGCCAGTTTGTTGCCGTATAAATCACTTCTCCATTGCGCGGTCCACCCACAATTTGCGTTACAAAGCGCCGCCCCATGCGGTGTGTGTGCGAGGTCAGCCCGATAATATTCACAAGGGTATCACGGCTACTAAAACGGTCTTGACCGCTTCCTGAGCCACCTCCGCCCACCAAAAATGTCGTTTCTACAACGGTTTCTTTTTTGGGCGGCAAAAGAAGGTTGAAAAATCCTAGCTGCAAGGGCTTCACGAAAGTTCTGACATTAGAAGCTGGAGTCGTGTGAATGTTAAACAGCACCTCGCCGCGAATCGTGTCGCGTGTGCCATTGGTATAGTGCGAGTTCAAGTCCAGAAGCCAATTTGCAGGGATGCGCATTGCCATTCCGGGGGGAAATTCAATCGTCTCGGCTTTAAGTTGGGAAGCGATGATGAATGTGCGCCCGGACATTTCAGGAAAACGCTCAGGAATAAGCTGACCATTGGGCAAGTACAAATCACGAATAACATTCGTCCGAGGCATGGTTTTACCTGCTGTCGGAGCATGACCGTAAAGAATAAAGTGGTGGCTGCGGTCGCGCTGAATCATCTCGAATTTGGTCATAATGAGTTCTTGCGTATTCGCCTGTGCGAAATAGATTTCACGCTCGTTCTGGGGTGCTATCCCGAAGGGACTAAGGCGCATTTGCACACCCGATGCAGGCTGCGCAAGCGTTAAAACCTCGTTTTGCGGGCGATTATCTTCCAATAGTTTTGCATCGGCAACCGTTCCATTTTTCGGCGCTCCGGCGGCAATCCAAAACTTGATAAAGTCAAGTTGTCCGGCGGTAACAGCCCGCGAACCAAGCGGCATCGGACTTCCGTAGCCGTCAGATTTGTGCAAATTCGCGCTGTCAAGTTTGTTGTAGAGAAAACTTTTGTACGGGTCTCCGGCTTTGACACGCAAGAGTTTATCAGTTTTGGCGTTCTGATTGGTCGGCTCTGCACCAACAAGGTTTTGATATGCCATAGCAGGCGACAAATCCAAGCCGCCGACGGCATTGCGCGTGTCATGGCAGCCGCTCGTGGCACAACTCGGTGTGAGAACTTTCTCTTGCAAGAGCGCAAAACTTGAGCCTGCTTCAGGAAGTTCGCTGTTCATGGTGCAAGAAGTGAGTATCCATGAGCCTGCTGCGGCAAGTATGCCGCAGGTAATGACGCTGCATGATAAGGAAGAAAAGCGGTTCATAAAAGCGTGGCAATGCGGTGAAAATTTTGTTGATGTTCCGGTTGATATTGTGATGAGAGTACAAAGGATTGTTGTTGAAGCGTGGTGTAAACGCAAAATAATCAATCCAAATCATTTTTTGTATCAATAGTCTGGACATTTTTGAAGAGCCTAGGTTTTATGCGGGTTTCAAGCCGCGTTGTTTTTTACTCGAAATCTAGTTTTTATGCGGCTTCCAGCAAAATTTTCAGAGAACCATAGCAAAAATGTCGAGACTATTGATTGTATAAGTCTTTCTCAATAGACATTATACCGATGAGTTAAATGGCTCTACTCGGTTTTAGTTGGAAAAAATACTTTTGCATTATTCCTCAGTCACGCCTGTAACAAGGCGGCTTCAGCCCCTTGTCAGTAATAATTAGTGAAGTAAGGGGTTGAACCCCTTGTTACAAAGAGCGCTTCATTACTTGCGTTTGAGCCGTTTGTATTTTTGTTTCCAACTGAATCCAACTAGAACCAATTTCTTTTCAAAACACTTGATCGTTTACGCCATGTTCCGTGTCGTCATGCTCAAGCGTTGGAGCATCTTCTTCCTGGTTGTGATCGCTTATACCTTGATGGAACCGAGCGTCCAATTCAGCGTAACCATGACGACAAACAACAAGAAAAGGACTTTAGTGGAAAAAAAAAGCCCATACCAAAGAAAATTTAATTCTCTGCACAGCAACGCAGAAAGTGATGTATCTCGGTCCGACCTACTCAGGAAGTGCCGTTGATATTACGATGGCACGAGAGCAGGGCTTTCGCTTTTCCAAAGGACTTGAGTTGCTTGTAGATTTGGGGTTTCAGGGCTTTACTCTGCCGAATGTTCATATTCTTTTGCCACACAAAAAGCCCAAAAATGACGAACTGATGCAAGAACAAAAAGATTACAATGCGCTTGTTGCTTCGGCTCGCGTTGTCAATGAGCAGAGCATCAGTGGCATTAAACGATGCCGCTGTGTGAAAGACAAATTTCGTAACCGGAAGCAAGGCTTTGATGAGAAGGTCATGGTCTTAGCAACCGCCTTACACAACCTTCGTGTAAGCCTCAGAGAGACCTATCATCATTCACCGATTGCTGCTGCTACTTAATCTGTATAATGTCTATTGAAGCGATTTTACAACATCACGCAAGACCCTCACATCCATCACGTGCGTTCCGTCAAAACCGACAAAACCCAGATTCAATCCCGCTTTGAGGATTGTTTCTTTGTGCTGCGCGAGACGCTCCGGCGTGATAAATTCGTCATCCGAACCGATAACAAACGTCGTTTTCATGCGCTCGAAAAGGTCTTTGTTGGTGGGTAAATCAATTTCTGCGGGAAAGTCGCCAGCCCAGCAAATAAGCCTGTCAGGACGCAATCCGCCGCGAACAATCCACCTGCACAAGGTCGTTACGCCTTGCGAAAAACCCAGCGCCCAAACCCGCACGGAGTCTCGCTTACCGCCTTTTTGCTCAAACTGCCGCCAAATCTCCGTTTCCAGCGTTTGCAAATAGGCAACGTAGTCAGCGACTTCGGTGTCGCGGTCTTCTTTGGTTGTCCACGTCGCACCGACGCGCGT
Organism: Candidatus Kapaibacterium sp.; assembly: GCA_025455065.1. Taxonomy (GTDB): domain Bacteria; phylum Bacteroidota; class Ignavibacteria; order Kapaibacteriales; family UBA4661; genus PH2015. Next base: position 89,037 of record JALONG010000007.1, on the reverse strand, counting down.
CCATTCTTTCACGTAAAAGCGCGATAATCCTTCAGGCGCAATGATATAGCGCGTTCCGTCATCCAGCCCTCGAAAATGCCGGATAAAATACTCGGCAAGTTGCCCATAGCCATGCACGATAAACCAGATTTCACGGGTATTTGCCGAAAGTGTCCCCAGCGAAAAATATCGTGCTGTTTTGCGGATTTCGATATGATGCGCTGTTGCGCCGGATGTGGGCTGTAAATCCTCGTTCATGCGAATAGGAAAATAGTGCAGGAAGTAATGAAAATGAGCAATTATGCGGCTAGATGCTGAAATTTCGCAGCACGTTTTTCGAGAAAAGCACTCGTACCTTCCTTGAAATCAGGCGTGTCGCACAGTTCGGCAAAACGCTCTGCTTCGTAGTGCATACCTTCGACGTGTCCAAGCTCGTCAGCCGCTAAAATAGCCGACAATGCCGCACGAACAGCACTCTGACTGCGTAAAAGCACCGTCTGAACAAACTTCTCCGCACGTGCAAGCAAGTCCGCTTGCGGCACAACTTCATTCACCAGCCCGATGCGGAGCGCTTCTTGAGCCGTGATGCGGTCGCCGGAAAGAATCAGTTCCGTTGCTTTTGCCCGCCCGACAAGCCGTGTCATACGCTGCGTTCCGCCGTAACCGGGCAGTGTTCCCAGCGTTACTTCGGGCAAGCCTAACTGTGCATTTTCCGATGCAAACCGAACATGGCACGCAAGCGCCAGCTCGCAACCGCCTCCGAGTGCAAAGCCGTTCACTGCAGCAATGACGGGCTTCCCAAGGTGTTCAATCAAATTTGCTACTGCCTGCCCACGCTCCGAAAACGGCAATCCCCCGGTAGCATCCAAAGGCTGTAATTCCGCAATGTCTGCACCCGCAGCAAAGGCTTTTACGCCGCTTCCGGTCAGAATAACCGCATGAACACTTGCGTCTTGCTGTGCTTGCGTCATTGCGTGGTGGAGGTCAGCGAGAAGTTGCCCGTTGAGTGCATTCAGTTTATCGGGGCGATTGAGCGTGATGATAGTGTAGCCCTGTTTTTTTTCGGCGAGAAGCGTAAGATAACTCATGGTTTTAGGAAAATATTTAAGTACGTTGTTCTTAAAATAAATAATTATTGCAAAATAAGCATTGAAGCCACTTTGATTTTACAATACCGCATAAATACTTGGCTAAAAATAACCGCTTAATTTAAGAATCATGTATTAAGTGCTGAGTGTTAAGTGCTGATTTTTTCAAGTGTTTTCGTAACAAGTATTTAGTGTTGGTATGTTTCGGAAACCCCGAAAAAACTACTGTTTTCGTTGTTTCCATTCATTCCAGCCCCCAACATAGACAAACACTCGTTGGAAGCCCATTTTGAGAAGGTTTTCGGCTAATTCGTGACTAAGTTCACACGCGCCACCGCCGCAATACGCAACAATCGGCTTTTCACGTGGCAAACCGATAATGCGCGTGATATTTTGCTCAAATTCCGGTGTGAAAATGTTGATGGCGTTGCCGATGTGTCCGAGTTGATACTCGTTTGCCGGACGAGCGTCAATAAAGAGTACATCAGGGTTTGCGAGGAGTTTTTCTACTTGGTCGGTGCGAATTTCTAGGGCTTTTGCGGGTTTGGGGGCTTCCTGCGTTGTTGCGGCTTCGCTAGTCTTTGGCGTTGTTGCTTGTGCTTGAGCTTTTTTACTTGGTACAGCTTCGGTAGGCTGTGCTATTGCTTGAGCCGTATTTTTTTTATCTGTTTGGGAATTGTTCTGAGTCTGTACGAGAGAATTATTCTGAATGGAAGCCTGATTCGTAGGCTTCGCGGGGGCTGTTTCTGCTGCGATTGGCGTTTGTGCCGATAGTTCTTTGGCTTGAGCAGGCGTATTCTGCCCAGAAGCCGCATCCGAACTTGTTGTCGTAAGCGCCGTAATGAGTGAATCCGATGCAACACTTGTCGTTTCGGTGCGAATAAGCGGTAAGGGTTTGGGCGAAAAGGCATTGTAGCTTATTGCCAAAATACCTGAAACACCGAGTAAAATAGCGATTTCGCGGACTAAGATGAGGTTTTTGCTCATTTGTGGGAGAAGAAAAAATCAAATAAAATCGTGAACACACGAACACTTTACAAATACTCTACAAGACCACGAAATTACGGAAAAACGGTGTTCCCGAAAAGCACTTTTCATTGCAATACCTCACAAAAACACGCAAGGCTTCGGAATTGTGTTCCGAAGCCTTGTATAAGGATATTTTTTTCAAATCTTTTCGTCAGGAAGGAGGCGTTATTTCGCGCCTTCTACACTTTTAATGAGCGCACCCGAAATTTCTGCAAGTTTTTTCACATTTTCCTGCGGTACGGGCTTGCCTTTTTCGATGTTTACCAGTGTCTTGATTTCGCCAAGTTTGCCACTAATGTTTTTCGCCAAGTCGTTGCCTTTTGCCGTTGCGCTGAGGCTGTTCATCTCGCCGATGAGGTATTCGACAAGTTTCGGATTGCGAATAATGGAAGTCGCATCGGCAGAATAATTGACGGCAAGCGACTTTGTAACCACGTTCAAGCCTTCCAACCAGCCGCCGATTGTTACCAAAATAGCCGCATCTTTGTCGAGGCGATTCAATTTTTCTTTGACGGTGGTTTGCTGCTCGTCGAGCATACCGCGCACTTCCGTCCATTTTCCTTGCTTGACCAGCGCGAACATTTTATCGTTCAAGGATTGTTCGATGTTTGCATTGAGTTTGCTGCTCAGTCCGGCAACGGTGGTTGCCATATCGGCAAATTTATTTTGGTCTTTGCCTTGAATTGCTACGAAAGCATCACAAATGCGTGTTCCGAGATTCAGCGCAATCGTGTACTTGTTGGCGTAATTGCTCTTTTTGTTGAAGGTCGGGAGTGTTTTCCAATTTACCTGTGCTTTGGACAAACTGTCCAAATTGTGAAAAACCAGCGCTGAAGGCGGCACATACACTTGGGTTGTTACCTGTGCCTGCAAAGCAGCACTTGACGCGGAAACACTCAGAGTTGCAAGTGCAGCAACCGCAACACGACGGACGCAAGAAAGGTTCATAGAATCCTCATTGAACAATTTGGTGTGAAACATGAATGTGATATGATTCAAGGTATTGATTGCTGTTTGACGCATTATGACAAAACAGCGCTGCCGTAAGAAAGCAGTTGTAGCAATAAGACAGAAAATTCCTCCCAAAAGGTTTATTGCCGCCTCAATGTTTGGGGTGAACAAGCGATAATACCAAGCCTGCAACGGCTTTTTCGGCAGATTGTCAAATGCTTTGGCAAATATAGCTAAAGTTTGCGATTTTCCTACTGCAAACGTTGTACCATTTGCTGCACTGTTTATGAAGAGCAAAAAATGTGGTAAAACGCTGGTTAAACTCTGTTAAATTCACAGCGAAACCCGCTCAGGCATTGCCTAAAACAGAGAATTTATGTAGTTTAAGGAAATTTCCAAGTTCGTTTTTCCTTCCGACCACCATGAACGAGTATCAATCCCTCTACAACCGCATCATTACACGCCTCCAAGCAGTTCGCTCCAAAGAAGTATGGCTGTCGCTGTCGTCAGGGTTATTCCTTGCAGGAGCCGTATCGCTGGCATTATTGCTGGTTTTGACCGTGATTGAAGCACTTGCCTATTCCGGCACGGCTTCGCGGACAACAATGGCAATGGTGTGGCTTGCGGGAACACTCGGCGCAGTTGGAGTCTTTGCCGGAAAAGCAATCATGCAGCTTCTGGGAATTCAGCCCAAAGACAGCGACGATACAATGGCGCTCCGCGTCGGGCGCGTGTATGATGACGTACAAGATAAACTCCTGAATGCGCTTCAACTCTACCGTTCCAGCCTCTCGCAAGCAAATTTTTCCAATGAACTCGCATTAGCAAATTTCGGTGCAATCGGCTCACACGCCGAAACGCTGGATTTTGAGGCAATTCTCGACAAAAAACCTCGCAAGACCGCACTGATGCTCTTTTTGAGCGTTGCCGTTTTGACGGCACTTGTATTTGCGGTATTTTCCGGCGCAATGGGTTCGGCACTGAATCGGCTCGTGCATTTTCGACAGTCATTTGTCCCACCGGCACCATTTTTGCTGGTTTTGGAGCCGTTGGAGCAAAAAGTTTTGCGTGGGGCAACTGTGGAAATTCGTATTCGCACGGCACAAAACCCCGAAGCAAGCAAATATGCGCCTCCCACAGAAATTGCCCTCCGCCTCCGCGAAAAACTTGATGCGGCAAATAATGTGGCAAATATCGGCGCAACCATTGGTGCGAGCAGCGATGAAACCTTCGATTCCTTCACACTTCGCGCTGATTCGACAGGAGTATTTCGCTTTCAAGTTCCGGCAGTGAAACGCAGCGTCGAAATGTACGCGGAAGTATCATGGTATCTGGATTTCGTCCGCTCCGAGCGCGGCACAATTACCGTTTTTGACCGCCCCGATATTCGTGGTCTTTCTGGCAGCGTTACCCCGCCTGCCTACACCAAAACTCCGCCCCGCAGCCTTGATGAAAACACGGCTTCGGTGATGTCGCTTGCGGGTTCGCGGGTAGAACTGACGGCACTTTCCAACAAAGCCCTCAAAGCCGCAGAAATTGTGCTGTTAAAAAACAACGCTGCGAATGATTCCACCAAACGCGACACCGTGCGAATCCGCATGAACACGAGCGACCGCCGCGCTTCGGGCGGTTTTTCGGTGAATTTTTCGGGGGAATATTTTGTGCGCATTATTGACGAAAATGGTGAGGAAAATGCCGACCCGATTCGCTATTCCGTGCTAGCGCTCCGCGACGCACCGCCGTCTATCACGCTTTTGCAGCCCACAAGCGATGCCGAACTCACCGAAAGCGGCTTGCTGCCTATCAAAGTTGCTATTGCCGACGATTATGGTTTTTCGGGGCTAAAACTGCATTTCCGCCGCACAGAATCTCGCTATTCGCCGCCACAAGAAAAATTTTCCCAAGTCCCGATTAGCTTCACCCCGGGTGCGGAAAAGTCCTTGGAAGTGCCGTACGTCTGGGATTTGAACAAACTTGGGCTTGCGCCGTCGGACAAATACGAATTTTACCTCGAAATCACCGATAATGACGTGGTAACGGGTCCCAAATCCACACGAACAGGCATTTTGTCGGCACGTCTGCCGTCGTTGGATGAAATTTTCAAAGAAGCAGACAAAGCGCAAGAAATCGCCTCGAAAGACCTTCAAAAGGTCTTGAAAGATGCAGAAACCATGAAGCGCGACATGGAGGATATTTCCCGCGAACTCCGCAAGCAGCAGGAAAAGCCGCAAGCGGATTGGAAGGAGAAAAAACGGCTTGAAGACTTGCTCAAAAAGCAGGACGATATGCAAAAGCGCGTTGAAAATGTGCAGAAGCAACTTGAGGACATGACGCAGAAACTCCAGCAAAATCAAAGCATTTCGCCGGAAACGCTTCAGCAGTACATGGAAGTTCAGAAATTGCTCAAGCAAGTAAACGCGCCCGAATTGCAAAAAGCCATGCAGCAAATGCAACGCGCTCTCGACCAAATGCAACCCGACCAAATGCAGCAAGCGCTTCAAAAATTTCAATTTAACGAGGAAGAATTTAAGAAATCTATTGAGCGCACGATGAAAATTTTGAAGCGTGTGCAAGCAAATCAAAAATCGGACGAACTCGCCAAACGCGCAAAGGAACTTGACGAGCAGCAACGCGACCTCGAAAAGCAAATGGAAAATGCCAATATGAACGACAAGCAAAAGCGCGACGAGCTTGCCGACAAGCAGGATAAACTCAAGGAGGATATGCAAAATTTGAGCAAAGAAACCGATGACCTTGAGCAACTGATGAAGGACATTCAGGAAAAAGGCGGGCGCGATATGCCGATGGAAGAAATGAAAAAGGCTCAGGAAGCGCTTCAAAAGGAGCAGACCGAAAAGGCAATGCAAGAAGCCAAAGAGCAGATGCAGCAAGGCAAACAGCAAGAGGCAAAGCAACAGCAACAAAAAGCGCAGCAAAACTTGCAGAAATTCGCCCAGCAAATGCAAAATCTGAAAAAGGAAATGCAGCGAAACATTCAGCAAGAAGCCATTCGCCAGCTTCAGAAAGCCACGCAGAATATGCTTGAACTCTCGAAGCGCCAAGAGCAGCTCAAGCAGCAAAGCCAAAACATGGATTACAACTCCACGCAGTTCCGCGAAGCCGCACAAGACCAAGCAAACGCGCTTCAGGACTTGAAAAACGTCGTAGGACGCATGGCAGAATTATCGCAAAAATCCTTCGCCGTTACGCCCGAAATGGGCAAAGAATTGGGCGAAGCGCTCCAACAAATGGAAAATGCCACCCAAAGCCTCGAAGACCGCAATGCCCAACAAGCCGGACAGCAACAAGGCGGTGCGATGTCCTCCATGAACAAAGCCGCAGGGCAGATGCAATCTATGTTGGGGCAGATGCAGCAAGGGCAGGGCAATGGTCCCGGAGGACAGCAACAAGGCGAGCAGGGCGAGGGCATGGGGCAAGGTGGCGCATCAAGTTTTATGGAGCGTTTGCAGCAAGCCGCAGGGCAACAGCAAATGCTTAATCAGGCGATGCAACAGATGATGCAGGGACAACAGCAAGGTCAGCAGCAGGGACAGGGGCAAGGACAACAGCGCTTAGGGCAAGGCTCCGGCGAGGAAGCGGGGCGTATGGCTGCACAGCAAGAAGCAATCCGTAAATCGTTGGAAGACTTAGCGAAAGACCAAAAGGGCGGTAAACGTGCGCTCGGCGACCTTGATAAATTAGCAAAAGAAATGCAGGAAATTGTGAGCGATATGAAAAGTGGGAATATCTCCGAAGAGACTATTCGTCGCCAAGAGAAGATTTTATCACGCCTTTTGGATGCAAGCCGCTCCACGCGCGAACAGGATTTCGAGAAACAGCGCGAAGCAAAATCGGGACAAAATTTCTCCCGCCAAAGCCCCGCCACGATTGACCTCCGCAGCCAAGAAGGGCGCACTCGCGCCTTGCAGGAACTTTTGCGCTCGGCGCAGCAAGGCTACACAAAAGATTACGAGGCGTTGATACAACGGTACTTTGAGGCATTGCAGAAGGTGGAGCAGAGGAATTAATTCTCAATTGATTTTTTTGCCCTTGGTGTGTGCATATACACCGATATGGCAGTGGGACGGATTTTCCTCAAGTGATGGTCATCAATTATGTCGAAGTAACACAAGATTTGTGCAATAGAATAAAAGGCATCCCCAAACAAAGTTCAACACCAATATTTACTTTGCACACCGCATGAACACTCGCCTTCTGACAACACTGCTTTTTTGCGCAATTCTCCTTCTCACAAACCGTTGGCTTTCGTACCAAGAAGGCATCGAGGTTTTGAAAGCGGCTGATACGAACAGCTATATGACTATCGCCCAAGCTGCACCAAATCTGCCTTCGCTTGTACCCGAAGCACTTCTCCCGACAAATCACACAGCGCGGTTTATTGTGCCATATCTTGCCGGAACGATTGCGCACTTCACAGGAATCAGCCACGAGCGAATGTTTTTAGTTCTGACGCTACTTTTTTGTGCTATCGTGGTTTGGGCGGTGCATCGAATCTCGCTCGAATTGGCATTATCGGAAACACAGTACACGCTTTCTATGGCGTTGCTGATTTTCAACCCGTATATGTTCCGCTATTATCTTGCCGTTCCGGCAATGGTCAATGATGTGGTCTTCGTGGCAGGATTGGCGCTGGTGTTACTGGGTTTAATGCGCGGGGGCTTTCCGTTGGTGCTTGTGGGCAGCATCGTTTCTATTGCCGGACGGCAAAACGCCCTTGTATTTATGCCTGCTTTGGCTGTTTGGATGCTTTGGGGCGAGAAATGGCGAGAAAAAGGCTTACAACAAGCCTTGGTGCGCTTTGGTATTGTTGCCCTCAGCGTTGTTGCGGTGTATGTGCTTATTGGTCGCATTATTGCGCCTTTCAGTGTGCGCGGTATGGAAGGCGACGCATTGACGGGTTTGGTGCGGTGGACATTTGCACCGTCAGCAGGAAAAGGCAAAATTTTTGCGGAATATGTGCTGCGGACGGTAATTTGTCTGTTTTTTTTCAAAATGATTCTTCTGGCAGCCGCATTGGTACTGCGTTTACAAGGAACATCGTTCAAAATATTACTCACCTCATTACCGCGTGAATTTTGGCTGGCAATGCTCTTTGTTGTCGCGCTCTACGGCTTTGCATTTTTAGGCGGACCGGAATTGTTTATGAGCGGCGTAACGCGCTATGTTTCTCATGCGCTTCCGGCAATGGTGCTTGCTTTTGCCATAGCGCTCAAACACTTTGGGCTGTTCCATGATGCAGAGACCGCACCCGTACTTGCTTTGGGCGCACTCGCCGCAACGAGTTCTTTTCATCACATAACCACCTTTGGCGGAACGAGTTCAGACAAAGCATTATACTTTGCGGTTATCTATTGTATTTTGGCTATTTTTGCGGGATTCGTGGCGTTTATTGCCTTGCGCAATCGCCGCCCGTTGTCCAAATAACATCGTTTCTTCGTTTTCCATCTCGAACCAGCGTGGCTCAAAAAACTTCCGTAACCAGAACACCGCACAAACACTCGGTTTCCTTCGTCATTCCTTGTTTGAATGAAGAAAAAGTGCTGCCGTATGTTTTGACCAAACTGAAACACCTTAAAGACAATGTTCTCACCGACCGCCGCGTCGAAATCATCGTCTCCGACAACGGCTCCACAGACCGCTCCGTCGAAGTGGCGGAATCCTTTGGCGCACGGGTCATTCACTGCCCCACACGCGGCTACGGTGCTGCGTTACAATGCGGCATTTATGGCGCAGAGTGCGAAGCAGTGATTTTTGCCGATGCCGACGACACCTACGATTTTTTGGAGGCTCCCGCGCTTTTGCACAAATTGGACGAAGGCTACGAAATCGTGCTTGGCTCTCGGATTCAAGGCACAATCCACAACGGCGCTATGCCGACGCTGCACCGCTACGTGGGAACGCCTGTTTTGACGTGGATTATCAACACGCTCTATGCCAAAGGCGAGTACCGTTTGACGGATTGTAATTCGGGGTTCCGATGCTTCCGCAAAGAAGCATTTATGCGGTGGGGCGTACAAAGTTCGGGTATGGAATTTGCCTCGGAAATGATTGTCAAAGTGATGAAACACGGCGCAGACATTACCGAAGTTCCTGCGTCGCTCTACCCCGACAAACCCGGCAGGCACCCGCATTTGCGCACGTGGCGCGACGGTATGCGGCATTTACTCCAAATCGTCTTGGAATCACCGGAATTATTTAACACCGTCGGAGGCGCATTGTGGCTTGCGTCGTGGGCATTGTTGCTGGTGGGCTTGGTTACCGGTCCCGTGAGCGTGGGAATGTTCTCGGTGTTTGGTATTCACACGATGATGTTTGCGCTGTTGGGAAGTATTTTTGGCTTGGCATTTTGGGCGGTGGGCTTGTTTATTTCGGCAAAACATCCTTCATCGGTGCGGCTTTACACCGTGCTAAACGGCTGGCAGGAAGACCGCTTGTTTTGGTTTTCCTTTTGGACGGGAACGCTCAGTATTGCTCTTTTGCTGGCAATCGTTGTGCGCTGGGGCTTGGGTGGCTTCGCCAACCTTGCCTTGGAGCGCGAAACGCTGGCGGTAATTGCTTTTGGCGCGAATGGTATTTTGCTGGTGGCAGATGTGCTGACGGCGCATTTAATCAAGCGGTTGTAAATGCAATTAGATGTTGTAAACCTCCAACGAAACCAGAGATGAAGCCGCAGTATGGCTTGTTCGCACGTCGTTTGCACCAGAATTGGAAGCGCTTTACGTGAAATTGAAGGCACTGAACGCAGTATGATGAATCATGATGAACAATCAACCAAACGAGATATTGAGAGCCTTTGAGCCTGTAACGCCCAAAAATTCCGGCTTGAGTGAATCGTCGTTAGCGCTTATTCGTCAGACGTTAGCACCGTTTCCGTCCGTTAGAAGGGCGCTGCTTTTGGGCAGCCGTGCAAAAGGAAATTTTTACACGGGAAGCGATGTGGATATAGCGCTGGAAGGCTCATCAACACTAACGGTGATGGATATTGCCGCAGAACCCAACGAGCGCTTGCCGTTGCCGTACTTTTTCGATATTGTTTCCTTGGATGAACTTGATTCGATGCCGCTTCGGGAGCATATTTTCCGTGTCGGAAGAGTGCTTTTTCGTCGCAATAATCATCATGAAGATTCTCAATAATTTCAGGTCTCACCTTGTTTTCAAAACCTTTTTTCAAGGAGTGAATATGACGATATATCGTTCTGCAACCCTCGTAATGATGAGGGTTTTCGTGGTATGTGGTTTCATTGGTCTGGCAAATATCGGTGCGGTTTATGCCCGTGAATGTGATTCCAACGCTGTTTCGGGTATTTCCTCGGTAACATCTGCCCCGCAGTTTCAACAGCAAATTTCCTTTGATGCTGACGGAAAAATTATGCGCATGACGTGGGAAATGGAAAAGCAATATTTGATTCTCCGCCATTATCCTCATCTTTACGAAGCACGGCTCTTTCAAACAGGCGACACGAGTTATCTTCTTGAGCTTCTGCACGCCCCAAACGGTAAAATGGAGCGAGAATTGAAGCCGATTTCCTTCCAAGAATTTTCCCGAATTCGCTACGAAACATCAGATGCCGTGCGCAGTTTCGGGATGTTTTTACAGGAGGAACGGACTGCTGTTTGGGAAGATTGGGCGGTTGGGGTTGGAGGGGGATTGTTTAACCTTGCACAAGGACTGCTTACACAGGGTGGAATAGGCATACAAAGACCTCCCGGACAACGAGATGAGCCACCTTCAGTCTGGTGGATTCCTTTTGTGGCAAACTCCGGTGTCTATATTTGGGCGGTGAATCAGCCTTGGTACAATCGCCCTGCCGCGACGCTTTGGTCAAACGGCTTGATACAAGGTACGGCGCACGGCTGGGCGGCATATCTGCTTACCGGACCACAAACATTTGATGTCGGGAACTTTTTGCTTGCCGGAATGATTATGAGTACCGTAGAGGCGAGTGCAGGGCTGGCGATTTCGCAATTTGCCAACATCTCCACGCCGCAGGCGCATATGATTGCTTCTTTTGGCGGAAGCGGTTTGTATCTGGCAGTGCTGGCACAACTTGCGGCTGGAACAAGCACCCGCGCTCTTCCCGCTAATGAGGTCGCGCAACTTGTCGGTGCTTCTGCTTTGGTTGGCTCAGGTTTGGGAATGTGGCTTGGGAACAGCATAGGTCGCTCACCTTCGCTTACAGGCGGAGATGTACTTGTCTTCACAACTCCGGCAAATGCTATCGGTACAGCACCGCTTGCTATTTTAACCGCAACCCAACAAAACACCAGCCTTCAAATTGCTGCGGGCGTTACAGCAGCAGGAATTGTCGGTGGACACGTGCTGGGTAATGTGCTTGTGCAGAATAAAGATTTTTCGTTTTTGCAAGGACGTGTGATTAACATAGCAAGTTGGCTTGGAGGCTATCTTCCGAACTATGTTTTGAATAATGCTATTGTGTCGGCGACACTGAACGGGCAGACACAACAGGCACAATCGCTCCAGCTAACCGCCGCCGTTGCCAGTTTAGTTGGCAGCGTTGCCGGATTTACGATTCCCTATCTTATCTACGCAAAAGAAGCTGAAGAGCAGCATTTACGCCGTTTGGCGGCGACAGGCGCACAAACATTGGACGGTTCTTTGCCGCTTTCGCGCCCCATTCCGCATGAACGCACGTGGTTGGAAAACCTTGCTGCCAACACGGATATTCAGTTTTCTCCGCTTGGTCTTTTGCCGCTTTTTAGCCCCGGAGCCGCTTTCGGGCTAGGCTTGGGTGCAATCAACGCAGGCGTGATGAACGCAGGCGCAATGAATTTTAGTCTGCCGATTGTGAACATTCGGACAACATTTGGTGCAAATAATCCTGCCATTTCAACCGATGAAGATGCACCGTCATCGCATTAAATCTCATCATTTTCGTTTTAGAATTCAAAGCTTTTGTCATATGACCACTCGCATTTTCACCTCCATGATAAGCGCTGTGATGCTTATTGTTCTCATGTCTGCAAACACTGCTATTGCTCAAGTACAGCCAACTCAACAGCAAAAAGCACCACCCAAAACTGCCGGAGAAATCCAATCGCCTTTCGACAAAGACGGCAAACTTTGGATTATCACCGAAGAAATGGAGCGGCAGTACGGCTTTTTCCCGCAATACCGTAATGTCATTGATGCGCGGTTGTTTCAACTCCCCGATTCCACTTTCGTATTGGAACTGTTGCAAATGATTGGCAGCGCCTCCGAAAACACACGCATTCGTCTCAGTTTAGCTGACCTCATAGACCTTCGCAATCGTGTAAGCGATGCCTTGCAACGCGGTCAGCTTTCAAGCGGCGGCGGTGGCTTGTTTGGAGCAAATTTTGCGCGTCCTTTGGATGAACGAATCTTGAACGATGTTGAAAAATTATCACTCGTTTTGAGCGCCACAGCGCTTGGGCTATCGTATGGCTTTTTGAGCGATGCTTTTCTTTTCAATAGTGGAGTCAGTAACCCTTTGTTTACACCTGCCTTCGGCACGATGACGATTGCTGCACCGATAGCATTTGGCGCTGGAGCGCTGTGGGCGGTGAATCAACCTTGGTTTACGCGCTCGTCGTCGCTGATGATGTTCAACGGGCTGACATCGGGGTTTTTACATGGTGCTGCGGGATATTTGCTCTTTGCCGACCAAAATAGGCTGGAAGGTCGTACAATCGGCGTTTCGGGCTTATTGGGAAGTGTGATAGAAGCCGGAGCAACTTTGCGCCTGCCGGAGGCGCTCAATCTCAGTTACGGTCAAACCAGCATGATGGTGAATATGGGCGGAAGCACGTTTTTGACGGGCGCAATGGCTTCGATTGCGTTGGGAGCATTTTCAATAGACAGCCGAGGCAATCTCAGTCCTGATGCGCTTCGCTGGACAGCACTGTCGTCGCTGGCAACGTCCGCAGGCGGATATTTTCTGGGGTATCATCTTGGGCAAACGCAGCACATCGCACCCGGAGACGATATTGTCTTTGAAAACCCTGCGGGATTTCTGAGCCTCATTCCTGTTTCCCTAGCCTTCCCGTCGTTCTTAAATCAGACCGCACCACCGGATTTTCGCTTGCTTGCCGGAGCAACAATTGGCGCACAGGCGCTGGGATACTTGCTTGGTCATGCTCTTATCCAAAACAAAGATTTCAGTTTCGACCAAGGGCGGCAAATTAACCAATTTGCATCGCTCGGTGCTACTTTGGGCTTGATTCCACTGTATGCAGGATTCCGCTCCGATATTTTTGCCTACGCGCCACTTCTGTCCGCAGCCGGAGGTGCAGTGGGCTTTGCCATCGGATACTTTGGCACTGCAAAACAGGCAGAAGCGAATGACAAAATCCGCCGGGCAAGCACTTCACCATCCACATCGTTAGAAATGCAGACCGAAGAGCGCGAAAACACTTGGTTTGACCGCCTCGCGCAGCATACCGATATGAAAGTTTCGCCCTTGGGGCTGTTGGGCATTGTTAATCCCACGCTGGGATTGTTTGGTGTAGCCTCGCCGATTGTCAGTATCCAAACAAATCTCGGCGCAGTGGAACGCGAGGAAACCGAGCGGCAGTATCGGGCAATTCAGCGTGATACGGCAAGCCAACGCGATATGATGATTCAGCGTGATTTGGAGCGGCAGAGCAAAGACTGAACCACTTTGCACAGAACGTGCAGCAGTTTGAAAACTTGATTTAAGCCTCTCTACTTGATTCGAGCCTCTACATGGACGTACGCAAGAAAGGATTATTCGTGTTTTATTGGAGGCGCGAGAAAGGCTTTTGATTAGCTCGAAAGAAAATACAATGTCAATTTGGAAGCAAGAGGCACGAGGAAAGTGGTCAAATGTACGCTAAGCCCTCATACACCGCTACTGCCCCAATGGAAGCCAAAGAATGATAGTCGCAGAAGCGATAAGTTTGGTGCCAAAATGACATAACTCAAACAACCGTTCAATTACGGCTTGAATTCATGGGATGAAATTACAGCGATTTTGGGCGTAAATTCTTGCGAATAAAGCGGTACAAAATCTTCAGAAGCAACGAATTGTTCTTGTTTGAAGCGGCGCATTGCCATTGCAGCAATCATCGTCGGGGTAATGCAACAAAGTTCGGGAAGTGACATAAAATCAGGTTTATGTAAAAATGCCCCTCCAACATACAGTGTTCTTGTGCGAACATGAACAGCCTCTTCCTTAACAAGGGTAATATCATCCATAGCAATTATTTCCGACGCATCCCGAAAACCAAAATGCTGAAGATAGACCAAATCTCTGTGTGAAGGAATACCAACACAAATATCGGTTTTGCCAAGAGTATATGCGGTGTTCAGCGCATGAAGAGCGTAAGCGTGCATCGTCGGCACGGGGAGAAGTTTGGGGGAATCATCAAAGCAGAGAGCCTTCGCAAACGCAGCACCAATGCGGAGTCCTGTAAACGAGCCGGGTCCCGAAGAAACAGCAACGGCAGTAATATCGGCAAACGATATTTCCGTCATTTTCATAAGCGAATGAACTGCTTCAGCAAGCAGTTTGTCGTGCAGGAAGGGTTCAGAGAAGGATAATTCGGCAAGAATTTGTTCCGATGTAGCATCCGCAAGAGCAACACCGCATAGAGAACCGGAGGTTTCAATGCACAGGAGAACGGATGAAGAGCGTTGGTGCTGCACAGGTCAAAGAATTATTCGGTGATTATCTCAAAATCTGAAAGTTGTTCGTCAATCACAACGTGCGGCGAACCAAATTCCGTCGGAAAAGTGTGCAGGTCGAGCGTATTCGGATCTTGACCTTTGAGTTGTGTTTCTTCGATACGCACCTGTGTAAGCCATTGGAAAAGCGTCGGCGAAAGGTAGAGTTTTGCTGGACAAGTGCCATTGTTCTTGTCCATAAATTTGTGAATGCTGCCGTAAATCTCTTCCGCTGCATCAAAGTATTCCATTGTCTAAATCTCCTAAAGTGAACGGTGTTCGTTGTACGATATTTCGTTGTACGATTACTGCGACTAGTGGTTTAACTCATTAGACGAATATACGATTTATTTGGCGTAATAGTTTCTCGCATAAACAATTTTATCTAACTTAGGGCTTTCGCAAACACAAGTCGCAAGGGGCTAAAGACCCTTGTTAAACAATGACTTACGCAACAAGGGGTTTCAATCCCTTGCCTCAAAAGTATGGTTTTGCGAAAGCCCTATAACTTTCAGTTTTTATACCACAACCGAAAAATTCACAGAATTCCCAATTCTAAAGAATGATATTTCTTCTATGAAATTCTGCGTTCTCGGCACAAAAGCAGGCGGAGCGCCGCTTACAAGCAAACACACCTCAGCAACGGCTCTCATTCTGGGTTCGGAGACGGTATTGTTTGACTGTTCGGAAGGTACGCAGATACAGCTTTTGCGGTCAAAAATCTCGCGTCCGAGCATTAATCACATTTTCATTTCGCATCTGCACGGCGACCATATTTTGGGCTTGCTGCCGCTTTTAACGACGATGAACGGCGACAGGCGCACTGCCCCGCTCCACATCTACGCTCCAAGCGGTTTGGAGGCATTTGTGCGCTTGGGAATGTCCATCATGGACGCTCTGCCTCTGTTTCCGATTCATGTTCATACATTGCGGACGGATGAAACGGGAGAAATTGCCACAGTGAAAGGACACCGTATCAGCACTCGTTTGCTGGAGCATCGCATTGACAGTTTTGGTTTTCGCGTGGAAGAGCCGCCGCACCGCAATATTGACATCGAAAAAGTGCGGGCTTTTGGTATTGAAGAAGGCGCAATTATCGGTCAAATCAAGCGCGAAGGTAGTACGACACTGGCTGACGGGCGTGTGATTCATTTTGCCGACATTGCCCAACCGGAGCGCCCTCCGAAGGTTTTTGTCTATTGCGGCGACACGCGCAAATGCGCTGCAACGGTATTTTTGGCAAAAGACGCGTCGGTGCTGCTCCACGAAGCCACCTTCCGCGACGATATGTCCGACAAAGCTGTAGAACGCTTTCACGCCACTTCCACTCAAGCCGCCGAAGTCGCTCGAGAAGCAGACGTGGAGCGGCTTTTCCTCACACACATTAGCGTCCGCTACAAATCCGGTCTGCCAATACTGCGGGAGGCGCGAAAGGTCTTTCCCGCGTCGTTTCTCGCAAAAGAATTAGCAATGGTCGAGGTTTGAGGCTTCATGGACATTGTACCGTACTCTCCCGTAAACGCTCTTTCACATCATTTTTTTGAACGAGAAACCTCCGAAGTCGCACGAGACCTTATCGGAGCAGTGATTGTGCGGGAACTTGGCGGAATCACACTTGCAGGGCGCATCGTTGAAACTGAAGCGTATCTGCATGAAACCGATGCTGCGAGCCATTCTTTTCGCGGCAGGACTAAACGCAACGAGGCCATGTTTGGTGAGGCTGCGCGGCTGTATGTCTATCGCATCTACGGTATCCACCTCTGCGCCAATATCGTTACAGAAACCGAAGGACGCGGCGCGGCAGTGCTGCTGCGAGCCGTAGAGCCGCTTGCCGGATTGGAAGAGATGATGCGTCGGCGCAATACTACGCAAACTCGGCAATTATCCAAGAGGCAATTATGTAAGAAGCAATTATGCAACGGTCCGGGCAAACTCGCACAGGCGTTTGGTTTTTCGTTGGATGACAATCACCAATCACTTCTGCAAACGCCGTTGTACGTGCTTCCCGCGAATGAGCCGTATGAGGTTGCTGTTTCTCCGCGCATTGGCATCACAAAAGCGGCGGACGCGCTGTTGCGGTTTTATCTTCCCGCGAGTCCCTTTGTTTCTCCGTCGAAGTGGAAATAATGCTTTTGACAAACACTCTCTGTTCCTGTCAAACCTGACGTTGGTTTTGACCTTGAATTTGCGTAGTTTCGAGGATTGACAGCAGTTCAAATGCCGTTTTGTCGCAAACCGTTATAACTTTTCTCATTTGAGTTTTTCCGCGCATTATGCCCAAACTCTCAATTATCATTCCTTGCTATTTCAACGAAGAAAATATCCCCGTTACCGCACAAACACTCATTGCAAACGAAGTATTGTTCGACAGCGATGTGGAATTTGAATACGTGCTGGTGGACGACGGCTCGAAAGACCAAACGTACAACGCAATTTTGGCATTTCGAGAGCAGTTTACCGAAAAGGTCAAAGCCGTGAAACTCGCAGCAAATGTGGGTTCGCACAATGCTATTTTAGCAGGCTTACACTACGCAACGGGCGATGTTTGCGTCATTCTCGCCGCCGATTTACAAGACCCGCCGGAACTCATTCCGAAAATGTATGGCTATTGGAAACAAGGATTAAAACTGGTTTTGGCGAATCGTACCGACAGGGAAGAGTCATTCGGACAGCGTTTTTTTGCAACGACCTTTCACGCACTTATCAAACGTTTAGCACTCAAAAATGTGCCGGACGGAGGTTTTGACCTTGTTCTTTTCGACAAGGCACTCAAAAACGAAATTGTCCGAATGTCGGAAAAAAACACGCACATCCTGTATTTGCTGGTTTGGCTGGGGTATGAGTATGTGAACATTCCTTACACAAGGCGCAAACGCGACATCGGTGTTTCGCGGTGGACACTTTCCAAAAAAATCAAACTGCTGATTGATTCTTTCATTGCGTTTTCGTTTGTGCCGATTCGCGCTATCTCGTTTTTGGGATTGTTTTTAGGTCTTGCTGCTTTTGGTTACGGCGGCTTTGTTGTGCTGGCACGGATGTTCGGGTGGATCCCCTACGTGCAGGGCTGGTCATCGCTGATGGTTGTGCTGATGCTGGTTTCAGCATTTCAGATGATTGCCTTGGGGATTATCGGCGAATATGTCTGGAGAGCTCTTGATTCCTCGCGTTCACGTCCGAATTTTGTGGTCGAGCGCACAGATATTGATGTTGCGGTGAAGGAGTGAAGCACAGCAAGGAGTAATAAAGCGTTTTTTCGACATTATTGTCTTCTACGGTATCTGCTTCGTTGTTTCACTGTTCCTAATCGTTCTGCAATTTCCACCAAGCAACCAACACTATGCAATGCGATTTTTCGTTTCGTCATTACGCCGAGTGCATCAGGCGCATCAGCGCTTCACCGAATCGTATTGAGATGATTCACGATATAGATTTTGAGCCGAATAACGTTAGGGAAATGGCAGAAATCGAGTGCCGTAACGGACTTAAAACCACGTATTTTGTGCGGCTTCACGCCAAAAGTTATAATGCGTTTTCGCTTCCTGTTTTAGAAACGTTGTCGGATTTAGTAGAATCTTACGGACATCGTATTGGTCTGCATTTCGAGCCGTCGTTTTATGAGGAAAAGCGCATCAGCGAAGCAATTCTGCGGGAAAGCGCAATCCTGAACTTTGTCCTGCGTGTGCCAATTACTGCACTTTCCATTCATGAACCGGCACGGTTTGGCGGCATTAAACAGGAAGATGTACCGGAAGGAATGACGCTGTATTGCTGGGATTCAGCGTATTACAAGGGCAAAAAGTATATTTCCGACAGTGGTTCTCGGTGGCGCGAAGGCTGTATGTGTCAGCATCTGCACCATGAAGAGATGATAATTTTAACACACCCCGATTCGTGGTTTCATCGGACTTCGGCGGAGAATTATTAGTGTTTACATAGTGCTACAAAGAAAGCGGCTTCAAATAATCCCACCCCGCGCCGTGTAAATCCTCCCACGAAAAACCGTCGTCGTCATTGCCGGGCATGACGAACACTGCATCGCGCAAGGCGTACTCAAAATCAATGCGGCGAATCGCTTCACACAGTTCCGCAAATCCGGCGTGTGTCCAATACTCATCTTCGGGGATATTGTCCAGCAAAGTTCGAGTGCGCTCTAAGGGCGGATATTCCAGCAAAAACGCCATTGTAACAGTGATGTAGTATTTGTCGCTGCTCATCCTGAAAGCCTCATCATTGCTTGTTCCCAGCTCCTCATGTTCGGTTGCCATACTTGCTGTGATTTCGCTCACCCACGAATCAAACTCCGCTTCATTGCTGGCTTCGTCGCTTTCGGTGATGTAATCCCAATAACCATACTCCCAATGCGGCTTCTGCTCAAGTAAAATGGTAATAATTTGTTTATAGAGCGCAAGTTTTTCTGACGGTTTTTCGGTTGCATTATCATACGCCGATGCCTCTGCAATCAAGTGTCGAAGCCTGTTTCCGGTGTCGTCGCCGGATAGCGTCAAGAAGACGATTTGCACACCGAAAAAAAATGATTCCGGTTCAGTACCAAACAGTGATGAAAAAAAACCGCGTCTGTTCATAATGCGCTCACATTCTGGGCATCCACGCTTTGGTGGTGCGGGTTTCGTTGCCAAAAGTATTTTTGAGAATAATTTCTACCTCCGCCTGCCGCGACCAATCTACGCCGACAACTTGCGAAAGCTGTACCGTTGCTTGTGCCACAACCGTTCCGTTGGTTTTTTTTACCAACACAACATTGCTTTGAGGAACGCTGAGGCGCTGTTTTGTGCCGTTCTGAGGCGTTACGATAATCTCAACGCTGCATTTTGCGGGCGGTAAATAATCCACAAACTCAATAATCATGCGCCCTGTATTGCCTTCGGCGTTACGATAAAATTCCGCACCCTTAAATTCGGGCTTGTCTTCAAGCGTGATACGCTGAATCTCGGTGCTTTGCTTCAAATGGTCTTCGTGAACGGAAGTCAGCGTAACGGTGCGCGAGATTTTCTGCCGATTTTTGTCCGCTTGAAACCAAGGAAGTTCACTCATGGTCTGGCTGGAAGCACTTACTACGCCATCTCCCGGCTCAAACATTGCTTCTACGCCAAAGCCGATAGCTCCCAAGGCGCGGCGCAACATATCCATTGCGGCGGTTTTGCTGAGATTTTTAGTCTCTTTCCAAAGTTCGACTTTACCTACAACGCTGATGTAATCTACATCAAGCGGGTGCGCGGCAGTACCTGTGCGCCGCATAAACTCGCCACCGTCTTCGGGGCGCTGCAAATCTCGAATCGCCGGAGAATCCGCAGGAACATCATTTTCGATTGAAGCTAAAAATTCCAAGCCTTTATCCAAAAGCGGCTTGACCATAAACCCCGCGTCTTTCGATTTTTCTACGAGTGCCGTTTTCCACTGCCAAACCCGTGCGTAAGGAGAGCCTTGATGCGGTGAACCGATAGTGATGATGCGCTCTGTGCGGTGGTCTTTGAGATGTTTAGTGAGGTAATACCGCGCCGTTACGCCGCCCATGCTGTACCCAATCAAAATCACTTTTTCGGCTTTTGTGCGCTGGAAAACAAGCGGCAAAAATTCTTCTAATTCTCGCTCCCACGCGCCAATCGAATCCACCGGATTGGAAAATGCAACGGTGAAAAAGTCGGCATAACTGCTTTGCTTCGACAGCTGCGAAACCGCGTCAATACTTGCTTTACCGTTCACTTTGCGCAGAACGCCGCCGTGAACCAAGCCGATTTCCTGTTCGTAGTATTTCACCGCGTAAGCATCCCACACCGCCGCTTTTTGCCCCAACCCATGCAGGAGCAAAATCGGGTAGGGAATATGCGTTGTGGTCATACGCTCGGTAGCAGGCGCTTCGGGCAGATTTTTGATGTAGGCAGTGTTCGACGCACAGCCCCAAAATGTGACGGAAGCAATACCGCACACAAGGCACAGAGCCGTGAAAAGACGTAGAGAAGGGAAAAAAGTGTTTCTCATGGTTTGAATTGAGAAAAATCGAAAAAACATCGAAAAACAAGGCATGACAAAACGCAATGCGGGACGAAGAACTGTTCTCTCCGTCCCGCATCAAATCACGCTTCGGGAGCAATTATTTTTTTGCTGCCGCTTTTTTTGCTGCCGGCTTGGCTGCTGTCGGCTTGGCTGCTGCTTTTGCGGCGGGAGCTTTTCCGGCTTTGAGGGAATTGGTGTTGATAAACTCGCTCCACGTATATTCGGAAGGCACTTTGCGCCCTTCTTCGGCGAGTTCAATGAGGTATTTTGCGGCGTGTTCCAGCACCCACTCGAAGTTTTCGGGCTGCACCGATGAAGCCTCAGCGTCGGGAGCAGGATTGAGGAAGTCAATCGCGTAAGGAATACCGTCTTTCACGGCAAACTCAATCGTATCAAAGTCATAGCTGAGAGCATTAACAATTTTTAAGCAGAGTTCTTCGAGTTGCTTTTTGCGCTCCGGTGTGAGGCTGAATCCTGCCACATAGCGGAGATGGTGGGGGTTGCGCGGCTCGTAGGGCATGATGTGAATATATTTTTTACCGATAGCGTAGCAACGGTAGTATTCTTCAAATTCCACGCCCGCTTGAAGTGTCATGCAAATATCGGCTGTTTTGTGATATGCCTCGAAAAATTCTTGCGGGTTGTGGACTTTGTAAACGTGCTTCCAACCGCCACCGTCATGCGGTTTCAAAAACGAGGGGAAACCAACGTACTCAAAAACTTCTTCCCAATTGAGCGGGAATTGCAAATTGCGCATAGATTCGCTGGTCGTGGTCGGCGGGTGGTCTTTTGAGGGCAACAGTACCGTGTTGGGGATCGGTACACCAATTTGTGAAGCAAGCGCATAGTTGAAGAATTTATCGTCCGCGCTCCACCAAAACGGGTTATTGACAACGCGCGTACCGGTGAGCATCGCATTTTTCAGCATAGAGCGGTAAAACGGAATGTCCTGCGAAATACGGTCAAGGATAACATCGTATTTCATCAAATCCGCCATTTTCACGCCGCCCACTTGCACAAACTCCGCACGGATGTTTTCCGGCGCAGTGCTGTTAATGCGTTCAACCAATGCCGGCGGGAACGATTGCTCCATGCCGAAAAGCAAGCCAATGACTTTCATAGACATATTCAGTACCCTTACACAAAAAATGAGAAAAGAAGGTTGTTATTGGCACATCAAATTGTGGAGGATGTTTTTGCAAAGCTTTTTCCTGCCTTGTTTATGTATTTCTCTGTCTGCTTTACGCAAATATCCCGAACCATTGACGTTGAAAATAGGAGTATTTTCAGGGGCAAAAATAAAAAACTTGTGGCAGATTCAATGATTTTTCTTCGTAAGTTCGGGGAAGTTTTTTTTACTCATGCTTTGACCGTTTGCCAATAACGGTTTCAAGCCATTACTTATCGTTCTCAGCGCGAAGTATAGTGATAATGAACAGCTGCTTAGTCGAATCTCGCCAAACCACGATTCATCAAGACCTTGCAACGCTTGTGCGCAAACACGCCGCAACGACGTATTTGCGCCCTATTGCAGAATTCAGCATCGCTGCGTTCCGATGCTTTCAAGAGATGTTTGCCGCTTCAGGTAAAAAGCGTTTGGTCATTGATTCGGGATGCGGCACGGGCGACAGCACTGCTTTTTTGGCGAAGATATTTCCTGAAGCCTTTGTCTGCGGGTTTGACCGCTCGTTGCACCGCACGGCAAAACATCGGTATCAGTCGGAAACAAGGAATTACGCTGTCTTGCAGGCTGAATTGGAAGATATGTGGCGGTTGCTTGCCACGCCGGGTTATACCGACATCATAGACTTCCACGCGCTGTACTACCCGAATCCATATCCGAAGCCTCGCCACATCTTGCGCCGTTGGCATGGGCATCCTTTGTTTGCGCCGATGCTCAATCTCGCTGCCACAACGGAACTTCGCACGAATTGGCGTGTTTATGCGGAAGAGTTTTCGGAAAGCGCTCAAATGCTTGGGTATAAAACCGTATTCGAGGAATTACCGTACAATATCGAACCAAGAACTGCGTTTGAGAGAAAGTATTTGGCAAGTGGTCATCTGCTCTATCGGGTAGAAATTACCAAGCATGAACGGCATTAAGCACTCACATTTTTTTGTCATATTTACCACAACTGTTATGAAATACAAACTTCTCGGTCGAAGCGCCATGCGGGTTTCAGAACTTTGCTTAGGCACAATGGGCTTTGGCGAAGAATGGGGCTGGGGCGCGTCCAAAGAAGAAAGCAAAAACGTTTTCGATGCCTTTACGGCGGCGGGTGGGAATTTTCTTGATACGGCGAATTATTACACCGCCGGAACGAGTGAACAATATGTAGGTGAATTTATCGCCGACAACCGTGATTATTTCGTGCTTGCGACCAAATATTCGCTCGGCATGAAACGCGGTGACCCGAACTCCGGCGGGAATCATCGCAAAAACATGGTGCAGTCTGTCGAAGCAAGTTTGAAGCGGCTCGGAACGGAATATATTGACCTGTATTGGCTGCATATTTGGGATTTTACCACACCGATTGACGAAATCATGCGTGGTTTGGACGACCTTGTGCGTTCAGGAAAAATCTTGCATATCGG
Organism: Candidatus Kapaibacterium sp.; assembly: GCA_025455065.1. GTDB lineage: Bacteria > Bacteroidota > Ignavibacteria > Kapaibacteriales > UBA4661 > PH2015. The sequence goes on along the minus strand of JALONG010000007.1, from coordinate 65,697 downwards.
AGTTTCCGATACTCCGGCATGGCAAGTTGCCCGTGCTAATACGTTGGCGGAACTGCGTGGTTGGGCGCAATTTACGGCATATCAAGTGGAATACAGTTTGATTCAACGCACCGCCGAGCGAGAAATTATCCCGCTTTCACGGGAACTTGACCTCGCCCTTACGCCGTGGGCACCTCTGGCGGGTGGCGCATTAACAGGCAAATATCTGAACAATGACCCCGGAAGGCTTAAAGCAGAAAGCGTACGGCTGAATGACCGCAGTCAAGCTATCACCCGCGAAGTGGTTGCGATTGCGGAGGAAATCGGCTGTTCGCCTGCGCAAGTGGCGCTGCGTTGGACGATGCAAGAGCGCGTGAATGATGAGATTTCACGGGGTGTTTCGATTCCGATTGTGGGGGCAACAAAGGCAAAACAAGTTGCAGATAACCTCGGCGCAGTGAACATTACCTTGAGCGATGACCATATTAAGCGCCTTGATGCGGCAAGCACATTCGAGCGCGGTTTCCCGCATGATTTTCTGGCAACGCCTAACGTCCGCGACTTGGTTTCAAGCGGGATGTATGAGCAGATTGTGAATCATCATCGTTGAAATCACGGTCGGAGACAAGTGAAACAAACTACACCCTGCACAAGCAGAACTCTTTGAACATTTTCCCGATAACTACTTTTTTTCTCGAATATTCTTCAATTTCCGGCAACCATGAGCATCACAGAACTTACCGACAAACACGCTCCGACGCTTGACAAAGCAACCGAAGCAAATGTTTCCCGCGAATATTTCGCGCATTGGAACGAATCACCCAGCAAAAAAGTCTATGGCGAAACGGCTGCCGAAGAAGGCGAAGCTGCCTTCAAAGCCGCATTGCATCAGAAGTTTACTCGTCTTCAACAATCGGGCGAGACAGCGTGGCATGGTGAAGAAGAATCTCCTTTTGGCTTTGCGCTGGGTGTGCAGTACCCGATGTTTTCGGTCGAAAGCCTTATTACCAACGCTCACAACGCGAAAATGCAGTGGCAACGCCTTTCGCCGACCGAACGTGCTGTTGTGCTGATTGAAGCCTTAGAGCGGGCGGGAACAGGCAAAACTTTTTTTGAGATTGCGTATTCCACCATGCACACCGCAGGGCAGAGTTTCGCTATGTCGTTTCAAGCCTCCGGTCCGCACTCGTTTGACCGCGCGTTGGAGGCAATAGCGCTTGGATTCAGCGAACAAGCGCAGTTTGTGAGCGAAGTAACGTGGGTGAAGCCTGCGGGAGCAGCAAATATCACTGTGAAGAAGAATTTTCATATCGTTCCCAAAGGTATCGGTTTGGTTATCGGCTGTTCGACATTTCCTGTCTGGAACACTCTTCCGGGCTTGTTTGCAAGCCTTGTTACGGGAAATCCTGTTATTGTGAAACCACATCCAAAATCAGTTTTGGCGATTGCGGTCGTCGTGGCAAGTCTGCAAGAGACCTTGAAGGATTTAGGCTTGGACCCACATTTGGTGCAGCTTGCTACAGACAGCAGCGCAAACCCTCTTACAATCACACTTTCGGAGCATCCTGCTGTGAGCGTTATTGATTTTACGGGTGGTGGATTCGGCACAACAATTGAAGAAATCGGGCGGAAACACGGTAAAGCAGTTTTCACCGAAAAAGCAGGCGTGAATGGCGTGATTTTGGAAAGCGTTGAAAACCTTGATGCCGTGCTGGAAAACCTTGCCTTTACGCTCTCGCTCTACAGTGGGCAAATGTGTACGACATCACAGAATTTTTTCATCAACAAAAACGGTGTCAAAGAAGGCGATACTGTGATTCCCTTCGATGAAGTCGCAACGCGCTTTGCAGCCAAAATTGATGCGCTTGTTACCAATCCCAAAATGGCTTCTATCACAGGCAGCATCCAAAGCACGGTAACATTCGAGCGTGTGCAGAAAGCAAAAGCGCTTGGAATCAAGGTTGTGCGGGATTCCGAGCCTGTTGCACAAGGCGGTTTCCCGAATGCACGGACGGCATCACCACTGTTGTTGCAGGCAGAAGTGCCGCAAAGTGAGATTTACGAAAATGAGTGGTTTGGACCGATTAGTTTTCTTATTCCGACCGACGGCTTTGACCACAGTCTGCACCTGCTTTTGCGGAGTTTGAAGCACAAAGGCGCTCTGACAACGCTGGTTTATACGACCGATGCTGCGGAGCGTGAACAAGCGGAAGCAGCAATTATCTACGAAGGAAAAGCGCCTGTTGCCTTTAACTACGTGGGCGGAATTTTCGTGAACCAATCATCGGCGTTTAGCGATTTTCACGGTGCAGGTGCTAATCCTGCGGGCAATGCGTCCTTTGCCGATGCTGCATTTGTGGCAAGCAGATTTAATGTGATTGGAGCTAGGGAAGTGGCGTGATTGCCCTTCGGTATCTCTTCGGTGTGTGGGGATTGTTGTTCTGTTGATTTCATCGTCAGAGCACTCCCCACGTGCTGCTATAAGAATTACCCTTGATACGGTGACGTTATTGTTTCCCACAGTAGTGTGTAGTCAATATTTTTTACCTCATCGTAAACCTGCTTACGAGATTGCTCGACGTTGGTGAAGGTTACTGCTTCTCACACGGAATTCTCCGCTCTGGCGCAGGAAATGAAATGGGTGGAATGGTTGAACCGAAACAACGGTTGTAAAGGAGCAGCACGCCCGAACACAAGCCAACAACTTTCCCGTCGCCGAAAGCGACAAGTTCGGTGGGCACCAGGCGGGATGCACCAAACTTAAAGTAAAAGCCGCCAAATTCTTGACGGCTCTCTATTGCTGAAGGCTATTGACCGGGTGTTGGTGATTCCACAAACAAGTCGGACAATTCATTCCAATTACCTGTTGCGGCATCAACAATAACACCTATCAGTCCTCCCAGAAGTATATCCAATATCAACCATCCGCCTCCAAGAACCTGATTTGTTTGGAGTTTTTTCTCTTGACCTTTGTATTTGACAACCACAATGTGAGAACTTTGGGCAGGCAGTTTAACAAATTGCTCCTCCCCTCGTGTTTCGATAGGCATTGTTGCGCCATCTTTGAGTACCTCAACCTGCTCTCCCTTTTTGACACCAACAAGACGAGCAGCACTCAAACTACCTTTGAACACAGTTGCGCAGCTGCTTAACGACATTGACATTACAGCAGCAAAAAGTACGATAGCAAAGCACTTTTTCATCTCATACCTCTTTTTGATTCTGGTTGTATTTGAAATGTTATTATGATTCAACAGAAGCAACAACCTTTTCTTCTTTGAAACTATGTTGATTCAATAGTCTGGGCATTTTTGAAGAGCCTAGGTTTTATGCGGGTTTCAAGCCACGTTGTTTTTTACTCGAAATTGAGGTTTTATACGGCTTCCAGCAAAATTTTCAGAGGACCGTAGCAAAAATGTCCAGACTATTGTTAAATATAACGATGTACTTATGGCGTAGAGTTTATGCACAAAGCCGCATTCAATCTTCCTTCACAGAAAGCATACGATGAACTTCGTGATGCTATCAAAATTTTGTTGTGTACTTAGGCAAAATAATCAATCCAAATCATTTTTTGTGTAAGTCTTTCTGAAAGCGCACGAATACTGAATTTTCGACCATAATTCTCGAAGCGAAATTTCACTCCGCGTGAAAATATTTTTGCTCGACACTTGACTTTGCAAAAAACGATTTGTACATTGCGAAAGTTGGTTCGCAATAATCAACAACAATGACCACAATCATCCGTTACGATACCATCAATTTTTGATGCACCCAACACAATTCCATATCGCTGCGACAAGCAACAACAGCATGAAACCCGTCATGATGCAAATGTGCATGATGATGTGCTGCTGTATGCGTGGCACGTGTGAGAATGTGTTGCTTCCTTCATAGAATCGAATACGAAATTTCATCGAAACTTTGATACAAGCCGTTCTCACTTCCACGTGGGAACGGCTTTTTGTTTTTCATGTGACGCAAATATCAATCTAGATAACAACAATTCTTCTTTTATTCACAACGTTTTTAGTAACGTTTACATTTCTTCACAGAGGAGATTTCCATGAGTAACGCACAAGGTTTACGTTTCGAGACGCTGCAACTTCACGCAGGTCAGCAAGCCGACCCCACCACCAAAGCACGCGCCGTACCGATTTATCAAACCACATCCTACGTGTTTGATGATGCGCAAGATGCCGCGCAGCTTTTCGGGCTGCAAAAATTCGGTAATATCTACACCCGCCTTATGAACCCGACAACCGACGTGCTGGAAAAGCGCCTTGCAGCGCTTGAAGGCGGTGTTGCGGCGCTGGCAGTAGCTTCAGGGCAAGCGGCACAGTTTATCGCGCTCACCAACATTCTTGAAGTTGGTGATAATTTCGTTTCTACGCCCTATCTTTACGGCGGCACCTACAATCAATTCAAAGTTTCGTTTAAGCGTTTCGGCATTGAAGCCCGCTTCGCAGCAAGCGACAAAGCGGAAGATTTTGAGAAATTGATTGACAACAAGACCAAAGCTATTTACCTCGAAACTATTGGTAATCCGGGCTTTAGTATTCCCGATTTCCATAAATTTGCTCAACTCGCCGAAAAGCACGGTATTCCGCTTATCGTGGATAATACCTTCGGTGCAGGCGGCTATTTTGCTCGTCCGATTGAGCATGGCGCAAACGTCGTAGTGGAATCGCTCACCAAATGGGTCGGTGGACACGGCACCAGCATTGGCGGTGCAATCATTGACGGCGGCAATTTCAACTGGGGTAACGGCAAATTCCCGCAATTTACCGAGCCGTCGGAAGGCTATCACGGCTTGCGTTTCTGGGACGTATTCGGTTCAGAAGGTCCCTTCGGCAATATCGCCTACATCATCCGCGCCCGTGTGGAAGGCTTGCGCGACCATGGTCCGGCGCTTAGTCCCTTTAATGCCTTTTTGCTGTTGCAGGGCGTAGAGACGCTTTCGCTCCGCGCAGAGCGCCATGCACACAACGCTCTGGCGCTTGCACAGTGGCTTGAGAAACATCCGGCTGTGGAGTATGTAAATTATCCGGGCTTGGAATCCAACCAATACAACACCCTTGCAAAGCGCTATTTAACACGCGGTGCAGGTGGTGTGCTGGCGGTGAAACTCAAAGGTGATGCTGAACTTGCCGATGCTTTTATCGAAAATCTCAAGATTGCAAGCCACTTGGCGAATGTGGGCGACGCAAAAACACTCGTTATTCATCCTGCCACAACAACGCACCAACAGCTTTCTGCCGAGGAACAACGCGCTGCCGGCGTGGTTCCGGGTTTGGTGCGTGTGTCGGTTGGCATTGAGCATATTGAAGACATCAAAGCGGATTTTGAGCAGGCGTTCCAGGCAGCGCTTGTCGCGATCACCGTATAAAATCTGAAAATTCCAACTATTTCTACCCTGCGAGGCTCTCAATTCTTATTGAGGGTCTCGCTTGATGAAAACTACACTTTATGTTCCATCTTCAGCGATGTACCTCTGTGATACCATCCAGCGTTTTTCTTGAATTATGCGCTGTTGTTCTTGTTTTGGCAGGAGCAACGGCGTTTTTGCGTGCGCACACAAGTAATGCCCATACGCACACAACCAGCCACATTCCCACACCCTCGCTTCCCCAAGCAACTAAACAACCAAGCCCAAAGCAACCAAACACCAAGCAACCAAGTAACCAAGCAACTAAGCAACCAAATAACTACACCGCAGAAATCACCGAATGGCGCAAAACCCGTGAAGCGAAACTTCGTGCTGAAAACGGTTGGTTGGCTGTGGCTGGCTTGTATTGGCTAAAGCAAGGTGAGAACTGGCTTGGAACGATTCCCTCCAGCAACGTGTTATTACCGAAAAAAGCCCCTGCAACGCTTGGTAGCTTGCGTCTGGACGGCGACACGCTAAACCCGCGTTTGCACTTCTTTCCCGTTACGACCGTGCCAGTGAGCATTACCCGCGCTGACGGTACGCCTGTCAATCCGATTTTAGACAGTTCACAAACGCTTGCTTACGACGATGATAACGGCACAAGACCTGACGTTATCAGCATTGGCGACCTTTCGATGTTCGTTGTGCGGCGGACAACCAAAACGGGACTGCGCTTCGGTATTCGTTTGCGCGACAAAGCGAGTGCGGCGCGGTTAAACTTCAAAGGTTGCACATGGTTTCCCGTCAAGCCGGAATTTCGCACGGAGGCTCATTTTACGCCCTACGCAGAACCGAAAACGATAGAAATAGAAAACATCTTGGGCGGTTTAGAAAAGCACACTGCCATTGGAACACTAGCATTTACGCTGCGTGGAAAGCAATACACGCTGGAAGCGGAACAAGAAGGCAAGAAACTCTTTATCAATTTCCGCGATGAAACAAGTGGCAAAGAGGGGTTAAACGAGACCTATCCTGCGGGACGATTTCTCTACGCAGAATTTCCGCAAAACGGCGTAACGGTGCTGGATTTCAACAAAGCAGAAAATCCACCCTGCGCCTTTACGAACTTTGCAACTTGTCCGCTTCCACCGCGTGTAAATTGGCTGAAAACGAGAATTGATGCGGGTGAGAAAACGCATCACCCACACGACGACAACGGCACACACTAATATCAATCATCGTCATCAGACAGTATCTCAATGGAGTATTTCAGCGAAAAAGAACGCAGATTGCAGATGATTGAATTGATAAAAGATGATGCCTCGCGTCGTCTCAAATCTTACAATGCAACATAGAGAGAAATCATCTTCATCACAAGAATCATTGGCTTCATCAGCGTTCCCTGTTGTCAATATCGCTTGTTGATTGATTTCTGTTCATACCCACTTTTTTCACCACAACGCCATGAGTATGCCACAATTTATCTCCACACCGCATAAAACCTTGCGCCTTGAAGTACCGTTTTCCCTTGAACATGGCGTAACGCTGCCGCATCTCGACATCGCCTATCACACCTACGGCACACTGAACACCGCAAAGGACAACGTTGTGTGGGTCTGCCACGCCCTGACGGGCAATTCCGATGCGGCTGTCTGGTGGGATGGACTTATTGGTGCGGGACGCTTGTTCGACCCCGCAGAATACTTCATCGTTTGCGCCAATATGTTGGGTTCGTGCTACGGCTCTTCGGGCGCGGCAAGCATCAACCCCACAACCGAAACGCCCTATTTCCGAACATTTCCGCAGGTAACAACACGAGATATGGCGCGAGCGCACGTGCTACTACGTCAAGAACTCGGCATTGAAAAAATCCTCGTCGGTTTAGGCGGCTCCATGGGTGGTCAGCAGCTGTTGGAGTGGGCAATCTTGGAGCCGACGGTCTTTGAGACGATTATTCCGATGGCGACCAATGCAAAACATTCTCCTTGGGGTATTGCTTTTAACGAATCGCAGCGTTTGGCTTTGGAAGCCGATGCTACATTTTTTGAAGACCGCTTGGATGCTGGTTTGGCAGGATTAAAAGCGGCGCGTTCCATTGGTATTTTGTCGTACCGCAATTACGAAACTTTTGGGAAAACACAAGCAGAACCATTCAACGACAAATTGGACGGTTTTCGCTCTTCGTCGTATCAAGCATATCAAGGTGACAAACTCACCAAGCGCTTTAATGCTCATTCTTACTGGCAACTCTCGAAAGCCATGGACAGCCACAACGTAGGGCGCGGGCGCGGCAGCGTGGAAGAAGCACTAGCGCAGATACAAGCACGGACGCTGGTTGTGGGCATTTCAACAGATATTCTTTTTCCGCCGGAAGAGCAGCGCTTTTTAGCGGAACATATTCCGGGCGGGGAGTACGTCGAAATTACTTCACCCTACGGACACGATGGCTTTTTGATTGAGTTTGCTGTGCTGACGGATGTTGTAAGGGAATTTTTGGGGGTGGAGGTGTAATTTTCATTTTCGATTGCTCTTAGTTGTTTGTTGTATATGCTGTTGTGGGAATATCCTCTTTGTTGAGATTTTTTTAGCAATTCTTTGTTTTGTCTTTGTTATACTTGACAATAGTTCGGACATTTTTCAAGAAGCTAGATTTCATGAGGCTTGTACAGCGAAGTATTTTCGGACAAGAGTTGAGGTTTTATGCAGCTTTTGGCAAATTTTCCTTACTCGTATTGAAAAATGTCCGAACTATTGATCATAATATGGCTTATTTATCCCCTGATTGATGCTATGTTTACGGGCTAAACAAGAAAAACCCTAAAGTAATTTTTTTTGTAACTGTTTACAGTAGTTTTGACAGTTCTGTGCAAGCAAAAGAAATTTGAAAAAACCCGAAAGAAGCGCGAACTTTCAGGATTCAACCACGAACCTTTGAAAGGAATTCGCTATGCTTCTTTCGGTTTGCTCTCCGGTGTTTGCAGCCTTGCGCCCAGTCTTTACGCGGCTTGCAACGCATCACCTTGTGTGTGGGATTCTTGTTGGACTCATTGTAGTCCAAGGCGATACCACGCTGACCAATGTCTATTTGTCCTTGAATGCCTTCACGCCCGATGTGGCGAAGCGGTATTAGTCGCTGGAACAGGTTCTTCGCCGTCGCTCGTGTCAGGTCGAAGACCTCATCATAGCCGTTTTGCTTTAATCCTCACCTTTGCGACATCCCTATAATGCAACAAGAACAACAAAGCATCTTGATAACAGGCGGCATGGGCTTTTTCGGCTGGAACGCCGCACAATACTTGCGTCAGCGAGGAATGACCGTGCATCAGGCTTCATCGGCTCTTGAACGGTATCCTTCGGAAACACAAGGGTCAATTATTCCGCTTGATGTGCTGAATACCGCATCAATTCAGGCTGCATTGGAAAAGACGACACCCACAATGATTATCCACGCCGCAGCACTCTCCGCACCAATGACCTGCGAACAGCAATCGGAGGTGGCTCACGCAGTGAATGTAATTGGAACGCACAACATTGCAAACAGCGCTTCAGTGCTGGATATTCCGCTTGTGCTGCTTTCGACGGATTTAGTCTTTAACGGTGACAAAAACACTCTCAAAGACGGCTTTTATACAGAATCTGACACGCCGGATGCGCGTATTGTGTATGGAAAAACGAAAATGAGCGCGGAGCAGATTTTTTTTGAGCGCACCTACGCAAACAAACAGTATGAACGCTGGATAATTCTTCGCACATCGCTGATGTTTGGGCGTGGTGTGGCGTGGGCAAACGGTTTTCCGCATTTTGCCGTAAATTTGCTCACAAGCGGCAAAACAACAACACTATTTACCGACCAATTTCGCACTCCGGCATATATTCCCGATATTGCCGAGGCAATTCTTCAACTTATTGAGTTGGAAAAATACGGTGAAATCTATCATTGCGGCGGGGGGGAGCGCATTGACCGTGTGAGTTTTGTGGAGCGGTACTGTGCCATAGCGAATGTGGACAAAAACGGTATCATTGCTTGCAGTATGAACGATGTGCCGAATTACACAACACGAGTACGCGATGTTTCCTTGTACTCCGGCAAACTCCACGCAGCACTCAATGGAAATTGGCAACCAACAGTATTGGACGATGCTTTTCGTCAGATAATGAGCCTTTGAAGAATGAGCCTTTGAAAGTTGCACAAAACGAATAATTGAGCAGGCTGCATACACTAAAATTTCTGTTTCTTTGTCTCTATTTCACGGGAACACAACCTTTGTGAACATACCCTTTGCTCGCTAACCTTGCTCACCATAACCAACGCGACATCATGCCCATTCTTACACCAACCACCATCACTCGCCCCAAGCCGTATTTGCTGGCAATTACGTGGTCTGACGGGTTGAAAACCACAATCACGCTACGCACCTTCCGCGACGAGTGTCCGTGCGCCTCATGCAAGGGAGAAAACATCATGGGTACGACGTATTCCTTTGGAATACAAGTTATGAAGCCCGGTATGTATGAATTGGCGAGTATTCAAGCCGTTGGGAACTATGCCGTTCAAGCAGATTGGAAAGACGGACACAATACCGGAATTTATTCGTGGGATATTTTGCGCGGTATTGCCGAACATTACAATCTTTCCGATGACGATTTGAAGCGGCTTGAAGAGCAGGCAGCAAAAGAAGGATTGGTGTAGGTAGCGGTGCAGAAGAGCATTACATACCTCTGCGCTGTGCATCGCTCTGCATATCTTTGAACCGCGCTAAATCGTGTGATAAATCCACAATGTTCCGCATCGTGCCTTGGTGAACGGCTAAATAGGTTTCCTCAAAGCGCTGTTTTGTTGTGTCGTTTTCGGAGAGATTGGCGAAATGCAGCAGCAGACCTCGTAATTCATTGACCGCTTTGGCAAATTCCTGTTCAAGATTGTTGTATGAATTGTCGGGTGAAGTGATTTTTTTAAGCTGCGCGTAGAGATTCCACACAACTTTCCCCGTAAAAACGCTGCTGTTAAATGCCTCTGCTTCGTCGTGCACCGAAGCAATATCCAGCAATTCCGCAATATCATTTTTTTTGCGCAGCGTAAAACCGGAGTATTGGTCGAAATACTCCAGCGCTGCCTGTGTTTGCTCAGAAATCGGCATAAAACCGTGCTTTGAAAACGTTCATTCAAAAGAGTAATTCCTTTCTTTGACGCTCTTTTGTCAATTCTATTGGGAAAGCTGCGATTCTCGCCGTAAATTTGGTGCTTTGTATTTTTTCACTGTTTCGGAAAATTGTTATGAATACCAGCCGCGTAAGTCTCGCCGTTGCTGCGTTTGCAGCAATGTTTTTTTTCTGCACCGCAGAAAACTTTGCCCAATCGTTGGCAGTGGTTCGTTCAAAAATTGATGAACGCGCCAAAGCTATCGAACAAAAAATGCTCGCGTGGCGACGTGATTTTCACCAAAATCCCGAACTCGGCAACCGCGAAACGCGCACCGCGAAAATTGTCGCTGAACATCTAAAAAAACTTGGCTTAGAGGTGCGTACAGGCGTTGCTTACACAGGAATTGTGGCGGTGCTAAAAGGCGGTAAGCCGGGTCCTGTTGTGGCGCTTCGTGCCGATATGGATGCGCTTCCCGTTACCGAACAGGTTGATGTACCCTTTGCCTCGAAAGTCCGCTCCACCTATAACGGTCAGGACGTAGGCGTGATGCACGCTTGCGGACATGATGCGCATACGGCGATATTGATGGCTGTTGCGGAAATCCTAACCACGATGAAATCTGATGTGCCGGGTACGGTCAAATTTATCTTCCAACCCGCAGAGGAAGGCGCTCCCGAAGGCGAAGAAGGCGGCGCGGAACTGATGATGAAACAAGGCGCTTTGGAAAATCCAACACCGGAGGCAATCTTTGGAATGCACGTTTTTAGCAGCGTGGAATCCGGTAAAATCACGTTTCGCCCCGGTCCGACTATGGCGGCGGTAGATTTTCTGCGGATAATCGTCAAAGGTCGCCAGACACACGGCGCAAAACCTTGGGGCGGAGTGGATCCGATTGTCGTTTCGTCGCAAGTCGTGATGGGCTTGCAAACGATTGAAAGCCGCCAAGTAGATGTTACCAAAGAACCTTCGATTATTACCGTTGGCACAATGCACGGCGGGGTGCGGAACAATATCATCCCCGACAGCGTAGAAATGACGGGAACTATCCGCACCTACGACGAAGGTATGCAAGAGCAGATTCATTCACGCATCAAGCAAACAAGCGAGTTTATCGCCAAAGCAAGTGGCGCTGCCGCCGATGTCCGCATCCGCAAACAATATCCCGCAACGGTCAATGACGACAAACTCACGGCACTCATGTCGCCGACGCTCCAGCGCGTAGCAGGCGCGGCAAATGTCAGCACGGCACAAAAACAAACAGGCTCGGAAGATTTTTCGTTTTACCAGAAAAAAGTACCCGGAATGTTTTTCTTTTTGGGCATTACACCGAAAGAAAATCTTGCAACGGCGGCAGCAAACCACTCACCGCTTTTTTACATTGACGAACCGGCGCTCATTGTTGGTGTGCGGGCTTTAGCCAATCTCGTTATTGATTATTCCGACATTTCTTCCGCACCTGCCCAGTCTGCAACCGGCACAAAATGACAATTACCTTTATGGCACAAGAACAAAAAAACACGTTCCTCAAAACGCTTCTTCGCACACTGATTAGCCTTGCTTTGCTTGTCGGCTCAATGGCATTTGCACTCAAAGATGTGAAAAATCTTGATGAACTTTGGGGTGCATTTCAAAAAGCAAATTATTGGTGGGTTTTGGCAACGATTCCTGTGATGCTGCTTTCGCACTATCTCCGCGCTTTGCGGTGGATTACGATGATGAAGCCCATCCAAAGCGGTATTCACGCAATGAACGCTTTTTCGGGTGTGATGATTGGGTATATGATGAATAATCTCACGCCACGCGGCGGTGAATTAGCGCGTCCTTTTATCCTCAGTAGGCGAGAAAATGTGCGCTTTTCGACGGCAATAGCGACGATTCTGGTAGAGCGCGTGATTGATATTTTGAGTTTAAGCGTTTTTGTGCTGATAACCTTCTATTATCTGCACGGTAAAATTGCCCAAGTATTCCCGCAAGTGAACGGGCAGGCGCTTGTAAAGGCTCTTGTACTGCCGCTTGTAGGCTTTATGACATTTATCGTTTTGCTTATTACTACCAACATTGGCGAATGGCTTTTGCGCATTACCGTCAAGCGTTTTTCCGAAGCGTGGTATCTGAAATTGCACAACTATCTTGAAGCATTTATCAACGGTTTCAGCATTTTCAAATCGCCCGGCTTGTATTGGCGTGTTGTTCTGGAAACGGTTGCAATTTGGGTGCTGTACCTTGTGCCGATGTATTTGACCTTTTTAGCATTCGGTTTTGACAAAAGCTACAACTTCGGCTGGTTCGACGCAAACGTATTGCTGACGATGACGACCATTGGTATTACCATTGGCGCAACGCCGGGCGCTTGGGGATTTTATCACTATTTCGCGCAAGTTACACTTGCCCAATTTTACGGGATTCCCAGTGAACTTGCCGTTGCTTTTGCATTTGTGGCGCACGGTGTGGGATATTTCCTCAACATCATCGTTGGCGGACTCTTTTTTATGCGCGAACACGCAAAAGGTATTTCGTGGCGCTCGGTCTCTCACGCTGACGAGGTTGTTGCAACCGAACCCAAGGCAAGCACCTAAGCCAAACACAAGTACCTAAGCCACCAGGAAGCATTTATGTCAGAACCAACTACGCCCACACCGACAGAGCCGTTTGTAACACCGGAACGCGCCGAAAAACTGCGCAGAGCGCTTGAACGCAAACAGCCGACGCTGACTATTGTTCTTGAAAACGTCCACGACCCGCATAATGTCTCGGCTGTCCTGCGCTCCTGCGATGCCGTTGGCGTAGTGGAAGCGTTTTTGGTCTATAACGGGCGGCAGAAATTTCCTGATTTGGGAGAGCGCAGTTCGGCGAGTGCAAAAAAGTGGATAGACTTGCACCAATTCACGACTGTGGAGGATTGCTTTGCAGCACTCCGTCAAAACGGATACAAAATTTACACAACGCATATGTCCACCGATGCAGTATCGCTCTACAGCCTTGATTTGACGGGTCGCGTGGCACTTGTCTTTGGAAATGAGCATAGCGGCGTGAGCGAAGAAGCGCTTGGGCTGGCAGACGGCAATTTTCTGATTCCTCAAGTGGGAATGATTCAAAGTTTGAATATCTCGGTTGCCTGCGCAGTGAGTCTTTTCGAGGCTTCGCGTCAGCGCCATGCGGCGGGAATGTACACCTCGCCACAGTTTTCGCCGGAAGAGTTTGAGGCAAAATTTTTAGATTGGCAAATGCGGTAAGTCCTTCCATCATAATTCTCACGAGCATATTCACGATTCGTGCAAGAAATGTTTCCGTAGTGCAAAAAGAATCCGTATATTTGTAGTCTTTTCCGTTCTGTACAAAGCGGGTGTGGCGAAATTGGCAGACGCGCCAGACTTAGGATCTGGTGGGGTAACCCGTAGGAGTTCAAGTCTCCTCGCCCGCACTATTTGGTATCAGTTGTACATTGTTGTACTTCATTCTTCTGAAATTCACTCATTCCTTTAGTTTCATTATTTTACGCCATTGGAAACGCAATTTATCACTCTCGACGGTTGCAAACGTGAAATCAAAATCACAATGACCGCAGCAGAACTCGAACCCCACTACGAAAAAGCCTACCGCGACGCACAGCCCGAAATTCAAATCCAAGGCTTTCGCAAAGGCAAAGTGCCGATTCACCTCATTAAGAAAAATTTTGGTAAAGCGATTGAAGCCAATGCTGTCGAAGATATTGCCACTGAAGTTTTTCGTAATGTTTTGGAAGAACACAAAATTGAGCCTGTCGGTCAGCCTGCGCTCCGTGATGTACAGCGCGAATCCGATGGCAGTTTGGGTTTTAGCATTTCCTACGAAGTAATGCCGGAGTTTGAATTGCAGAATTATCGCAATATCGAAGTCGAAAAACTCATTTTTAACGTCACCGAAGAAGACATTGACAAAGAAATTGAGCGTTTGATGTTGGAACGTGCTTCGTTGGAAGATGCAGAGCAGATTACCGACGAAATGCACTTCGTCGTAGTACGCTTGAATCCCATTGATGCGGCGACAGGAATGCCGCTTATCGGCGGAAAATCCGAAGAGGTGCGCACGTTTTTGAAAAATGAGCCGTCAAAGTCTGAGTTCAAAGCATCGGTGATGAATCTCAAAGTCGGCGACAGTTTCCGCTTTACGCCTCCGTCCAAAGACGCAAACGCTCTTTCTGCTCCTGTTCTTGCGACCGTGCAAGAAATTAAGCGCGTTGTTCCGGCGGAATTTACCAATGCTTTTGTTGAGGAGATTACGCAAGGGCAGCTTACTTCGACCGAAGATTTGCGCCGCGATATGGAAAAGCAAATGCGCGATGCCCGCGAAAGTTCTATCAAATCGCTGATGGACGACCAACTTGTGCAGAAAATTTTGGAATCACACGATTTTGAACCGCCGCAAGGTCTTATTAGTCAAGTCGTTGCTTCGATGCTGCAAGAAGATGTACAGCGCCTTCCCGACAAAAAATTGCCCAAAGGTTTTGATGTTCGTGCTTACGCGGAATCGCGCACACCGATTGCTCGCAATACCGCAAAATGGATGCTTATTCGTGAGCGCATTATTGACGAGGAAAACATCGAAATTTCGGAAGACGATATCAATAAACAAGTCGAAGAACTGACTGCAATGATGAATTTGCCGGAAGCAAACGTTGAGTATATGCGCTCTGCAATCGCCGGTGATGAGCAGTTACAAAGTCGGCTCATGCACGAAAAATTGATGGACGTTTTGCGCGGCTACGCTGTTATCACCGAAAAAGAATTTGACCGCGCTGCCGCAGAAGCGGCGCAGTTAGCGGAAGAAATGGCGTAAGGTTTTTTTCACGCAAAAATTGCGTATTTGCAATAATCGTATTTGCAATAATTTTGTCATTCGAGCGACCATAGAAGAAAAAGTATTTGTGTGTTGCGACACAGATTTGTATGTTCGTAACAGTTCACAAGACATTTTCTTCAATTTCACCCCCGGAGAACAGCATGATTTCGAGTATGTATGAACTGTGGAAAGACGCATCCATCTACACGCCGAGTACACAGCAGCCCGTTCAAAACCAACTTGTACCGATAGTTGTCGAGCAGACCTCACGCGGTGAGCGTTCCTACGACATCTTTTCGCGTCTGATGAAAGACCGTATCATCTTGCTCAATACGCCGATTGATGATACGATTTCGGGTTTGATTGTCGCACAGTTGCTCTTTTTGGCAAGCGAAGACCCGTCGAAAGACATCAATCTGTACATCAATTCGCCCGGCGGTAGCGTTACTGCGGGTTTGGCGATTTACGACACGATGCAGTTTATCCGTCCGGCAATTTCGACTATTTGTATCGGCATGGCGGCTTCGATGGCGCAAGTTCTTTTGTGCGCCGGAGCAAAAGGTAAGCGCTATGCGCTTCCACACTCGCGTATTATGATGCACCAGCCGAGTGGCGGCTCACAAGGTACGCTTTCAGATATTGAGATTTACACCAAAGAAATGATTCGTATGCGCGACCAGCTCTATGGAATTATCGGTAAGCACACCGAAAAAACAACCGAGCAGATTAAAGCCGATGCCGACCGCGACAAGTGGATGAGCGCCCAAGAAGCGCTTGATTACGGCATGATTGACAAAGTGATGGAACGCAGCAGCGAACCGACAGACAAAAAAGCCGAATAAAGAACGAACAAGAATTTTTCTCGTATCTTCATCTCATCAAACGCTGATGAATCTTGGCGATAAATCCCAACCGTAACTCCGATTACCCGCGAAGTATCTTCCAATAAGGCTTCGCGGGTTTTCTGTTCTTATTGTTGATACCTCTTTTCTTCCTCTGTTGTCGCTTTACTGATTCACGCTGAACCCCAAAAGCGTGTGCGAACACAGATATATTTTTCGATGTTTTGTTATGGCAAAAAATCATTTCATTCAGCACGACGATATTCACTGCTCTTTTTGCGGACGCGCCTCTGCGGAGGTAACAAGCATGATTGCGGGTGCGGGCGTGTACATTTGCGATATTTGTATTCAAAATTCCGTTGAAATTCTTCGCAAAAATGCCCACCCTTATACACAGCAAAAACGCGCTACGTTCCAAGATTTTACGCTGCTCAAACCCTCTGAACTCAAGCGGGCGCTTGACCAATACGTCGTCGGACAGGACGAAGCAAAGCAAGCAATGTCCGTCGCGGTCTATAACCATTACAAGCGGATTCAGTCCGAATCGCTTGTTGGGCATTTGGAAGAAGTCGAAATTGAGAAAAGCAACATTTTGCTTATCGGTCCCACCGGCACAGGGAAAACCTTGCTTGCACAAACCCTTGCGCGAATTTTAGATGTACCGCTTACTATTGCCGATGCAACCACACTCACTGAAGCGGGGTATGTGGGCGACGACGTAGAAAGCGTTCTTTCACATTTGCTCCAAAATGCCGATTTTGACGCAGCCCGGGCAGAGCGCGGCATTGTGTATATTGACGAGATTGACAAAATTTGCCGCAAAAGCGATTCTGCCAGCATTACGCGGGATGTGTCGGGTGAGGGAGTTCAGCAAGGTTTGCTGAAAATGCTGGAAGGCACAGTTGCCGGTGTGCCACCGCGCGGCGGACGTAAGCACCCCGAACAGCCGCTTGTGAACATCAACACGAAAAATATTCTCTTTATCTGCGGCGGTGCGTTTGACGGTTTGGAGCGTATCATTGCACGGCGCATGAAAACAAGTACCCTGGGCTTTACGGCAGAAGAAGGCGCACACATCGAAGCCAACGTTGCCCTTTTTCCCGAAGTGGAACCGGATGATTTGCTAAAATTTGGCTTTATTCCTGAGTTTATCGGGCGTTTGCCGATTATTACCGCACTGGAACCGCTTTCCGACGAAGCAATGCTGGATATTATGGTTTCGCCGAAAAATGCGCTTGTTAAGCAGTATCAAAAGCTGTTTCTCATGGAAGGCATTGAACTCGAATTCCGCACCGAAGCGCTTCAAATCGTTGTCGAAAAGGCAAAGCAGCGCAAAACAGGCGCTCGCGGCTTACGGAGCATTATGGAAGAGGCGATGCTTCCGGTGATGTATAAAATTCCCGACATGAAAAACGTGCGGCGCTGCATCATTACACGCGGCGTGGTGGAGCATGGCGCTGAACCTGAGTATTTGCTTATGTTTGACGAACAACTCCGCAAAGTAGCATCGTAACTGATTTTTTCATTGTTTATCCTCCGCAAGCATGATACCAGCCGAACTTCTCCGCAAAAAGCGTGATGGCGCTGAACTTTCCGCACAGGAAATTGCATGGTTTGTCAAAGGGCTGACCGCCGGAGACATTACGCATCCGCAAGCCGCAGCTTTTCTCATGGCTTCGTTTATTCGGGGGTTGTCGGCGGCGGAAACGGCTGCTTTGACCCTTGCAATGCGAGATTCCGGCACACGATATGCGTTTCAGACTGCCCCGAAACCGAAGGTGGACAAACACTCAACAGGCGGCGTGGGTGATAAAATCTCGCTTCCTTTGCTGCCGTTAGTGGCAGCGTGTGGCGTTGCCGTACCGATGATTTCCGGTCGTGGGCTTGGACACACGGGCGGAACGGTGGACAAACTTGAATCGGCAAACGTGAATATGGACGTAGATAACAAACGCGGTTCGGAATTGCTTGCCAAATACAACGGCTTTTTTGCCAAGCAAACAAGCGATATTGCCCCTGCTGACCGCATTTTGTATCATTTGCGCGATGTTACCGGCACAGTCGAATCGAAAGAACTGATTACGGCATCCATTCTCAGTAAAAAATTTACCGAAGACCTTGATGCGCTTGTCATTGACCTCAAAGTCGGCAAGGGTGCTTTTATGGACACGCTGGACAAAGCGCAGGCACTTGCCGAAACGATGATTGGTGTTGCGCGTGAAGTGGGGCTGCGCATGAGAATTGTCTTTACTTCGATGGAAGAGCCGCTCGGCGCGAAAATTGGGAATTGGCTGGAGTTTGAAGAATCGCTCGAAGCGCTGGAAAATGTGCGCAATGCGCCGCAGGATATTTCCGAATTGACAGCACGGTTAGCCGCGTCCATGCTTATTGCAGGCGGTATTGCGCCTGACACAACACAAGCGCTGAACATCGTTCACGCAGCATGGGCAAGCCGCAAACCGTTGGAAATTTTTCAAGCGTTAATTGCAGAACAAGGTGGAGACATTGAAGGAAGCAAAGCAAAATACGCGAACTTGCCGAAAAAAGCGATTCTTGCGCCGAAAGACGGCGTAATTACGGGGATTCATGCGCGAATGGTCGGAATAGCAGGAATTATGCTGGGTGCAGGACGGCAGCGCACGGAAGATGTGTTGGACTTCGGTGCGGGAATCGTGTTGCAGAAAAAATGCGGTGCAGAGGTGAAAAAAGGCGAGGAAATCGGCTATGTACAAGGCACACGCACAGAAACATTTGATGCCGCCGTGCAGCATATTACCGATGCCATCACGATTGAACATCGCTCGTACACGGTTCCGCCCTTGGTATTGGATGAATGGGATTCGGTTGGGTAGTGTTTTTTCAATTTTTAGCGGTATCAGAAACTTCTTTAGCGAAAAGAGAGGCAATTAGGAATGAGAAATAAATAACAGCGCGTTTTTAGAGGCAATTCTTCAGAGTGGAACACTTGTTTGAAAAGCAAGGTTTGATGAGTCACAGAGGACACAGAAGTCACCGAGAACGAATTGCGCTTTTACTTCAATCACGTTCTTTAGAGTAATCTCGTTAGCAATTTCTCGAATCACTGACCTCTGGCTTCTGTTGGTAATTGCCCCTCAAGAAAAGTACGGAGTTGATTGCGTTGTTCGTATCTTTCCTTGCGGGTGAAATGCTGGTACTTAATCGTGCCTTTCATGAGTGGATGACTCTTGGTCGGGTTTCTGCCGACATAGATATTTCCCCCAACCGTTTATCAAACCAATTGTTGATCAACCCAGTTGTCTATCAGACGGACTTTTTGCCCATACTGCTTGAATTCAAGGAATCCGACCACCATAACTAAACCAAAATACCTCACCATTGTTTTCCTACACACCTTGCACGAAATCGTCAATATCCCCCGTGAACGCGCCATTGCTGTCGGCGTTGGCAGCCGCGCTTTCACACGCGAAGAATCGCTGGAACACCTCGAAGAACTTGCGTTTTTGGCTGAAACAGCAGGTGCGGAGGTTATTTGTAAAATTTTCCAAGACCGCGACAAACCTGACGGTGCGACGGCTGTGGGGCGCGGGAAATTGGAAGAAATCAAAGAAATGATTGAAGAAGATAACATCGTTCTAGCTATCTTCGATGATGAACTCACACCCGCACAAATGCGGAATTTGAGCCGTGAACTCAATATCAAAGTTCTCGACCGCACAGGACTCATTTTGGATATTTTCGCTTCACGCGCCCGCACTAGCGAGGCACGTTTGCAAGTTGAACTCGCACAGCTCCAATACTTGCTTCCGCGACTTTCGAGGATGTGGACGCACCTTTCCAAGCAGTTTGGAGGCATCGGCTCGAAAGGTCCGGGCGAAACGCAGATTGAAACCGACCGCCGTATGGTGCGGGATAAAATCTCTTTGCTGAAAGAAAAATTGAGCAATGTCGCTGTGCAGAAAGCAGAACAGCGCAAAGGGCGTGATTCTATGCAGCGTTTCGCGCTTGTAGGCTATACCAATGCCGGAAAATCTACGCTGATGAATGCTCTGACAGGCGCAGAGGTGCTTGTCGAAAATAAACTCTTCGCAACGCTCGACACCACCGTCCGCGTTGTGGAATTGAGCGACAGCGAGACGCATAAAACCGTGCTTCTTTCCGATACGGTTGGGTTCATTCGCAAACTGCCCACGCAGCTTGTGGCTTCGTTTCGCGGCACGTTGGCAGAAACGCTGGAAGCCGATGTGCTGGTGCACGTGATTGACGTGTCGCACCCGCAGTTCCGTGAGCATATTCGCTCGGTGGTGGAAACGCTGGAAGCAATCGGCGCAGGTGAAAAGCCTGTGATTATGGTCTTTAACAAAATTGATGCACTTCCCGACCTTGACCTTGTTCATGCTTTACAAGCCGACTACGCGCAAAGCGTTGGTATTTCTGCGCAACGGGGAATCAATCTTACGACGCTCCAAGAAATGATGCTGCAAATGGGTGATGAGCGTCATGAAACCTTGCATCTGCATCTGCCATACAGCGCAATGAAAGAACTCGCCAACATTTACCGCACCGGCACAGTGCTTGACCGCAAAGACCTTGACGACGGCATCGAACTCACCGCCCGCGTTACGACAGATGAAGCGAGGCATTTACGGGGTTTTGTTTTGGAAGCCGCATAAAATCTGGACATTACGACTTCGTAATCTTTGTCACATAGCGTCAAAAATGGGATATTCCTCGTTGGTAAAGTGGTAATTTTTGCGTATCTTTAACGCTTGTGTGCTACTGCGTCAGCGCCCGCGCCGTAGCAAGACGATAGCTCAGTTGCGGCGTATTTCGGACTTCGGGAAGACAACGAAGAATGGCATCAATACCAGCACTTACATCTGCACTGTTGGCGTTAGAAAACGGCACGACCTTGCGCGGCTTCGCTTTTGGGGATGTGGAAGCAGAAGCACAAGGTGAGGTAATTTTTAATACAGCCATGACGGGCTACCAAGAAGCGCTCACCGACCCCAGCTATTACGGGCAAATCCTCACCTTTACCTATCCTCACATTGGCAATTACGGCGTGAATGTTCACGACGTGGAATCCGGCAAAATGCAGGCAGAAGGCTTGATTGTACGCGAATATTCGCCGTCGCACTCGAATTGGCGGGCTTCGCACTCGCTGGCGGAATTTTTGCAAATGAACAAGAAAATCGGCATCGAAGGGCTTGATACGCGAGCATTAGTAAGGGTTTTGCGGAGTGAAGGTGTGATGCGCGGCATTATTTCTGCCAAAGAACCCAATGCCGATGTGCTGGTGGAGCGCGCACGAAATCTGCCGAGCATGGACGGACTTGATTTGACGGGATTTGTAACGTGCAAAGAACCATTCTTGTTCCAAGAATCCGACGAACCCTACATTTTAAGCGCCAACGGTTACCGTTCACCAAAGAAATTGCGTGTGGCTGCGATTGATTATGGCATCAAAAAGAACATTTTACGCCGTTTAGCGAGTTATGGTTGTGAAATTATGGTCTTTCCTTCGTCCGTAACTTCTGCCGACATTCGTGCCTATAACCCTGATGGAATCTTCCTTTCCAACGGTCCCGGCGACCCCGCAGCCGTGAACATTGAGGCGGTGCGTGAGGTGCTAACGGAAAAACCCGTTTTTGGTATCTGCTTGGGGCATCAAATCTTGGGTTTGGCGCTGAAGGCGGACACCTACAAAATGAAATTCGGGCATCGCGGCGTGAATCATCCCGTAAAAAACTTGATAACGGGCATTATCGAAATTACCTCGCAAAATCATGGTTTTGCCGTAGATGCAGCCTCTATGCCGCCGGATATTGAACTTACACACGTCAATCTTAACGATAACACCGTGTCGGGTTTTCGCCACAAAACGCTCCCCATTTTCTGCGTTCAATATCACCCCGAAGCAGCACCCGGAACACATGATTCCGACTATCTTTTCAGACAGTTCGTCGAAGCAATGACCGCATACAAAGGGGCTTCGTTGCAAGCGGCGTAACGATTATCCTCGTTTTTTGTGAACATTTTTTCTTCCAGTTTCAATGTCCAACACCGCTTCCACACTTGATTTGCCGATTATTCAGCCGAGTGAAATGTCTCAAAACGGCATAACTGTGCGCGTTGCGAATGAGGTAGATGCGCAATACGCGCAAGCAATCTGCGACGAAATGGAGGCATCGGCAAAAGTGCGCGGAACGGGTATTGCCAAACGAAAGCCCGAATACATCGTTTCCAAAATGCAGGAAGGAAAAGCCGTTATTGCACTCACCGATGAAGGGCGGTTTGCGGGATTTTGCTACATTGAAACGTGGAGCGGCAAGGAGTTTGTCGCCAATTCCGGTTTGATTGTTGCGCCGGAATTTCGCAAAGGTGGTCTTGCAACCCGCATAAAACGGCGCGTTTTTGAACTTTCGCGGGAAAAATATCCCAATGCAAAAATCTTCGGTATCACCACAAGCCAAGCTGTGATGAAGATTAATACCGAACTTGGTTACGTGCCGGTACATTTTTCCGAATTGTCGCAAGATGACACGTTTTGGAACGGATGCAGTTCGTGTCCGAATTATGACATTTTAACCCGCACCCAGCGTAAAATGTGCCTTTGTACGGGTATGCTCTTCGACCCGAATGACCCGCACCCAATTGTGGAGCGCGTTGCAGAACATCTTACGCCGGAATTGGCTGCACAGCTTATGAACGCTGAGCCGAATGTAATTGATTCGACCGGTGAATAACAACTGTTTTAATAGTAATTTTTATTCCTCACCGAAGAAAAATTTTCCAAGAAAGCACCTTTTTTACAAAAGGCACTTGCAATTAACGCTGTAATGCGCTATGTTGCGCTTCATAATTTCTTCTCTCCGCTTTCCGTGTCCTCTCTTTCACGCAAGCACGGGTATTTGGTTGTATGGGCGGGGTGTGGTGTTTAGGTTCTGTTTGGTTATTTGGTGGAATGTTCTATGAACGCAGTTCTCAAGCGATATTCTATTTCCCTTTTAGCGCGGTTTCAATGGCTTTGTTTCTGCGCCGTTGCGTTTTGTGTCGCTTCGTGTAGCGCCTTGAACGGTCCCGGGGTGCGCATCCCGACGGGAACATATTTGGGAGAAATCGTGCTGACGCGCACTGCGCTGGGCGATACAACGGCTCAAGGATATAAATTGCAATCCGCCGAAGTCGCTTTGGTCATCAATACCGATGCACAGACCTACCGTTTTTCGCCACGCGGCGACAGCACTATCATCCTTTCCAGCAATGGTTCTTATGAGACAACCTTTGGTAAAATTACCTTCACAGACCGCTCCAATAGGACATTTCCTGACCCGTCGCTGGTGATGAACGGTGAATGTACCTACACGTTTGATGGGGCAATTTTGGTCATTAACCAAACGGACAGCCGCACAAAGCGTGAAAAAAATATGATTCTCGTGCGTCAGTAAATTTCGTCAGTAAATCAAATTTCACTCATTTCAATTTATCTTTTCCTCTTCTTTTGCTATGGCAACAATTCTTGACATCCAAGCCCGTGAAATTCTGGATTCGCGCGGAAATCCGACCGTCGAAGCCGATGTGATTTTGGACGATTATTCTTTCGGACGTGCTGCCGTGCCGTCCGGCGCAAGCACAGGCGCTCACGAGGCGCACGAACTCCGCGATGGCGATAAAAAGCGCTATCTGGGCAAAGGTGTTTTGCAAGCTGTTGAAGCAATCGAAGGTGAAATTGCCGAAGCGCTTATCGGCGAGGATGCCAGCGACCAAGTAGAAATTGACCGTCTTCTCCGCGAATTGGACGGTACGCCAAACAAAAAACGTCTCGGTGCAAATGCGATTCTTGCTGTATCGCTTGCGACCGCAAAAGCAGCCGCAGACTCGCATGAACAGGAGCTTTTCCGCTATATCGGCGGACCAAACGCAAAAGTGCTTCCTGTGCCGCTTATGAACATCATCAATGGTGGTCATCATGCCGATAACAACGTAGATTTTCAGGAGTTTATGATTGTTCCCGTTAAAGCCGACAGTTTCAGCACAGCGATTCGTATGGGAACGGAAGTTTTTCATTCACTCAAAGGCGTTTTGAAAGCCAAAGGCGCAAGCACCTCCGTCGGTGATGAAGGCGGCTTCGCACCGTCGCTTGCTTCCAATGAAGAAGCGCTGGATGTGATTATGCAGGCAATCGAAAAAGCAGGCTACAAGCCGGGCGACGATTTTATGCTGGCGCTGGATGTGGCGGCAAGCGAAATGGTTAATGCCACAGGACAAGCGGGACAGTACAAACTTTACAAATCATCCCAAGAAGTGAAATCCAGTGACGATATGGTCGCGTGGTACAAAGATCTTTGCAAAAAATATCCGATTATTTCCATCGAAGACGGCATGGCTGAAGAGGACTGGAGCGGCTGGGCGAAATTGACCAAAGAAATCGGCGCTACGACGCAACTTGTAGGCGATGACCTGTTTGTAACCAATGTGGATTTCCTCGCACGAGGCATCAAAGAAAATGTTGGCAATTCAATTTTGGTGAAAGTAAACCAAATCGGCTCGCTAACCGAAACACTTGATGCAATTTCGCTTGCGCAGCGCAACAGCTACACCGCAATCATCTCACACCGTTCCGGCGAAACTGAAGATGTTACCATCGCCGATCTCGCTGTGGCGACCAACGCTGGACAAATCAAAACCGGCTCTGCAAGCCGCACAGACCGCATTGCGAAGTACAACCAACTTTTGCGAATTGAGCAAATGCTTGGTGCGCAGGCTGTCTATCCGGGAATGTCCGCGTTCAAGGTTAAACGATAATGTCAAAACGCCCGTTATTGCTTGGAGGTAATGACGGGCGTTTTTGTTTGTTCTATATTTACAGTGTTGTTCAGGAAAGGCTTGAGGAGGGAGCGCGTCGGAAGCGTTGCCAAAGCCGCACACAGAGTAAAAGCATTAACTTACCCCGAAGTTTCATTTTTAATGGTGTACCGCTATGATAGTTTTTGGTACTGACGGTTGGCGCGGAATCATTGCCCGCGACTTTACCTTTGAAAACGTGCAGCTTGTCGCGCTTGCAACAGCGCAGTATGCACTGAAAATAGACAAGAAAAAAGCAAGTGTTGTCATCGGCTACGATGCACGCTTTTTATCGAAGGAATTTGCCGAAGAAGCCGCCTGTGTTATGGCTTCTAAGGGCGTTGTGGTGCATATCACCGAAGCGATTGCTTCCACGCCGCAAGTTTCCTTCGCAACCAAACAAAAGAAAGCAACCGTTGGTGTCGTCATTACGGCAAGCCACAATCCCGCCGAATACAACGGCTTCAAACTCAAGAGTAATACAGGTGGTCCGGCATTTCCCGAACAAGTAACCGAGTTGGAGCAGGAACTTGCGGCAATAGAAAAGAAGCGCCCTGCAATCAAGTTCAAAACGTTTGATGAATACGTGAAAGAAAAACTCATTCGTCCTTTTGGTGCGAAAGAGTCCTATTTGCGCTATGTAAAGCGGAAAATTGATATGCCTGCTATTGCGAAAGCAGGAATCAAAGTTCTCTTCGACCCTATGCACGGTGCGGGTATCAACACGATTAAAGACCTTCTCCCGAAAGCGGACGAAATTCACGGCGAATACAATCCATCATTTGGTGAAATTGACCATCCCGAACCAATGGCGGAATATCTACCGACGCTTATTGAAAAAATCAAAGAAGGCAAGTATGACGTAGGTTTGGCAACCGACGGCGACGCAGACCGCTTGGGCGCTGTGGATGAAAACGGGCATTTTGTGGATTCGCACAAAGTCTTCATGTTACTCATGAAGTACCTCTACGAAGAAAAGAAAAAGCGCGGAGCCGTCGCAAAAACGATTGCGCTAACCTCCATGGTGAATAAGTTTTGCGATAAATACGGCATCAAACTTTACGAACTGCCGATTGGCTTCAAGCACGTAAGCAAGCTCATGGCAACGGAGAAAATTTTGATTGGCGGCGAGGAATCGGGCGGCTTGGGAACGATTATCCATATCCCGGAGCGCGACGGCATTTTCAACGGAATGTTGCTCTTGGAAATGATGGCAAAACGTAAGAAAAAACTGAGCGAACTTGTCGAGGAATTGGAAGATGAGTTCGGTGTGCATCGTTACCGCCGCCGCGATGTGCGCACGACCGAAAAAATCAAGCAGGACATTCTCAAAGCCTGCGCCCGCAAACCCAAGCAGCTTGGGCGTTACAAAGTTACGTCCATTGATACCAAAGACGGCTACAAATTTTTCATTGACAAAGGCTGGTTGCTCATTCGCGCATCAGGCACAGAGCCGCTTTTGCGCTATTACGCCGAAGCTGATTCGATGAACAAAGTCAATGAACTTTTGGAAGAGGGCTTGAAATTGAAATAAGCGGACGTTTCCAAAAAATGAAAGAAAAAAGGCAGCACAAGTGTTTGTGCTGCCTTTTTTGATATTTTTCGTCTTACCGTACGAATTTATCGTCCGGGCTTATCGGCGATAACCACCGCCATCACGACCACCACCGCCATCACGACCGCCACCACCGCCATCGCGCCCGCCGCCGCCATCACGACCACCGCCGCCACGATAGCCGCCGTCACGTCCACCACCACCGCCACGATAACCACCACCATCACGCCCGCCGCCGCCACGATAACCACCTCCGTCGCCACTGCGCTCACGACGCGGCTCTTCAACGTAGCCGTCGGGGGCTTGCATAAGCACTTTACGGCTCAGACGGAATTTGCCGTCGGGTTGGATTTCGAGCAGCTTCACATCAACTTTATCGCCGACTTTAAAGAGGTCGCTGACAAATTCGACGCGGTGATAATCCATTTGCGAAATGTGCAAGAGACCTTTGGTTTTCGGTAGGAACTCGACGATTGCGCCCAAACCTTCGCGGACTTCGACGACTTTCGCGGAATACACTTCGCCTTCTTCCGGTTTGCGGGTGAGTTGGCGAATTGCGGCGATTGCTTTGTCGGCATCTTCCTGCGATGTAGCAGCGATGCGGACTTTACCGTCGTCTTCGATTTCGATTTCCGTGTTGGTGTCTTTGGTGAGCTGACGAATTGTTTCGCCGCCCGAACCAATAACCGCACCAATAGCGCTGACAGGAATTTCGATAACCGTAAAGCGTGGTGCGAATGGCGAAAGGTCGGGACGAGCTTCGGCAATCACTTCGTTCATCTTGCTCAAAATGTGCAAGCGTCCTTCTTTTGCCTGCTCCAAAGCCTTACTGATAACATCGAACGAAATACCTTGTACTTTCATATCCATTTGGCAAGCGGTGATGCCGTCTTTTGTGCCGCAGACTTTGAAGTCCATATCACCCAAGAAATCTTCGTCGCCCAAAATATCACTCAGAATGGCAACGCGGTCGCCTTCTTTAATCAAGCCCATTGCAATACCGGAAACAGGTTTTTTGAGCGGTACACCGGCATCGAACATGGCGAGTGTTCCGGAGCAAACAGTCGCCATTGAGGACGAACCATTAGACATAAGCACGTCCGAAACGACGCGGATGGTGTAAGGGAACTCATTTTCATCCGGCAAAAGCGGATAGAAGGAGCGTTCAGCGAGGTTGCCGTGTCCAATTTCGCGGCGGCTAACGCCCATAATACGCTTGACTTCATTGGTACTGTAAGGCGGGAAATTATAGTGCAAAAGGAATTTTTTGTCGTACTTCGGCATCAGTCCGTCAATCATCTGTTCGTCGGATTTTGTGCCAAGTGTTACAATGCCCAGACTCTGCGTTTCGCCGCGTGTGAAAAGTGCTGAACCGTGTGTGCGTGGCAGTACGCCGACTTCAACGGTGATAGGGCGAATTTGTGTCGTGTTCCGCCCATCAAGACGTTTGTTATCGGAAAGAATCATCTCACGCATTTCGGCGTACTCAATGTCGCTGGCTATATCGCCCATCACTTTGCCGACATCGAATCCCGGAAATTTTTCTGCACGTATTTCTTCCGGAAATTCCTCGGCTGCTTTTTCGGTAAGCATTGTCATCAGTTCTTTGCGTCGCGTCGTGCGGTCTTCTTTCGAGGCAAAATCACGCATTTGCTTGCGAACAAGTTCGCGGGCGTGTTTTTCTACGAAGTCCGTGAGTTCTTGCGGGCGCTCTACGGGTGTGAACTCTACTTTCTCGTTATGTACAAGCGCATAGAGCTTGTTTTGCAAATCGTTGAGTTGCTTGATAGTGTCGTGTCCGAAGGCAAGTGCTTCGATAAACACCTGCTCGGAGATTTCTTTTGCTTCGCCTTCTACCATGACGATAGAAGCATCTGTACCGGCAACCATGATTTCGAGTTCTGCGCCTTCTAACTGCGATTTGGTCGGGTTTGCAATAAACACGCCATCTTTGCGACAAACGCGCACCTCAGAAACGGGTCCGGCAAAGGGAATGGATGAGAGCATCAGTGCTGCCGATGCGCCAACCATCGCAATCGCATCACTGTCGTATTCCATATCATAGGAAAAGACAGTCGCAATAATTTGTGTTTCGCGTCGCCATGTTTCGGGAAACATCGGTCGTATGGGGCGGTCAATCAGGCGTGCGGAAAGAATTTCACGGTCAGAGGGGCGACCTTCGCGCTTGAGGAAACCACCGGGAATTTTGCCTGCCGAGGCAGCTTTCTCGCGGTATTCTACCGTTAGCGGCATAAAATCAAGCGGAGAATCTTTGCTGGAAGCAATAGCGGTAACAAGTACCATCGTATCGCCATGCCGTATCATCACGGCACCGTCAGCGAGCTGCGCAAAACGCCCGGTTTCGAGCGAAAGCGTAGCGCCGTTCAGTTCCATAGAAACTGTGTGTTGAGCCATATAAGCTACAAAAAATAAGAGAAAAGAACATCCCCACATTCTTGACATAAAACGAACCGCGTACCGACTATCGGCTAGATTGAATCATGCTACAATCATTGCAGCACACAAAAAAGCCATGAAAAAGAACAGTCGGAACGCGGGGCGTTTCTGGCAATACTGTGAGGGTGAATTACGGTCGTATCGTGTAATGTGGTGTGAAGGCAGAATAAGCCTAAAAAACCAAACGTGCAGCCTGCTTTGAAAAAGCAAGCTACACGAGAGGTAGAGAGGGTATAAGGTTCATTCCAGTACGGTTTTCCTGAGCGGTTTGGGGCTTACTTACGAAGCGAAAGAGCCGCAACAACGGCGCGGTAGCGGTTAATATCGCTGCCTTGCAAGTAACTGAGCATCTTACGGCGCTGACCTACAAGCTGAAGCAAGCCGCGACGTGAGTGGTTATCTTTTTTGTGCTTTTCGAGATGACCGGAAAGAGCGTTGATGTGTTCGGTCAAAAGAGCGATTTGTACTTCCGGTTTTCCGGTGTTGTTGTCTGAACCGCCGAATTGCTTAACGATTTCGGCTTTGCGTTCTTGCGTTACCATTGTTTCTCCGTTATGGAAAATGTTGTTGTATAAAAGTTTAATGTAAGTTTATGCTGTCGTTTTTTGTCGAATACAAAGCCAAAGATGTTGAGAAAATATAATGAGTTTTGTTCTCATCCCTTAGCCTTTGCCCTCATTCCTTAGCCTTATCAGATTGGTTTTCCTTGTTTGATATTTTCGATTGCTTCCATGCACACATCGCGGTCAGCGACTATCTGCTCGAAGAACAAGCCCGTGCTTTCAAATTTCCGTTCATCGCGGATGAACTTGCGGAAAGCGACCATTACTTCGCGGTCATAGAGCATTTTGTTCCAATCAAAAAAGTGTACTTCCAAGCGCGGATGAATATCGTCGGTGAATGTTGGGCGAATACCGATATTTGCCATGCCAAAAACTTCTTTACCGTCTATCAATGCCGAAACAAAATACACGCCGTTTTTGGGAAGAAGTTTTTGCGGCTCACTTGGTTCAATATTTGCCGTCGGAAGCCCAAGTTTTCTGCCGCGTCCGTCGCCTTCAACGACTTTCCCGCCGACTAAATAGGGGAAGCCGAGAAGTTGATTTGCTCTGGTTATATCGCCTACGGCAATGGCGCGACGTACTTTGGTGCTGCTGATAGTTTCGCCGTCAATATCAACAATCGGTGCTTTTTCAACACTGAAGCGCAGTTCGCCGCTCAGTGTGGTGAGTAAATCCTCCGAGCCTTGACGATTATTGCCAAAAGCATGGTCGTAGCCGATAACAATGTGCTTCATATTCAGTTTGCCGACGAGATATTCGCGGACAAACTGCTCTGCACCTATTTGCGCAAATTCTCTTGAAAATGGAATCACCAAAACGCCGTCAATACCGAGTTGGCTCAAAAGTTGGATACGCTCTTTAATCGTGGTCAAAAGTTCAACAGGCGGGCGATTGGGTTTTTGCAAAACAATTTGCGGATGCGGGTGAAATGTGAGCAGCAGTGTTTTTGCTCCCAGCGTTTTTGCCCGTTCTTTCAGCAAATTGATAAGCGATAAATGCCCTTTGTGCAAACCGTCAAACGTACCGATAGTCAGCACCGTTGCTTGGTTCTGCGGAACTTCGTCGAATGAATGATACACGACCATACTTGAGCGCTATCTTTCCGAAAAAAGGCGTTAATTGAATAAATTTGAATACAAGGATGCGATGCAGCGAAAATTTTTCAAAGCTACAAATGTACGAAGAAAGAATGAATTTACCAGCGAAAAATTTTTGAGCTAAAAGTATGGCTGACAAAAGGCTAAAAACTCTTATTGAAACTTAAATCGGTCGTTCAGAGCGCGAATAAGTTGCACAAATTTCCACACGTCTTTCGTCATTGCTGCGCCGAGCTGCTCTTGAATGTGCTTCTCTACGGCTTCTTTCGAGGGTTTGCGAATGTCCACCATGAAGCGGATTGTTTTGGCTTTTTCGTCTTTTTCGACTGTCAAACTCTGCATCCAATCGGCATACGCGAAGCGCTGTTCCGGCTCTGCGGCGAAGAACTTCGGCGCATTGAAGGATTTGATCAATGCTTGTAACTCGCGGGGTTTCAACTTCGCACGAATACTGTCGCGGCGGTTGGAAACGGTGTGAAATTCAAATTTGAGGTTGCCATTTTCTTCAATAGACAACAGCGTTTCGTACCCTTCGGGGCGACCATTCACGTTCCGCGACTCAAAGAAGATTCTCAGCGCCTTGCTGGGCTTTGGGCGTTCTTGTTCTTTGGGTTTCATCGTTGCCGATGTCGAACTGCTCACAACGGTTGTTGCGGGAGTGCCGGTCTGTTGTGCTTGGAGGAGCGTTTGCGCTAGGGAAGCCAAAACGAGGAGCGCAAGAAAGAATGTTTTCATAACCCTTTGCAAGGAAATAAGGAGAAAGTTGAGAAATGAAAAGTAAAAAAGCCTTGTTTTTATGCCCTTTGCAAGGTGTGGCAGTATTAACCAACCTTTGGGCGCAACGCAGCATGAAGTTCCGAAATTTCTTGAATTGTCAGAGCATCCTTCACAGAAAACGCACCGATACTTGTGCGGCGTAAATCTGCCAAATACGCCCCGACACCAAGCGTAGAGCCGATGTCTCGCGCCAAAGAGCGAATATACGTGCCTTTGGAGCAGGTGATGTGCAGACTGCAATGCGGTATTGCGAGTGATTCTACCGTAATCGCATCAATCCTCACGTGCCGAGCTTCGCGCTCTATTTCCTGCCCTTTGCGAGCGAGCTTGTAGAGCGGAACACCGTTTTTTTTGATTGCCGAGAACATCGGCGGAATCTGCGTTATCTCACCCACAAACTGCCCGATAGCGCTCTGAATCTGCTCTTCGGTCAGGTGTTCGGTCGGTGTTATGTTTTCCTCGGGTGCTTCGGCATCGTCGGTTTTGGTGGTCGCTCCGAGTTTGACCTCCGCACGGTAGCCTTTGGTTTGTTCTTGGAAATCATTGATAGATTTCGTCATTTTTCCCAAACAAACAATCAGCAAGCCCGTTGCAAGCGGGTCAAGCGTTCCGGCATGACCAATTTTTTTGAGCCGCGTAATGCCACGTAATTTTGCAACCACATCAAACGAAGTCCAATCTTTGCCTTTATCCACCAATGCCACACCGCCGACGGTGCTTAAACCTTCCAACCATGTGGCATACAAAGCGGGCTGCGTTAGTGCTTCGCGTGTCAGAATTGGTGCTGCGCATTGCGTCGTTTGGTTGTCAATCTCAGGTTTCATGCGGATTCGTGAGAGTGTGCATTATCCGTTTCATCAGGCTGCGAAGCCGCAGGCGGAACGTTTTTGAGCAGTGTTTCAATGCGGTTAATTGCATCTAACGTGTCGTCCACATAAAAATGCAATTCCGGTGAAAAGCGCAATCGTACTTGGTTGCTAACCTGTTTGCGCAACTGTCCAGCACGCTCACTCACTTTGGCAACGGCTTGTTCAGGGGAAAGTTTGCCACCAAAAACACTCAAATACACCCGCGCAATGCGCAAATCCGGTGACATACGGACGTGGGTAACGGTGAGGAATCCGGCGGAAATTTCTGAAGCCAAATTCGTGAGCGGTCGCGCCAATGCTTGACGGATTTCGCTGCTAACTTTTTCGGTACGAATGGACATACTCGTAAAAATGGGAAGTGTTGGGCGAGAAAAGCGCAGATGTACGCCATTTCCACACCCAACACTTTTGAGAACAAAGAATCTTACAATTTACGTTTGACTTCGGTTTTGCGGACGGCTTCAATCAAATCCCCGGTTTTGATGTCGTTAAAGCCATCTACCGCCATACCACATTCAAAGCCCGCATCTACTTCTTTCACGTCGTCTTTCAAACGCTTGAGCGAGGAAAGTTTTCCGGTGAAAATCTCAAAACCGTCGCGGAGAACACGGATGGGGTCGTTACGGGTAATTTTGCCTTCAAGCATATAACAACCGGCGATATTGCCCAATTTGCTGATTTTGAAGACTTCGCGGATTTCTGCCACACCGACAACCTCTTCTTTGATTTCCGGCATGAGCATTCCTTCCAAAGCCAACTTCACTTCGTTGATACAGTCGTAGATGATGCGGTAAAGGCGAATATCTACACCTTCGTTTTCGGCAAGTTTCGCTACCTGTGCATTCGGACGCACGTGGAAACCCACGATAATCGCATCCGAAGCCGCAGCCAGCATCACGTCTGCTTCCAAAATGGGACCAACAGCGCGGTGAATAATCGTTACTTTCACCTCTTCGGTGGAAAGTTTCTGGAGCGAATCCGTCAGCGCCTCGACCGAACCGTCGGCATCGCCTTTGAGAATAATCTTGAGTTCCTGCACACCACCAGCTTTGATGCGGCTTGCAATGTCGTCCAGCGTAACGTGGCGAACGCGCTTGAAATCCTGCTCACGCTTAATTTGCTGGCGCGTTGTGGCGATTTCCCGCGCTTCTACTTCGCTTTCCATAACGACAAACGAATCACCTGCTTGCGGAACACCGTCGAAACCAAGAATCTGTACGGGTGTGGAGGGAATTGCTTCCTCGACGCGCTCACCGTTTTCGTTGAACATCGCACGGACGCGCCCCGCATTGATGCCGCACAGGAAGGGGTCGCCGACGCGCAATGTGCCTTTTTGGACAATCAAGGTTGCAACCGTACCTTTGCCTTTGTCAATTTTTGATTCTACAACCGTTCCACGTGCGTTGCGGTCTGGATTTGCGCGGAGATTGAGAATTTCCGCTTCAAGGAGAATCTTCTCCAACAGTTGTTCAATGTTCGTACCTTTTTTCGCGGAAATCATTGCCGACTGGAATTTTCCGCCCCATTCTTCCACAAGAACATTGTGGTCAGAAAGTTGCTGGCGTACTTTGTCGGGGTTCGCGTCGGGTTTGTCAATTTTGTTGATTGCCACAACCATCGGAACGTTTGCTGCTCTTGCATGACTGATAGCTTCAATCGTTTGGGGCATCACGTTATCGTCCGCTGCCACAACAAGCACTACTAAGTCCGTAAGTTGCGCACCACGCGCCCGCATTGCGGTAAATGCTTGGTGTCCGGGCGTGTCCAAAAAGGTGATAAATTTGCTTCCGTCACCCGTTTTGACGCTGTAAGCGCCGATGTGCTGCGTAATGCCGCCTGATTCTACGCTTACAACGCTGGTTTTGCGGATATAGTCCAGAAGTGAGGTTTTGCCGTGGTCTACGTGTCCCATGACCGTAACAATCGGGGCGCGGGCAACGAGGAGTTCTTCATCATCCTCGTCATCTTCTTCGAGTGATTCTTCGGCAAAAGCATCTTCAAATTCTACTTCCAACTCGTAATCAGAAGCAATAAGAGTAATGGTATCTTTCTCAAGGCGCTGGTTAATGGAAACCATGAGACCGAGACTCATACACTTGAGAATAATCTCATTGGTCGGAACACCGATAATATCGGCAAGTTCAGCCGCCGTGATAAATTCGGTAACGCGCAAAATCGTATCTTCTATTTCGCGGAGTTCAGCTTGGCGTTCCAATTCATCGGCGCGTTCTTGCTTTCGACGCTGGCGCAGACGGCTGCGCATGGCAAGTTGCGATTCGTCCTGACCGGAAAGTGTCCGGCGAATTGCCTTATCAACCTCTTCGGCGCTTACTTGTTCGCGTTTTCCTTTCTTTCGTTTTTTCTTGTTTGCCGCACTACTGCTACCGCCGCCACCAGCACTACTACTACTACCTACAACACCAAGTGTTTTTTTTCCAGTTGTAGGTGTATTTTCTTTTGTCCAGTCTTTCGCTTTTGGCGGTAGTCCTTTAACGCGAGGTTTTGTTTCATCTGCACCTGCGGCACGTGGAACAGATTTACCGCGTTTTTCGTTGGTACGAGGACGTTCGGGATTACTGTTGCTGCGCCCGCCGCCAAGTTCGATTTTACCCAAAATTGTTAAACCGGTAGGCATCGGAGTTGCATACGGTGCGCTATCCACAAAATATTCGACTTCGCCGATACGCTTTTTCCTTTTTCGTTTGCTTTTGTCGCCGCGTTGTGCATCGGTTTCATCAAAATCTTCGTCGTGCAACTCAACGTCGTCATCATGAACGTCGTTGTGGTTCGCATCTCCGGTTGATGACGATTGTGTTAAAGGTTTTGCCGAGGGTTGTTGCGATTGTGTGCCGGCGGCAGGTTCATTGGCAGCCAATACAGCAGATTGCGTTGCCGAAGTCTGCGCACTTGGTGAAGCGGGTGCAGACTTTTCTGAGTGCTGCGTCTGGGGTTGTTGCTCATTGGATAATGCTTGCGGAGTCTCTTGCGTTGTTGTTTTTGATTGTGTTTGCGCTGCTGCCGATGATGGCTTTCCGCCTTTCGTTGCAAGTGGTTTTTCGCCACGGGAAGCATCATTTGAGGATGATTCTCGTGAAGATTCTTTTTTAATCGGTTCTTCTTTGTCCTTCTTGAATTTGCGGCGAGAAGACGAATCTTCAAGTTGAATAACTGTACCTACGGCAACTGCGGTTGCTTTACCGGACAAAGACTGCTCCGATGCTGTGTTTGCCCTTGCTGCATCATTATGGACAACTTCCGCCTGTAACGGCTCTTGGTTTGCGTGTCGGGTTTCTGACTGCTGATGTGTTTGAGTATCAAGAGCGGGAGACTCTCGTTCCCAAGCGGTGGCAGTTTCACTTTGGTTCTCTACCGTTTGTGTTGCAAGCACAGGTTCACCTGTCGTCGCATCGTCGTGTGATGCGTCGTCGTGTCCGTGTGGTGTCTCTTTCGCTCGCTGTTTCAAGGCGGCAGCCGCCTCTTTCTGAAAATTTTTCAGAACGAGGTCCACCATATCGTCGGTCAGGGTGGACGTTGCTTTGTTCTCAATAGCAAAGCCCTTTCCCTGCAAGAAAGCAACGATAGTTTCCTTGCCGACGTTAATCTGCGAGGCGATTTTGAAAAGTTTTGTTCCGATACTTGCCATAGAAAAAAAGTAAAGTGAAACGTCTTTGGGAGCTTATAAAATCTAATAGTTGCTCCACAATGCCGAAAGTCTGATTCAAGAAAAAATTCATCGTTGCAAGGATTATCTCGCTGAGTTATTCGTTGCAGGTTATCCGTTGTTTTCAATCTGAGTATTCGCAATCTCTTGTGGGGGATTCTGCATTGCAGAGGCAGAGCCGTTTACAGAGCCATTACCCGCACTATCGTTTTGGGCTGTTTCCAGGGGTGTTTCTGGTAAAGAAGCACCGTTTTGCGCGTTTTCCAGCGACAAAATATAATCGCGAACATCGGGGTTTTCGCGTTCTTCAAACTCTTCTAAAATAATGCGACGCATTTCTACTAAAAGCTCACGTGTCATGCCCGGAATGGAGAGAAGGCGCGTTGGTTCAGCATTTAAGAACTCACGTGCGGTGTCAATTTCCGATTCGATGATGCGCATATACAAGTCTTTGCCTAATTCATCGCGGAATTCAATCAACTCAATGTCCTCAATTCCTTCTTTGACCAGTGAAATCGAATATCCCGTCAAGCGTGAAGCCAAGCGGACATTTTGACCATTTTTCCCGATTGCCAGTGAAACTTGGTCATCAGCCACAAGCACTGTGCAAGAGCGGGTTTCAGCAGAAACTTGAATATTTTTGACCTTTGCCGGCGAAAGCGCACGAGCGATAAACGTTGCTGGGTCGTCAGAAAAGTTGATAACGTCAATATTTTCGTTGGAAAGCTCACGCACAATCGCATGAATACGAATGCCCTTCATACCGACACAGGCACCGACGGGGTCAATACGGTCATCGAAGGACTGCACTGCTACTTTGGCACGCTCACCCGGTTCGCGGGCAATGGCTTTGATTTCGATTAGGCGGTCGTAAATCTCCGGAATTTCGATTTCAAAGAGTTTCGCCAAAAACGCATTATCAGCGCGAGAAACGATAATATCTGGTCCGCTGCCGGAAGTCGTTTGTTTGCGGACTTCTTTGATAATGGCGCGAATAGGCTCGTTTTTGCGGTAGCGCTCACGAGGGATTTGCTCTTCACGCGGGAGGCGCATTTCGACGTTATTATGCATCACAAAAACATCGGAGCGGCGTACATGGTGGACTTCGCCGACGATAATTTCACTGATTTTATCGGCAAAATAGGCGTTGATATTGTCGCGTTCTACGTCGCGGATACGCTGGTTGAGCGTTTGTCCAGCAGTATTAACAAGGCGGCGACCGAAGTTTTCGGCAATGTTGTCCAGCGTAATTTCTTCCAAAAATTCATCACCGGCATCGTATTGTTCCACACCCTGGTTTGCTTCTTCCCGGGCGATTTCCAGCACCGCGTCTTCGACATTTTCGACAACGGTCAGAATACGATAAATTTCAATATCTCCTTTATCCATGTTCACTACAATATCAAACTCGGCGCGTTCGCCATATTTTTTGCGAACTAACATGGAGAGAGTTTCTTTGATAATCGTTTGAAGCGTTTCGCGGTCAATGCCGCGATCACGCGCCATTTCTGCAAACGCATCAACGATAATGTTTTTGTCGAATTTGGGTTTTGCTTTCCGTGCCATTGGTGAATGATTGAGAAATAACGAATGGAGAATTTACGAGGTTTGGAATTGATGAAAAAATCCCGATATTGCCTACCAATACTTGCTTGCTAAATATTTTCTTGAGTTCTGAATTAGAGCCGCTTTGTCCTTTTTATGCAGTTTGTTTAGTGCGGATAACCAGGATAACAGTTGTTACCATCAAAATTCCAGCTCCACGACAGCGCGTTTAATAAGGTTTCGGCGAACACGTATCGGAAATGTTGTCGAAACGCCGCCGGACGCAACTTCGCTTTGAGCAGAATCATGTGCCGAATCGGAGGTTCTCTTGCTTGCAGATTGCTTTTGTTGAGGCGCAGTGCGAGATTTTCCGCCTTTACCTTTGTTTGCGCTGTCGAGGATGATTTCTTCTCCTTCAATTGCGTTCATGCGTCCTCTAAGGCTCGTGCCGTCGTGTAGCTCAAGAGCGAGTATTCGTCCTATGTTGCGGGTGAATTGCCAAAGATGCACAAGTGGACGCTCCACGCCGGGCGAAGAAACATCCAAACGGTATGCCGCCGGAAACGCCTTTATTGCTTCAAGAACTTCACCGAGTGCATGAGATAACGCACTACATTCATCCAGCGAAATACCTTCCGGCTTATCAACATACACTTCCACAATCCGTCGTTCCTTGCTTCCGCGTAATTCGAGGGCAATCAAAAATGTGTTATGTTGCTCACAACATTCCGTAACTGCTCTGTGCAATTCTTGGTGGTTTTGCTCAGAAACAAGGTTCGATGAGGCTTTATAGCCAGTGTCCTGTGCCGAAGAATGTGATTGTTTAACGTTCATACATCATTTGAACCTCAAAGCCATAGCATTATCATCGTAATCGCCGATTTATCGCTGTTTACGACAGGCTAGGTGAGGTGAAGATACAAAAAATGGGCTTTTTCTTAGAAAGCCCATCGCAACAAGCGTTGATTTGAACAAGCCACTAAATTAGTGAAAAAACACGTCTTTTCCAAAAAATTTCCGCAATGTTCCAGTACAATACTTCATCTGATACGATGCTCCGCTTGACGCTATTTGCTGTTGCGCGTAAATTTTCAACAAATGTTTGTGCGAGTGCCATGAGGTGTTTATCTTTGCTTCTATCGTTGCTAGGCACGTTGCTATGTACTTGCAACCCACGAAAGTTTCAGTTTTTTCGGCGCAGATACAATTATGATGCAACTTTTTAATGTGTACTATGCCAGCGTCCTGTACATCCGTCGGAATCGCTTCTGGATAGCGTTTTTGTCTGTGAGCGCGGGAATTGTCGTTGGGGATACGCTCGCTCATATTGTCTTGTCATATTTAACGCTTCCCATAACCGACGAAGCGCTGCATGATATGTCATTTGCGCCGGAGGTCTGGCTTGGCGTGGTGAGTATGATTATCGGTACGCTGGTGGTGATTATCACGATTGCTTCTCAGGTCGTTCCGCGTATGATTGATGTGTACATGAATGACTGGCGGAGTTTGCTGTACGCATGGTTGTTGGTCTTATCGGCGTTACACGCGATTGTTGTGGTGAAATTTTCTCAGCCCCGCCCGTCGAGCAGTTTGTATAATACTTTTGTATTGCTACCAATGGCTTTATTGCTTGCCTTCCCCTATATCTACTACATTCTTGCAATGACAAAGCCCTCGACTATCATTCGGAAAATTTACTACGAAAATTTGAATCTCCTTCGCTCATTATCCTCGCCAAACCTTCGGCGTTGGCTGCGTTTGAGAGAGAATACGGCGCGGACTCAAGAAGAACTTTTTCGGTATTTGAATCAGTTGGACAACATTTTGTACTTCGTGTCATTCAAAGAGCTTCAAGCGCAAATTGTGATTAACGTCAGTGCCATTTTGCGGGAGTATTTGAAGGTAAAACCGCTCTTTCATCCGGATTTTTTCAAGATGAGCCACCAAGTTGCGACCGATATTTCCTTTCAAACCTTAGAGGTACAGTTCAAGGAAATTGAGGAAACACAGACCTTTTACGAACTCAAGTGTTTGCGTATTTTGGGCGATGCATACAACAAATTTTTATATGAAAACGCGTTTGATTTGGCTTCACTCTGCGGTTCAGAACTGAATCTTATCGCAGAAACCTCAATGGAATACGCCGACGATGCGCTTATGGAATATATGCTTGTGCGCTTCAATACGATGATGCGCTCCGCCTTTAAGCATGGTGTTTCGCAGCAAGAAGCGCGAAATCTCTACAACCTTGCTTTTCATTACAGCACCTATATCAAGCAGTTAGCGCTCAATGACCGCCAAGAAATGGTGAAAAAAGCGATGCGCTATTTGAAAATGTACGGTTCGGAAATTTTCCGTAATAGCCAAACTCAGCAGACGCTCGCGTTTATCAACGACGTGTTTACTTTCGAGATGAAAGAAGTGCTTATCCTGATTTCCGAACTCGGCTGGGAACGGGACTTGCAGCGCCTTTTGTTGTGTGAACTCTTGGAAATGGATGATTTAATTGTCAAAGACCCCACAAGTCAGGAATCTGCCTTTAACTCGGGTGTACGCACACTACAAGCGGGTTTGGCGCTCTTCTACATTTCACAGCAAGATTATGAACTTGCGGCAATGGTGGTGGACGATATTGCCGATGATATTCACGGTATTGACCCGATGAAAGCTGCGGGTATGGTGGATGTGATTTGTAAGCGTATCGAAAGTGCAGAGCCGACCTTCTGGGAAGACACTGACAGAGGAAACAACAACATTTATTTTACCCCTTACAAAGCACAAATTGGTGAATTACAGTTTATGCTTTTGGAGAAAATTGAGATTTAAGAAGTCAAGATTTAATGAGCATTTCAACATTTCAGCAGCCTATTGCAAGCACCGCCAGACATATTCCGGCGGTGCTTGTTTGTTTGTGCGTGTATTGTGGGGGCTTTGGAGTGTATTCGGCGCTTCAACCGCTTCGCGTTGCAGCAAATGTGCAAATATTTCTTGCTGCTCAAGTTCTGCATAGTATCATGGGGTTTGTATTGCTATTGTTATTGTGGCAAAAACGCTCGGAAAGCCTTGTGCAGAAATACTTTGTGCAAAGCGGCTTTTGGTTTGCTCTGCTGTTTGTTATTTCAAGAGCATTCGTCTTTCCGATACAACCTTGGCTTTCGGATGATGTCTGGCGGTATTTGTGGGACGGAGAATTACTGGCAAGCGGCATCAATCCTTATATTTATCCCCCGTCTTCGGTCGAGCTTACCGCGTTTCGTAGTTCTCATACAGATTTGTATGTACTTCTGGATTACCGCAATTATTCCACAATTTATCCGCCTTTAGCGCAATACGCCTTTGCCTTTTGTGCAAGGATTGGTGCG
The DNA here is from genome assembly GCA_025455065.1 of Candidatus Kapaibacterium sp. Classification (GTDB taxonomy): domain Bacteria; phylum Bacteroidota; class Ignavibacteria; order Kapaibacteriales; family UBA4661; genus PH2015. Next base: position 24,832 of record JALONG010000007.1, on the reverse strand, counting down.
GTCTTTGGGGAATCGTTTTGGGGGGCGTTGTGGGTATGGAAAAGTGTTCTGGTGCTTTCCGAAGCTGCGGGATTATGGCTCGTGTGGAAGGCATTACAGGCTTGGAAACAGTCTGCAATATGGCTTTGGGCATATTTGTGTCTGCCTCTGACGGCGCTGGAATCCTGCGGACAAGCACACGTGGACGGGCTCTTGCTTGCGCCTTTGGGATGGCTTGTATTCTTGCTTGCAAGGCGAAAATACGTCCTTGCAACGCTGCCGATAGTGCTTGCGGGAGCAATTAAAATTCTGCCAATAGTGCTTGTATTGCCGCTTGTGCGTTTGGATACCGTTCGCGGTGGAAAACGCCTCCCAAAGTATGTATTGATGATGTTTTGCGTCGTTGTGGGCAGTTTGGTTTTGTGGTTGCCGCTGTTTTTTCATCCGAAGGCTTGGGAAATATACAGGTATCATGCGGTTTTCACGACAACGGCATTTCAATTTAACGGCGGTGTGTATTACGCGCTGTGTTATTGCTGCGAAGCCTTCCGCATAGAAAATTTCTGGCTTTTTACGCCCTCCGTGCTAGCATGGATGCGGCTTGTGACAATTCTCAGTATTGGGCTTCTTTTGTTACGAAACGATAACAATGATTCGCGTATTGTCCACATTCTGCTTGCAACGTTTTCTGCCGCGCTTCTCATTGCTGCAAAAGTACATACGTGGTATTTTTTGCCGTTATTGTTGCTCAATAGTGCAGTCGGCTGGAAATGGCTCTACGTCTTGGCTTCAGGTTCTATGCTGAGTTATGCTTTTTATGCTGTTTCGCCCTCTGGAGAGCAGTATTGGCTTGAGATGGCAGTGTGGGGACTTGCATTGTGTTTTTTTGTGTGCGGTGATTGGCTCAAAAAGGGCATTGTTTTACCCAAAAATTTATCAACTCACCGATTTTTTGTATGCTAGATACGCGAAAAAATGTAAGTTCACGGACAATCGCTCACTCCTCCTCATCATCATTTTTCAATAGGGTGATATAATGATACTTGGATGCCATTTGGCTCAATGTAGGGCTTATTCTACGGTCGTGATAATGATGGGCATTCTCTCTGCTCTCATGTATTCACCCTTTTTGCTGCAAGCACAGGCAGACCGACCGCTCCGTTGGGAACGCAGTAACGGTCTCAATGGCGGCAGAATAGATTGTTTTGCGGAATTGGGCGGGACCGTCTTTGCAGGCGGCGCAGGGTTGTTCAGTTCGACGGATAGCGGCAGAAATTGGCGCTTGCTCCTTCAACCAACGTTCAATGAATTACTTGTGAGCGGCTCGACCATCTTTGCAGGCGGTGCGGGCTTGCAACGCAGTACGGACACTGGAAGAACGTGGCGGCAAGTCTTTGCTCCGCCGAGCGGTATTCGGTCTCTTGCTGTCAATGGCTCCACATTATTTGCCGGGACGGAATTTCATGGAGTATTTCGCTCTACGGACAACGGCACAACGTGGACAGCAAGCAATACGGGCATTCCTACGCCAACTTCCACGTCTGCCACCTATTTCATCCAAGCGCTTTACGTCCACAGAGGCGTGATTTTTGCCGGAGCAGATAATGGCGGCGGCATTTTTCGCTCGACCGATAATGGCTTGACATGGAGCGACGTAAGCCGTGGTCTTCGTGATAGATTGGGAAGAAGCATTCGTTCTATCCAAGCAATCGGCTTACAGCTTTTTGCTGCCGGACAAGGCGGAGCATACAGTTCGGACGATAACGGCACGACATGGAATATTATGAATATAGGCTTGACCTCAACCGATATTATTTCAATGTCAGTAAGTTCAACAGAGCTTTTTGCAGGATCGGGTCGGGGACAAATTTATCGCACTGCCGGCGGACGGTGGACTGCTATCAATGACGAAACTATTCCCATCAATACCGTTGTTCAAGGAATGAGTGTTTTGAGCGGCATTGTGTGGGCAGGAACGAATGCGGGAATTTTTCGCTCTGCAGATAATGGCGCAACGTGGTCACCGAGAAATTCGGGATTGCCTGCCTTAGAAGTTCGCGCTATTCTTCTGAACGATGCGACACTCTTTGCCGGAACACCGGGAAGCGGCGTTTTTCGCTCGACCGACAACGGCTCAACGTGGACACCCTCAAGTGTAGGAATTACAGAGTTGCGGATATTTGCAATGGCAGCAAACGGTACAACGCTTTTTGCGGGAACATACGGCGAGGGCGTTGCCCGCTCGACGACCAATGGTGTCCGATGGGAAACACTTAGGAACGGACTTGGCGGAGGAGTCTATATCTTAGGCTTACTGGTGAGTGGAAATACCATCTATGCAGGAACACTGAAGAATGGTATTTACCGTTCGACAGACAACGGCACAAGCTGGAGAGCGGCAAATGGTGGCATACCTGCTCAAACGACAGTTAATGCTTTCATACAATCTGGCTCTGCAATCCTTGCCGGAACTGAACGAGGGGTTTATCGTTCGACCGACAACGGAACGAATTGGACGGCGGTCAATCCGGGCGTACAAGCGGGGACATTTCCCCAGAATGTTTTCGCCCTCTACACCAATGGCAAAGCCATTTTTGCGGGAGATATTTCAGGGCGAGGCGTATTTCGCTCATTAGATTTTGGTACAACGTGGACACAAGCAAATGTAGGCTTGCCCTCCGCCTTATCTGTTCAGTCCTTCGCGGAATATGCCGGCGCACTCTACATCGGAACAACCAGAGGCGTGTACCGCACGGCAAACAATGGTGATAGTTGGCTTGCCGTCAATGATGGCTTTTCCTCCACTCCGAGCGTGTTCACCTTAGCGGTCTGCGGAACGGGTCTTTTTGCAGGAACATTCGGCGGTCCGGGCGGAAGCGGTGTTTATCGCGCCTTACCGCCAACTGTTTCCACCTTCAGCCCAGCTTTTGCGCCAGCCGGAGCATCGGTGAAATTATTCGGAACAAATCTAACATCCGTAAGCGGCGTGTCTATCGGAGGAGTGCGCGTAGAGCGGTTTACCGTTGATAGCCCCACAGAAATTACCGCAACCGTCCCTATGCCTGCATCACCGATGTCGGCACAGGTCTTGGCACGGGGGAAAGTCGTCGTTTCGGCAGGTGGCGGCACATCTGCTTCAGAGGAAGATTTTGCAATTCTTCCCGTGCGTCAATCATCGTCCAATCAACTCGTTGCTATTGACCCCGTAGATTTCGGACGTGTTACGCTGCGCGATGGCGGAGCAACGCGTTTGGTCAAAGTCTATAACGTGAGCGGAAGAACCATCAAACTCAGACCCGCAGTCCTCACCAACAGCGACGATTTTAGTTTTGCGATTGCCGAAAATGTTACGACCGATTTCACGCTTCTCAATCAAGATTTCGCTATCGTTGCGGTGCGCTTTAATCCCTTAACCGCAGCACCTAAAACGGCGACCTTGAGCATCACAGCAAGCATAGACGGTGGGCAGCCAATCACAACCACTTCACGGATAACAGGACGCGGTGCGCCGCTGAAGGTCTTCCCCATCAACTTTGGCACATCGGTTACGGGTAGAGGAGCAAGTGTACCTGCACTTGTCGCAAATTACGGCACGAGAACCGTCAGACTCAATACACAACGCTTCGTTGCGGGAAATATGGGTTTAAGCGTGAGCAGAGGACAAAGCGTATTCCTAAGCCCGGGCGATACGACCGCAATTCTGCTATCGGCAATGCAGACAGTGGAAGGGCAGTATTTCGACACCTTACGGGTGGAAGCCGATATTGACACTGCTTTTGCTCCGGCGCAAATTGTAACCCGTAAGGCAGATACAACCGACATTGTGGTTCAGATGGGCTTACGCGCTGTTCCCGATAGTGCTGCCCCCGGCACTCCTGTTAGCTTGGAACTCTTTATTCGCGGCGAGGAAAATTTGAATGTTCTCCGGCAGCGCAACGCACCATTTAGCGGTTCTATCCGCTACGACCGTCGTGTTCTCTACATCCAACCAAACCAAAGCCGTACCGAAATTGCCCGTAACACCGAAACACAAAATACCTTCCAACGCGCAAAGATTCTGCTTACGCCGTGGGATGGCAGAGAAACGACGCTGATGAAAATCCCTGCCCTTGCAATGCTTTCCGAAATAGACTCGACCGAATTGATTGTCGAAAACATCACGTGGAATGACCCTTCGGGAACGAATAATGTGTTTGTAACTGCCCCGCAAAATGGACGGTTCAAGGTGATTCTCCGGCGCATTGGCGGCAATAGTCGTTTGCTGAAGCAAGTAGATAAGCCGCTTGTGGTAACGGAAATTGCCCCCAATCCCGCTAACGATGCCGTGCAAACAGCTTTTACGTTGAAGCAATCCGGTACGGTAACACTTGCGCTCTACAATGCGCTTGGGAACATGGTTCTGTCGCAGGTTGGCGAAGAATTTGAAGCGGGCAATCACGCCATGAAATTTTCTACGGCAAATTTGCCAAACGGTGTGTATGCTCTGCGCCTTACCTCTCAAGAAGGTTCCGACCAAACGACGTTGGTCATAAATCGTTAGGGTTCGCGGTATCTTCCCGGCTGTCCGCTTCTCAAGCGGGCTGTCGGGTTTATAGAAAGTTTCCACGAGATTTTCGCTTAATTCTCGCGTCAATCCGACAGCCCGCTCGAGAAGCGGACAGCCGGATAGCAAAAAGACTTCCCCCACAAAATTTTTCGACAATCATTATGAAATCCTTATTCCCAATTCGTTCTCTCTGCCATATAGCCTTGTCGGTGCTGATTTTATGCGGCATACAGGCTAGTTTGCTGGCGCAAATGTCAGATTCCCTTCGGCTCAAAGATTATCTGCCGCCTGACGCGGAAAGCCCTTATTTTACAAGATTTGGCTTGACTGGCGGAGTGAACTTGGTAACACAAACGCCCAATTTTAATTCCTTTGGTAGCATCTCTCCTCCAGTCGGCTCTACACTGTTGTATCCCTCAGGGACGGGAATTGGCTTTGCGGCTGGCGCATTGGTAGAATTTCCCTTTTCTTTTTCTTCAAATCCGGAGCGTAATGTTTTTGGCTTATCGCTACGGCTTTCTTACTCTACCTACAACGCAAAATCAAGCCTTATCAATACAGAAATCGCATACGACAAAACAACCGACCAGCCAACGAGTATTCCGATAGAGTATTCCGTTGAAGGGCGATTTAATTTTTTGTCCTTCGAGCCAGCTTTGACGTACCGCACTGCTAATGGCAGATTGGTTTTGTATGCGGGCGTGAAAGCAGGATTGGCGCTGTCTTCGACCTTTTTCTATATAGAGCGCCTTCAAGACCCTCGCTATGTGTTTTTGAATGGCAATAATCAACAAACCACTGGCTTAACCTCTGGTGAGACGAGTGACAAAATACCATTCGCACAAGCGTTTAACCTCGCACCGACGGTTGGCATAGGATATGAAATTCCTTTGAATGCTGATGGAACGGTATTGCTGCAACCAGAAGGATTCTGGTCTCCGGGGCTGTTCAGTTTAGCAAACGGCTTGGATTGGAAAATTTCCGGCTTCCGCGTTGGCGCATCGCTCAAATACTCGCCATTCCGCACAATTCGCCCAGAGATGACTCCCGAAGTACAAGAAAAAATCTCGAAACTGCGCCGTTACGACAGCCTTTTGATTGTAGAACGTTCCCAAAATGCTGCACGATTGAAGCAGACCGATTCGCTCAATAAAGCAATCGCCGTGCGCTTGGCGGAACTGAAAAAAGTTGGATTAAGCGCAACCGTTACATCTATTAAAGGCATAGATGAACGCGGCATGGAAACTGCAACTCCCGCGCTTGCGGTGGAAGAGTTCCGCGCATGGCGGAGTGTTCCGCTGTTGGGGGCTGTTTTTTTTGACAATAATTCCGCTATTCTGCCTGCACGGTACAGACGAGTGCAATCCGCATCCCGCGCACGGTACGTTTTTCCTGATGTTTCCGAACTTTTGCCGACCGATGTGTACCGCCATATTTTGAATATCATCGGCAAACGCCTCAGCGAAAATCCAGCGGCAACGATTGAAATTATCGGACACAAAAGCACATCCGAAGCGGAGGGCTTGGATGAACGCCGCGCACAAGCCATCAGCGATTATCTGCAAGATGTGTGGCGTGTTCCCGTGAAACGTATTGAGGTTCGCAAGGCAGTAAATACGACGGTTGTAGCAGGGGCAGAGAGCAACCAATATGTAGAAATGTCTAGTCCGCAAGCGGAAATTTTTGCTCCATTGACGAGCGATTTTGTTACAACTTCCGTCAATCCCCCTGTGTTGCGCTTTGGTCTGGAGGTCAATACCGGTGCGGGAATCAAGCAATGGACATTGGAAATTTCGCAGTTTATCAACAACGAATCCGTTGCCTTGAAAGAAGTCATCAATTCACAATCGCCGCCAAACGTGGTGGAATGGAACATTGCGGACGTTCAGTCGAATAAACCGCGCTCAAACCAAGATATTACCGTGCAGTTGAGCGTAACCGACATCACCAATCGCAATGCCGATGCACCGATTGCCAACATTCCCGTTAAACTTGTCAGTTTGGAAGAAAAAGAATTGCGAAACACCGCCGATAGTCGTTGGGAAGAAACCCTTTTGGGGCAATCACCGCTTTTCGGGAAAGACTTGACGGAAACAACGCTTGCAGCACTCAAAAGCAGCGTCGGAAGCGCAAAAACACTCGCATTGACGGCATTTATCTACGAAGTGGACAAAGGAAAAGAATCCGCAATGCCACGTGCAAAAGAGTTAGCGAAACTTCTGAATAAGCCCGATGTAACGGTGAACATAGAATCGGCACTACGCATCGGTCAGCAAACCGTTACTCCTGAAGAAATTTTTTACGGACAAGCAGTCATGGTGCGGGTTATGACGGCGATAGGGAAGTAAATTTTGCTGTTGATGTTTTGGACGGCTTTTTCGCGGCTTCTCTGTGCCTTGTCACCCACTTTTACGCTTGAGGTGTGGGCAATGGAGTATTGTGCATGGCGAAAAAATAATTTCCGACACAAAGGACTGAAAATGAATTTTTGATGAATCGTGCATGAAGAAAGCGGTTCTCCTGTTCATAAATTCATCCCTACATTGACTTTGATAGGTAAAGTTTGTATATTTCTTTTCAGACATAAAAACGTGAGCAATCAACATTTCGATTTTCAAAGTATTGAGTTCGATACGGTTCAATGATTGCTATTTTCTCACGCAAGCTAGGCGCAGAGCGAAGTTCAGAGAGCGCTTTGCCAAATTTTTTCACAATGAAGAGAGTAGTGTATGAATGTTTTGCCCCATGACATCACCACCAACGATAAGGTGTTGATATTTGACACAACGCTCCGCGACGGCGAACAATCGCCTGGAGCATCCATGACGAGTGTGGAGAAACTCGAAATTGCCCGTCAGTTGGCGGTTCTTGGTGTTGATATTATCGAAGCGGGTTTTCCTGCTGCTTCGCCGGACGATTTAGAAGCTGTGCGTCGCATTGCGGCTGAGGTAGGTAATCCTGCGCCCGGTGAAACACATTCCTCGCATATTCCCGTGATTGCGGGTTTGGCACGGGCAACCAAAGGCGATATTGATAAATGTTGGCAGGCAGTCCGCCATGCCGCAAAGCCGCGTATTCACACGTTTTTGGCGACGAGTGATATTCACTTACAGTACAAACTGATGATGACACGTGAGCAGGTCATTGACAAAGTGCGCGAAATGGTCAGTTATGCCGTTGCACACTTCACCAACGCAGGATTAACGCCCGATGTGGAGTTTTCTCCCGAAGATGCAGGGCGCTCCGACAAAGAATTTTTGGTACACGTCCTCAAAGCCGCTATTGAAGCGGGTGCTACGACGCTGAACATTCCCGACACTGTTGGTTACTGCACTCCCGAAGAATACGGCTTTTTGATTGCGTATTTGCGGGAAGAAACGCCCGGTGCGAAAAATGTGGTTTTTTCCACACACTGCCATAACGATTTGGGCTTGGCAACCGCCAATACGCTTGCCGGAGTGCGCAATGGTGCGCGTCAAGTGGAAGTAACGATTAACGGCATCGGTGAACGTGCCGGAAATACCTCGTTGGAGGAAGTCGTGATGGCGATTCAAACCCGCGCCGCGCAGTACGGCACCTATACGGGCATCAACACGCAGCACATCGCCCGTACCTCGCAGATGGTCTCGCATTACACGGGCTTGAACATTCAGTTCAATAAAGCCATTGTCGGTGCAAATGCCTTTGCACACGAGGCGGGAATCCACCAAGACGGTATGCTGAAAAATTGGCAAACCTACGAAATTATGAAGCCTGAAATTGTCGGCTGGACGGCATCACGCCTTGTCTTGGGGAAACATTCCGGTCGTCATGCCTTCAAAATGCGCCTCAAAGAAATGGGCTACCCGCTTCACGACGAAGAACTCGACAAAGCATTTGCCCGCTTCAAACAGCTTGCCGATAAGAAGAAAACCATTACCGATGCGGATTTGGAGGCAATCGTTTCCGATGAACTTTATCAACCGCGCGAGTTTTTCACGTTGGAAGATATGCAGGTGATTTGCGGAAAAACCGGTATGCCCACAGCAACAATTTGTCTGCGCGACCCCGCAGGGCGCAAGACGACTGTTGCGGCGCTTGGTTCGGGTCCGATTGATGCAGCATTCAAAGCGATTGACGAAATTGTGAAAACGCCGTCGAATCTTCTCGAATTTGCCGTACACGCTATCACCGAAGGTATGGATGCGCTCGGCGAAGTAACCGTGCGTTTGGAAACGCTCGAAGAAAATCCGCGCACATTCGGTGGACACGGCGCAGACCTTGATATTATCGTGGCTTCAGCAAAAGCCTATCTTTCGGCAATTAACCGAATGTTGGCTGCGCAAGGCACGAATAAGCAAGATACAATCTCCGCTCTGGAACTGAAAGCAGCATAAATTTTGCTCACGAATACTCTCCCCGATGCACGGTTTCATGCGGCGCGTCGGGGATTTTTATTCTCGGCTCTGGTTTGGTGTTGAAGAATTTGCTATCTTCACTGTTCGCACCTCATTCAGGTCTTTCTCGTGCGACGCTTTCTTCAGCGTAGCACGGACTTTTCGCTAAAATCTACCCACAACGCAATGAATACATTCTCTTTTACTGCCATTATTGAGCGCGAAGATGATAGCTTCGTTGCACTTTGTCCCGAACTTGATATTGCCTCGCAAGGTGATTCTATCGAAGAAGCCCGCCAAAACTTGCGTGAAGCTGTAGAGTTGTTCTTTGAATGTGCATCTGAAGCGGAAATTAAAGAGCGTATGCGAGAGGAAGTCTATATTACGCGCATGGAGGCTCAGTTTGCCTAAATTACGTGTTCTGTCTGGAGGTGAATGTTGTGCTGTTTTGGCGTTGCATGGTTTTGTGGAAGTCCGAAGAAAAGGGAGTCATATTATCATGCAAAAACGTTTAGAATCCAGCACTATTACTGTTCCCGTACCCAATCATAAAGAACTAAAAACCGGCACTCTTTTGTCAATCATCCGACAATCGGGTTTAGAAAAAAGCCTTTTTCAGTCGTTGTAAGTGAATTTTATTCAAAGTATTATTTCAAATGAATCTAACCTCTACTTCCCAAGAAATCTTCATCCCGCGCTTGGAAGCCGTCAAAGCAGCAGAACTCGCCATGCGAGGTGTGGTACGGCAGACAGCGCTGGAACACAGCGCAAATTTGTCCGAAGAATTCGGAGCAAATGTGTATCTGAAACGCGAAGATTTGCAAATTGTCCGTTCCTACAAAATTCGCGGTGCGTACAACAAAATTTCCAGTCTTCCTACCGATGTGCTGGCGCGAGGCGTAGTCTGCGCTTCGGCGGGAAACCATGCGCAAGGTGTGGCGCTTTCCTGTCAAAAACTCCGCATACACGGTAAAATCTTCATGCCAGCCCCTACGCCGCAGCAAAAGGTGCGTCAAGTCAAGATGTTTGGCAAGGAATTTGTTGAAGTAGTATTGACGGGCGACACGTTTGATGATGCCTACAAAGAAGCCGTTCAAGACTGTACGGCGCACGGTAAAACGTTCATTCATCCTTTCGACGACCCAAAAATCATCGAAGGACAAGCCACTGTCGGCTTGGAAATTCTTGACGATGCCGAAGCGCCGATTGATTATGTATTTATTCCTGTCGGTGGAGGTGGCTTGTCTGCTGGTGTTTCAAGCGTTTTCACAACACTCAGCCCACGCACGAAACTCATCGGTGTAGAGCCGCTTGGCGCTCCCGCGATGTACGAATCACGCAAAAACGGCGTGAATACGACATTGGAAAAAATTGATAAATTTGTCGATGGTGCAGCCGTGAAGCGCGTTGGAGACCTCACGTTTGCAATTTGCCAAGAATTTTTAGACGATGTGGTGCTTGTTCCCGAAGGGCAGATTTGCACCCGCATTTTGCGGCTGTACAACGAAGAAGCAATCGTGGTTGAACCCGCAGGAGCGCTTGCTATCACGGCTTTAGAGCATTACCGCGAAGAAATTCGCGGGAAAAATGTAGTCTGTATCGTGAGCGGCAGCAACAACGACATCACGCGCACCGAAGACATCAAAGAGCGTTCCATGCTCTACGAAGGACTTAAACACTACTTTATCGTGAGTTTTCCGCAAAGGGCTGGCGCTTTGCGAGAGTTTTTATCGGAGGTTTTAGGACCGACCGACGACATTGCATATTTCCAATACTCAAAGAAAACCAGTCGTGAGCGCGGTCCGGCGGTTGTGGGTTTGGAATTGCAACGCAAAGAAGATTTCGATGGGCTTTTGGAGCGCATGAAATCTCGCAATATCAAGTACGAGTATTTGAACGACCGACCGGATTTGTTGCAGTATATGGTTTGATGCGGTAGCGTCTGTTTATCAGTCATGCTCAAGGTTCGACATCCGATTATGTACACATCGGCTCAATTATGGCTAAAAAGCGCACTAAATCTTACGTTCACAATGAATTTGATACGCCTTGGAAAGATGTGTTGCGGTCGCTTTTCCCGGAGTTTATGCACTTTTTCTTTGCTGAAGCGGCAGACCGCATAGACTGGAAAGCCGGATACAACTTCATGGACAAAGAGTTGAAGCGTATCACCCGCGATGCGGAAACCGCAAACCGCATTGCCGACAGCCTTGTGAAGGCGCGACTTTTGAGCGGTGAAACGGTTTTTATTATGCTGCACGTAGAAATTCAAGGCAGTCCCGAAGCAAAATTCGCGGAGCGAATGTACACCTACAATTACCGTATTTTCGACCGTTATCGCTTACCAACGGCAAGTTTTGCGCTTTTGACCGATGAATCCGTATCCTGGAGACCGCAAGAATTTACAAGCAGTTTCTTGGGAACACGCACACAATTTGAGTTCCGAGCAGCAAAATTGCTGGATTTCCGCAGTACCGTTGAAACTATTGTCAATGCACCGCCGGGCGTACCAATCAATCCTTTTGCGGTGATGACACTGGCGCATTTGCAGGCTCAGGCAACTCGCCGTGCTGCCGCAGAGGAAGTCACCGAACATTCTCAAGTTGAGCAATCTCAAATCAAGCAGTCTCAAACCGAGCAGTCTCAAATAGCGCAATCCCAGTTGGAGCGGTATCGGCAAAAATTGCGCATGGTGAGAATGTTGTACGAAAACCATTTTAGTAAAGAACAAATCATCGAAATTTTTCGGTTTCTGGACTGGGTGCTGGCATTACCACCAAGTTTAGAACAGCAACTTGACACCGTTATTTCTGAAGAATTGGAGGGCGATATGCCATATTTAGCGCGTTTTGAACGCAAAGCAATGGAGCGCGGCTTTGAACGCGGAATTGAACAAGGAATTGAGCAGGGAATTGAGCAAGGAATTGAACAAGGTGAAGCACGAGGCATTGGCAAAGGTGAACATAAAAAAGCCCTTGAAGCCGCACGAAAACTACTTCCTATTTTAGATGATCGCCAAATTAGCGACATCGTAGGTTTGCCTGTTGAGGAAATTGAGCAAATACGCGGCGATGCGGTGAAAAAAAGCTAACAATAGCTCCAATACTGACGTTGCAGTACAATTCCCTAACATTCAACCTTTCACGCTTTTTTCAGCATCATACCAGAGTAATCTTATTTTTTTATCCTTTTTGCCACAACATTCCGAAGGAGCAACGCCATGTTACCCGCACTTTCTCTTGGCACATTCATTCGGGCAGTTAATGACACAGAACGGACACGATTCGAGGTTCTGAACGGTTTGAAAACGATTCGCAGTAATTTTCATCATAACAAAATTTATCCTGACCTAAGCACACTCGTTGAACTCTTCGAGGGGCTGCAATCTATCACGCAAAGCGCGGACAATCTCCGTGCGAAGGCGCATCGCAGCGTGAAAGAGGTGAATCTGGAAGAGCGTAAAGTCATTTACGACGAAACGCCGATTTCTGATACCGACTTCGAGCAGATACGCGACCTGATTTTGTGGGCATTGCCGCTCATTCAAGACGCAATCGAAGAAGGCAAAACGATGTTCGAGTTTGTTGATGAAAACTTGGCATTGGAAGTTGTCGGCATTCTGCCGTCCTACTTGGAAGAAGGTTATATCTTCGTTCCTGACAATGCTACATCATTATTGCACGTTTTGAAATATGAAATTTCTATTTTCACCGGAGCAAACGAAAAATATCGCAGTTTGAAAACATCCGTCGTGAAAACTTTGCGCCAAAGCCCGATTGTAAAGCCGATTCAGAGTATGAAATTGGATTTGGTGCGCGAATTTCCCGAATTGCCCAATCCAGCAACATATTCCTTTGAGACGGATTTAGAATTTCCGTTCCAAGAGACGATTTTGCCTGTGGCAAAACGGCGATTATTGCGCCATTTGTTTTCCTAAGCACAAAAAACGGCGTTATTGCAAAACTACAGATTGAGCAAATTGCCTCAATATATGATTACATCTACTCTAAAAGGCATTTTTTTTTGAAATTGCCCTTTTACTTTGAAAACCTTGTAAGCCTCTTGTAATCAAGTGTTCAGGGAATTTGTTTGCAAGGGTGCGTTACTACGTTGATTTCTAGAGTTTTGTAAGAAATTAGCTTGTGAAGTGTTGTTGCTCATTTCCTGAATAATGCTCGTGCAATGTTCGTACAAACGATTGCACATTTCTCTATTTTGTTTTTATTATGACAATGTTTTATCAGCGTTTTTGTTGTAGCATCTTTGTTCTTTATTTCTTGAACATGGCTTTGCTTCAGGGGTTGCAAGCACAATCATCAAAGGGAAAAAATACCAAAGTCAAACCTAGTGTTCCGTCTCCGCCAATTCTTCAGGAAGCACCTAAAGATGCGGCTTTCAGCAATAAATTTCCCGCTATTCCGATGACTTCCGCAACGCTTCGCGGCGATGCTCCAAAGCTCATCGTGGTCATGTCCTTCGACCAAATGCGCGGTGACTACCCGAACCGTTGGGGAAATTTGTGGTCGCAGCAAGGGTTTAACCGCATTATCAGGCAGGGTGCATACTTTCCACAGTGTTATTTTAATCATGCTTCCAATATCACCGCTCCCGGTCATTCTGTGCATCTGACGGGCGTGTATCCTTGGAAATCGGGCATTGTGTCGAATGATTTTTATGACCGTTTGGCGGCGCGGAAACTCTACTGCGTCCAAGATACCGTCAATAAGACCTTTGGTATGTCGAAGCCTGATGAATGGTGTTCGCCTATCAATTTGCAAGTGCCGACGTTGGGCGATTATCTCAAAACTATCGCGCCGAAAAGCCGCGTTGTCGGCATTTCCCAAAAAGACCGCGCTGCAATTTTGATGTCGGGACACCGCGCCGATGCTGCATATTGGTTTGAATTCGAGGCAGGTGGCTATACAACGTCGCAGTATTATTTCAAAGAACTTCCGGCATGGCTTAAAAAGTGGAATGAAAAAAATAGTTTCCGCGATTATTCAGGCAAGGTGTGGAACGCCGAAGTAAATGAGGATTTTGCATTGTCCGATACGGCGAGGTGGGAAGGCAATTTTGGACGAGTACGCAGCGTCTTTCCCCACACTGTGTCGAACATGGTAACAACCGGAACAGTTGATTCCTACAACTCCAATTTCTTGCTGACACCGTATTCGGTGGAGCATTTTTTCAAATTTGCCAAAGCTGTATTCAAGGAAGAAAAACTTGCTCTGGACAATGTGCCGGATATTTTTTGCATGAGTATTTCGGCAACGGATTATTGCGGACACGCCTTCGGACCGGACAGCCGCGAAGTGCAGGAAATGTACGTGAAGGTTGATAAAATGGTGGGTGATTGGATTGAGTTTTTGGATGAAACCGTAGGGCGAAAAAATTACACATTGGTCATCACGTCCGACCACGGCGTAGCACCTGTTCCCGAATACACACGATACAGAACGCCCGGCTCAGACGCTGGGCGACTTAGAGCCTTGGATGTGATTGAAGCGATTGACGGTTATATGCACCAAACCTTTCCCGCAGGCGCGGCGCTGAAATGGATTGATTATTACGAAACACCGTCGCTGTTTCTGAACCCGCAGGCATTGGAAACGGTCTCCACTACGCCCTTTGGTGCAACTCCCGCGCCAAGCAAAGAAGCGATTATTGATTCGCTCGCAGCGTTTTTGACGCGGATGCCGGGCATAGGGTTGGCGCTGACAGCAAAGCAATTGGAGGAAAATCGTTGCCCCGAATATGTTTCCCCTTGGCAATTTGCACTCGTCAGAAACGACTACTACCCGCAGCGCACGGGCGAAATCGTATTCTATCCGGCAAAATTTTGGATAACCGGCAGCGCAACAGCAACACACGGTACACCGCATGATTACGACCGTCATACGCCACTCATGTTCATGGGCGTTGGCGTAAAACCCGGATATTACCGCGATGCAAAAGTTACGCCGTCCGACATTGCGCCGTCGCTTGCGCAGATATTGGGGATTCCGATGCAAAATTTAGACGGGAAAGTGCTTCCTTGGAAATAGTCTTTGCTCAATAATGTATGCCGCAAAACGTCATTGCAACCACGATGCAATTATGTTTAGGAACGTTGTTATTGTCAATCCTCATTTTTTTCTTGAAACAAATGCACGTTTTTTTTCGTACAGTTTTGATTACAATTCTTCGACTAATCAAGCCATGTTTGGCGCTGTTTCTCCTTTGCCCATCAACCTTGCAACTTTTGTATGCTTCTTCATCTCCTCCATATCCATTCACAACCAATCCGCACATCACAACCATTTCACAAACACAAAACCCCAAAAAGCAAGCATTCACAACAAGAACAAGCAACGTTCCGTTAGTAGAAAGCATTACGTTTGCACACTTGCAAGAACTGATGCAGCCCAATCCCGACACGGTGCGCATCATCAATTTCTGGGCAACAACGTGTCGCCCGTGCATTGAGGAAATGCCTGATTTTGAGCGCCTTCACCGTGAATACGGCACAGCAAAAGAGGGCGCAAAGCCGTTGCAAGTTGTTTTTGTGAGCCTTGATTTTAAGCGGGATGTGGAATCAAACGTGATTCCATTTGTGAAAAAACGTGGTTTTACGGCGCGGTGCGTTTTTCTTGGCGCACCCAAAAGCACAGAAATTGATGCCGTTGATAGCACGTGGACGGGTTCGATGCCTGCAACGCTGATACTTGGAACAAAAGCGGGGCAGCGAATGTTTTTTGAGAAGAAAATGCACTACGAAGAATTGAAAGATTTTGTAAAGACATATTTATTTCCGTAATTTTGAAGTCTTTTTTGTTGAACTGTTTAACTGCGATAAAACTATGAAAAATATACTTGCTGTTGTGCTAATGTTTGCTGCATCGGCGCTATATGCAGCCGATGGATACAAAGTCGGTGACGCTGCCAGGGATTTTAACCTGAAAAACATTGACGGGAAAATGATTTCCCTGAAAAACTATGCTGACGCAAAAGGTGTGATTGTAGTGTTTACCTGCAATCATTGCCCTTACGCCAAAGCGTATGAAAGTCGTATTATTGACCTTCATAAAACCTTCGCTGCCAAAGGTTATCCCGTTGTAGCTATTAACCCGAACGACCCCGTTGCCTATCCCGAAGACTCATTTGAGAATATGGTCAAACGTGCAAAAGAAAAATCCTACCCTTTCGCCTACGTTATTGACGAAACGCAAGAAATTGCGAAGACTTACGGTGCAACCAAAACGCCGCACGTCTTTTTGCTGAAGAGAAATGCCGATAAATACGAAGTCGCCTACATTGGTGCTATTGACGACAACAGCGAAAGTGCTTCGGCAGTGAAGGAAAAACACGTCGAAAAGGCGATAGATGCCCTCACCAAAGGCAATACGGCGTACACCATGACCACAAAAGCTGTCGGTTGCTCTATCAAATGGAAAAAATAATCGCTGCTTGTGGCAATTCGGTTGGACGAAGTGTGAAACCATGACCTAAAACTATGACTTTTGGTCATGTCATCTTCTGACTTTCGGCTACTATTTTTCCCTGTGGAAAAAATGTATTTTTGTTGTGTGGAGAACTCTCTCCACAAATGGTTGTCTGGTTTTCAGACGTGATGCAGTAATCAAATCACTTTTTATCTTTTTAAGGTACAATTATGTTGAAACGTTTTTCTACACTGTTTGCGTTTCTATTTGTCGTCTCGGCGGCAAGTTCGTGGGCGCAGACGTTTACCTATAACATGGGTACAACATGGCAAGCTGCCGGCTCGTGGACGGCTGCCATGGGTGCTGTCGGTTTTCCGGGGCAGGCATCCAATAATGGTGATGTCACTATTTCTCCTGCCGCCGCTCTCACTTTCGGTGATGCCCCGCCTGCATTTCCTATTTCTTCGTTGGTTGTTAGTGGTACATCAACCGTTCAATTAGGGGTTGGTACACTCACCGTGACAGGAAACTTTAACCTTGCAGCCGGTGCAACATTGAACATTCCCGCAGGTACGACGCTCGTCGTCAATGGTAGCTCCACTATTAGCGGTACACTCGTTCTGCAAGCCGCCACCAGCCGCGTTATCTTCAATGGTCCCGTGACACAATCCGGCGCAGGAGTTATCAATGCGGTGAATATGGCTACCGTCCAACTTGGTGCGGGGGTAGCAAATATCTCCGGTGCTTTATTCCAAAACCCGTTTTTGGGAACAATCCAAACCGGTGGTGCATTGAATCTTACCGCGAACTTGACTATGGGCGGGACAGGTGTTCTGAACTTAGTGGGTACGACAACTTTGAACTCAGGTATTACGCTGACAATCAATAATACCGCTGCCGGAGCAATCACGGGTGCAGGCAATTTGCAAGGTGCTGCTGCAAATTCAACGGTGACACTTGCAGCAGGTCCGATAGCAATTCAAGGTACATGGTTTGCAAACCCCTACAATGGTACGCTTATCACGGCTGCGGCTGCTTCAACACTTGCCGGAACTTTAACGATTGGTTCGACGGGTATTTTGAATATCGGTGGTGGCGGTTTGACGCTGAACGCAGCTGCAAATCTTATTTTGAATAATACCGTTGCTAATTCATTAACTGGTGCAGGTACAATTACCATCCCGGCTAACACAACCGTAACACTTGGTCCGGGCTTTAACGGTGGTACGCTGAACGGTGACCGCTTTGCTGTGGGGATTTTAGGAAACTTGAATACCGGTGGTAATTTAACTGCCACCGCAACCGGAGCGCTGGCATTGCGCTTCGATAACGGTAGTACATTTAACGTAACAGGTACTCTGACGATAGCTGCAGGAAAAACCATCTCTATCAATAACACGACCGCAGGTGCGTTGCCCGGAACAGGGGTGTTTGCTGCAACTGACAACACCTCAATTATGAGTTTTGCTGCCGGAGCAAATGGCGGTAATATCTCCGGTGCAATTTTCTCGAATCCGTGGAATGGACGCATTCAAACGCTTGGCGCATTGCAGTTGGGTCAAACACTTAATGCTGACGGTAATACCGTATTAAACGCCGGACCAAATGCAATTTTCGATTTGGGTGGCGATTTGACGGTGAATGACTCGTTGGCACTCAACTGTACTCAGAGTGTTGCTCTTGCGTTTCAAGGCGGCGCGGGGCGAATTCTCGCTCGTGGCAACGTTGCCGGTGCTCCGGCAGGTGGTAGTGTTACTATCGGTGCGAACACCTTCGCAGGTTTTGTACCCGTAAGCCGCTTGGGAACAGGCGCACAATGGCAGACAGGTAGTCTCTTTATTGCAGGTTCTTCAGCACTGAATGCAAACTACACCTTTGCAAGTGGTTCGTTTTTGTTCCTGCCCACAGGTGGACTATTGCAGGTGGCATCAGGCGTTACGGCAACATTGGATGGTCGCACATACGGTGGTACATCAACTCCGCCGGCATTGTTGGGACGCATTAACGGTCAAGACAACACAGCTATTGTGAATTTGACGGCTAATTTCCTTAATGCTGCCAACACAGCCAACATTCCCGGTGCAATGTTTGGTAACCCGAATTTTGACGGCAACTTGCAAATTGTTCAAGCACGGACGCTTTCGGGCAGTTTGCGCATGGGACCGAACTCCATTTACACCACTGGTGGCTTTACAACAACGGTAAATACACCCGATACATTATTCTTTAATCAAACAGCCGCAGCAGGTTTGAATGGCGCTGGTACATTTGTTGGCACTGGTACGCTGTTTTTTGGTAACAATGCTTTGGGTGCATCATTCCCGACAGCGAATGTTCCGAGCGGTATGGCTCCGGCAAACTTCGGTGGTCGTATCATTTTGAGCGATGGGGTGAATTTTGCAGCTGCCTATAATGTGGTTGCTTCTACACTCCTTCAAATCAACGGTAATACACAAGTAAACGCAGGTATCATATTGACAATTACCAACCCTGCCGCAAATACCATATCCGGTGCAGGTCGCTTTACAGCGCAGGCTGCAACCAGCGAAGTAAACTTTGCTGCCGGAGCAAACGGCGGTACTGTTCCAGGCGCACTTTTTGCCAGCCCGTATATTGGTCGTATTGTTACCAACGGTGCTATGAATTTGACTGGTAGTTTGAATATGGGTGCGACAAGTGTCTTGTCGTTAGCAGGCAACTTGACATTGGCTAACACATCAGTTGTCACGCTTGGTATGACGGCAGCGCCAGGCACAGCTCTTCCGGGTGCAGGTTTGCTTGTTGGTCAGCCTTCCGGTACAAACGTTCCAGAGATTATTTTGGCAAATGGCGCATTGGGTGGTCAAGTACCGATTCCGGGCGATATTGTTACCGGTGCTGCCGCTGCTGAATTTGGTGGCCGCTTGAGCGTTGGTAGCGGTTACGCCGTAACAGCAAATACGGCAATCAACCAACCGGCAATTTTGAACGTTCAAAATGCTGCACAGCTTCTTGTCAATGCGGGTGTAACATTGAGTTTGAACACCACAGCCAGCCCTGCAACAGGTCCCGGCACAGGAACAATTCAAGGACAAGACAATACAGCCATCGTAGCGCCGGGTAATGGCTTTAACGGTGGTGTTATTCCGGGCGCAGCATTCTCGAATCCGTTCGCGGGACAACTCATTGTTCCGACAAACGGTATGAGTTTGACAGGCAATCTCACCATGGGTGTGGCGAGTACCTTATTGATGAATGGCAATTTGAATGTTAATCCGGGTACAACCCTTACCCTGAACGGTGGCACAAACTCTTTGCAAAGCGGCGGTGGTTTGCTCAATGGTGGTAACAGCCAAGCAATTGTTGCGTTGGGTGCAGCCTTCAATGGTGGACAAGTTCCGGCAAATCGTTTTACCAATCCATTTAACGGCACATTGACAACAGCAGGTCCGATGACATTGGTTGGTGCGATGACGTTTGGTGCATCTTCAGCATTGACACTTGGCGGTGATTTCACTGTTCCTGCTTCAACGACACTCGGTTTGAATATGACGGGTGCTAATACCTTGAGCGGCGCGGGACGTTTTGTTGCTGCTGCTGCAAGTTCAACCGTAGCATTGGGTACAAACTTTAACAGCAGCGTGATACCGGGTGCAAACTTTACGAACTATAACGGCGTTGTATCAATGGTTTCAACGTTGAGCCTTGGTAGTTCTTTGACTTTGGGTTCCACTGGTGTACTTGATATTGGTGGCGGCATTAACAAACTTGTTCTTGGTAATCAGGGCGCAAATTTGACGGTCGTTAATCCCATTCGCAATACTTCTGCTACGGCATTTGTCATTACCAACGGCACAGGTGGTTTGGCTATCAACAATCCGGCATTACCATCGTTCTTTTACCCGATTGGTACAACGACCAACACATACAGCCCACTTGCTCTCAGCAACGGCAGTACTGCAGATGTGTTTACTGTTCGCGCTCGTCCGGGAATTACCAACAGCCCGACAACATTCCCGAATTTTGTGAATGTTGAATGGGTGATTACGCAAGGTGGTTCAGGCACACGTGCCTTACGACTTGCTCCGCAATGGGCAACAGCAAATCAACAAGGAACGGGTTTTAACACAAACGCTGTAGGCGTTGGTATCTTTGTTAATAACGCATATACGCAGTCTTCAACAGGTGCTGCGGTTTCCGTCGGCGGTGGTTTATTCACTTCCGCTAATGGTAACTTCACGGCAACCTTCAGCAGCACACCGCTTGTCGCGTTCTCACAGGTCATTATTCCGCCGCCGACAGTAATTCAACCTGTTATTAGTGGTATCAATCCTTCTTCGTTCCCGGTAAGCAATGACCCCTTTACGGTGCAGTTTACCGGTACAAACTTGACGGGTATTCGCACTATCACAGCGCGTAACTTGAATAGCAACGCGCTGGTGAGCGGTACGATTGTTACGCAAATGGGTTCGTTACTCACAGTGAGTTTCCCCGGTATTGTTCGCGGTATTGCAGGAACAGTACAAGTCAGTATGACCAATGCGACGGCTCCGGGCTTCACAACTGCGAACTTGACTATCACACCGATTTCCAGCCCGAGTATTACATCCGTAACCCCTTCCACCACTGCTTCCGGCAATGCGTTTACCGTAACAGTGAATGGTACAGGTTTCTTGGCGCAATCAATCTTCACCGTCAATAATGCGGCTGTACGCTTGGTTCGTGCTACAACGGCAACATCGGTTTTGTTGGAAATTCCGGCAAGCATCAACCGTACATCAAACACGCTGACCTTTGCAGTTCGTAACACGGATAATCAAACGGCAAGCCTGAATTATACGATAGGTCAAGCTGCTCGTCCGAATATCACCAATATCGCTCCGCGTGCGGTGTTTGCGGGTACAAACGGCGTAACGATTAACGTGGAGGGTTCCGGTTTCTTTGGTAACGGCTTTATTACCGCTCTTTTTGGCGCAACACCTGTTACTGTCAATGTTGTTAGCTCGACACGCCTCACATTGACTGTTCCGGCAGGGCTTCTGACGCAAGTTGGTTTCCCGTCTATCTTGATTACCAATTCCGATGCACAGTCTATCGGTTATGTGTTCACGATTTTGGAACGCGCTCCGCAAGGTCCGACACCTGTTCTTACGAGCTTCACGCCTTCGGCTACAACCGCAAGCGGTCGTGCCTTCAGCGTTGTTTTGAACGGTAGTAACTTCAGCCCCAATGCGCTTATTACTGTTCGTGGTAACGTTGTTACGCCGGTAAGCCGCGATACGAACCGCTATGTTGTTGAAGTTCCTGCGAACCTCAATACTTCCGAGCCATTGGATATTGTTCTCCAAAATCCTGACTTGCAGTTTGTAACGGCAAATGTTCAAATTGGCACACGCCTTCCGGCTCCTGTGTTGAATAGTATCACACCTTTGACTACAGAAGCAACGACTTCACCGCGTGCATTTACGCTTACCATTAGCGGTAGCAACTTTACAACAAATGCAACTGTTCTTTTGAACGGTGTGCCGTTGCAAATTGTATCGCAAAGCGCAACGTCAATTGTTGCAATCGTATCTTCTAACAGACCACCTGTTGTAAACTTCAATCCTGCTGAAAACAGAGTTGTTGTTTTGAACGGTGATGGTCAGGCTACTGCCGGTGCGGTATTGATTGTCACAACAGGTGTTTCTGTTCTTGATAACACTCTTCCCGGCTTTAGCGTTTACCCAAGCCCTGTTCAGGATGTGATGACCATTCAAGGTGGTTTTGAGCGTCCGTCGAATGTGGTGGTAACAATCAGCAACGTAATCGGTCAGCGCGTGGTGAGCTTCACCGACCAGCAAGTTTCCGGTGCATACAGCCGTCAGGTGAATGTAGCGAACTTGCCTGTTGGCAGCTATATCGTTGAAATCAACGATGGCGCACGTCGCATGGTACAAAAAGTTATCAAATACTAATTTGGGCTGGTTTCGCTTTTGAGGAGTAATCCTTTTGAGGAGAAGTCCCCACAAGGAAAAATCTTTGAAAAGCAAATCACGCAAAACGTAAAATAACATTTGATACAACGGCAGTTCCGCGTATTTTTGCGGACTGCCGTTTGTATTTTTTACCTGCGGCAACGCAATAACGTGCAATGACTGTAAATTCTTCTTCCTCATTTCTCACTCGTAGATTTATGCAACAAGTAACCTTAGATACGATTGTGTCGCTGGCGAAACGGCGCGGCTTTGTATTTCAATCATCCGAAATTTACGGCGGTCTGAACGGCTGCTGGGATTACGGTCCACTTGGCGTGGAGCTGCTCCGTAATTTGAAAGATGCGTGGTGGAAAGCAATGACCTACCGCGACGACATTGAAGGCGTAGATGCGGCAATTCTCATGCACCCTCGCGTCTGGGAAGCAAGCGGACACGTAGCGAATTTCACTGACCCGATGATTGACAATAAAACGAGCAAAGCTCGGTATCGTGCGGATAATTTGATTGAAGATTACATCGCCAAATTAGAGAAAAACAGCAAAACAGGCCGCGCAAAGGCAGTAACAGAGCGCCTTGCAGCAGCAAGGGAGCCGGAAGATTTTTATCAAATTATTGTTGATGAAGAAATTACTGACCCCGTAGGAGGTACGAAAGATTGGACTCCGGTGCGGTATTTTAACTTAATGTTCAAAACTTTTGTAGGCTCGGTAGAAGATACCAACAGCGTTGTCTATTTGCGTCCCGAAACAGCGCAGGGTATTTTTGTCAATTTCCGTAACGTACTTGATTCGGCACGCCAAAAAGTGCCGTTTGGTATTGCCCAAATCGGTAAGGCGTTTCGGAATGAAATCAATACGAAGTATTTCCTCTTCCGTACTCGTGAATTTGAACAGATGGAGATGCAGTATTTCATTAAACCCGGCACACACCCTGAACAGTTTGAATACTGGCGCGACCAGCGTTTTCAGTGGTTTTTGGACTTGGGAATGACGAATGATGTGATTCGTTTCAAACCGCACGACAAACTTGCGCACTACGCGGACGCGGCGGTGGATATTGAGTTTAAGTTCCCCTTTGGTTGGGGCGAAATTGAGGGTATTCACTCACGGACGAATTTCGATTTGTCGCGGCACGAAGAATATTCTTCCAAAAAGCTGGAGTTTATTGACACCGCGACCAAAGAGCGTTTTGTGCCGTATGTCATCGAAACTTCGATTGGCGCATCACGCTCATTTATGGCGTTTTTGTGTCATGCGTACAACGTTGAGAGCGTCGGAGGTGCGGACGGCGAAGATGCAGAGCGTACCATTCTGAAATTCCATCCGAAACTTGCGCCCGTCAAAGCAGCCGTGTTGCCGCTTGTGAAAAAAGACGGTATGCCGGAGTTCGCTGGCAAACTCTACCGTGATTTGCAAAAATCGTTTAATGTCCAATACGACGAATCTGCTGCCGTCGGTCGTCGTTATCGCCGTCAAGACGAGATTGGAACGCCCTTCTGCGTTACGATTGACGGAGATTCACTCCAAGACAATACCGTTACGATTCGTGAACGCGATTCGATGCAGCAAGTCCGCGTCAGCGCTGACAAGGTGAAAGAATATGTGATGAAAGCACTGCTTTAATCTGCTCTTTCCAAGTATATAGTAAAAATACCAAAGCAGAGCAAACCGTGTAATGAACGGCGTTTGCTCTGCTTTTTTTTTGTCGAAGAAACTGTGTTTATGCCTTTCCAGAACGAAGTTTGAAGTATTCGTAAATGATGTTACACAGCGCAATATGTGTCAGTCCGTAGCCAAAATCTTCAATCGGAATCGTGATAACGCGGAAGTCGAGTTGGTAAGCCGGAGCATAGATGAGAAGAGGTCTTGCGGTCAAGTACATATTAAAAACGAAGGTAAAACCGATGACGCTTGCCAGAAAAACGTAGGTGCGTGTTTGCAAAAGAGTATTGGTACGGAGTTGGCGGTCAAGAAAGGCTATAACACCAAAAGCAATCAGCACCAAACCGGTGTATTCTTTTCCGCTTTGAAACACCAGAACACCAATGGGAAGGAGTGCGAACATTCCGGCGCGAACCCATTCTAATTGCCGTATAAAACCACTGTCTTTCACAACTAAGGTCAGAACTTCCCGCACAAATAAACAAGCGTAGGGAACGGTAATAAAAAAGAGCCATTCTTCGATAGGAAGTTTAAGCAAACGGAAATCCAGCATATACGGGGCATTGAAATACCAGTGGCGGTTCGTAACGGCTGAGTCCCACGCGACATAGACTATTAACGAACCGAATATACCGAAAAGCGCTTCACGCCAATACTGCCGGAAGTTGATGGTTTTTTCAAAACTATATGCGAATGGTCCCGCAATAACGATAAGATTAAATAGCAGATACTCGAATTTCATAGTGGTTATGGTGTCTGTGCAGTAAACATCTTGAATTTATGAATGAAAATTGGTTCTAAATGATTTCAGTTGGAAACGAAAACTGTATTGGAATATCACAAGAATCAAGTAACAATGCGGCTTTAGCCCATTGTATTTCTCTCGGAGCGG
>JALONG010000091.1 GCA_025455065.1 Candidatus Kapaibacterium sp. | reverse complement strand
ATGCTAACTTTACAGCACGATTATTTTTTGTAAAAAAAAATGAAAATATTTTGTGCTTTGTTCGTGAATTAGTGCCAAATACCGTGTAAGGCGCTTCAGTGCTGGGCTTGACGACTACTCTGGAACGACAAAGTGAGATTCCATCAAGGGTTGAGGGGAGGAGAATTTTCTGTTTTTTGTCAATTTTTGCTCAAATTTCATTCTGAAAACTTGGTAATTCGACAAAAAAAGCTGCCCCTTGCCCAAATTCAGATTCACACCACACATTCCCATTCATAGATTCAACCATTTTTTTTACAATGCTCAAGCCCAAGCCTGTACTCTGCTCGCCGCCCGTAGGCTTTGCCGAGAGTCGCCCGAATTTACGAAATGCCTTTGCGTGGTCTTCTGTGGTCAAGCCCTGCCCCTTGTCTTGCACTACAATCAAGATATTGGAATCATGCTGACGAACCCGCAGAAATACTTGCGATTGCGACGGAGAATACTTAATGGCATTTGATAGAAGATTTTCCACAATTTGGCGCACAAACAGGGCATCAGCATAACAAACAGCACTTTCATCGCCGTCGAGCAGCACCTCTATTGATTTTTGCTCGGCATGATGACGATGATTTTGCAGAACACTCATCGCAATTTTCGACACATTCACATAGCCCAAACTTGGCTTTAATACGCCATTTTCGATAGCATTTGCACTCAAAAGCCTATCAATCAATGACCTCATGCGTATTCCTGCATCATGCACCCGCATAAGCATTCCTGCACGAAGTTCCGGCGAAAGGTCATCTGCATCGCCAGTCAGAACTTCGGTCATTCCCAAAATTGAAGCCAGAGGATTGCGTAAATCATGCGAAACAATACCGATTAGTTCGTCTTTCTCCATATTCACCTGCCGCAGTGATTCATTTTGTTCCGCAAGAAGCCGTTGCTGCTCCTGTATTTGCACATTCATCTGCTGCAACGCACGACCTTTTTCATAGCTATTCCGTCGCAACATTGTCCACCCCGTACTCATCAAAACGCTGACACCTACCGTACTTATCAAATCTTGGAGACTGTATCGGGCAGCAGGTTCTGCAAATGAGACTTGATAATGCCAACATAAACCGCCAAACGTTGCCAACGACATCCCCAAAGCCAGATACAAGTGTCTCGGCTGCACAGGCATAGCACCAAGCACGGTAATTAAGAAACAATACCCGCCAACATAGCTGGGATGAGCCTTTGCAAGTCCTGTGATAAGACCTGTTGCAATAATCAAATAGTACATCATCCCGTTCCCGATTAACCGATGTCGCGCAGGATTGCGCCAGGTATGGCGTAAAATCAGTGCAAGCACACCCACAACCGTCAGACCGATGCGCAAATATGGGAAAAGCGGTTGGTCGGGAATCACAAGCGGGTCTAAGGACAAGTAGGGAAGCCATGCAACAAAAAATGGCAAGGAGTACAAGGGAAAGAAAATATCGCACTGCTCATTAATTTCCTCTTCAAATGTCGCCGGATACACTCTGTCGCGGAAACGCTTGAACATACGCTCCCGCACACCCTGAAGAGCGTGGACAGTGCGAGAGAACAAGGAAGATTTGCTGCTCATGGAAGTTTTACCCAAGGGCGTGATTTGATGGACAGTCCAAGACAACACAAAATACAGCAACACCATTGGTCAGTCAAAGAAAAATTTCATACAGGAACATTTTTCCTCTCCCCAAAAAAGTAAATTTGTGTATATTGCGAATTCAAATACAGCAAAACCTTTGTGCATGACCATTTCATGCGCCTTTTGTCGAACCCCGAATCCCTGACCTCTAGCGCTCCACTCCCTTACCCTCTTGTTTTAGACTTGATTTAGACACTGCTTTTTTCACAAGCACTGTTGGTATGTAGAACTGCTTCCCTCTTCGGTGCGGCGTTAAGCAAAACTTTCCGCTTCACTGTATTCGCTGTATGTTTCACTAATTCTTAAATGCCAATGTTTTATACGTGCAGTTGCATCGCTTCGCGTGCAGTATTGCTATTGTTGTTCTTGGGTTTAGGTTTTGCGGGAAATTTTGCCCCCGCATCCGCACAAACACAAGCCTCTCCGAACTCTCCGAAAGTGCCAACGCCCAATAATTGGTCGTGGTGCGGAGTTACGCTTGTGGAATCGTCTCCTGTCGGCATTGTTATTGACTACACGCCACAAGTAAAAGGTTTTGACACAATCTTTATCAACGGCAAATCTCTTCTTCGCCCGAAAATTCTTGGTGCAGTGCCGGATGCAGAGCATATCGGCGCTCCGCTTTGTATTGAAATGCGCATCCCTCTCACCGTTCCTTCGCCAAACGGCTTCCGTATTCTTTCGCACAATCTCCGCGCCGTAAAATCGGTGCAATCGGCAATGGCTCCGCGTCCAGCGATGAACAGCAATGGTGAACCGGAGTATCGCCTGAATAATGATGTCTATAACAGCGAACCAACGGCAGAATGGTATTCCGTGAAGTATAGCGGATTGGGGAGAGACCGTCATATTGCAACACTTAAACTCCGCGCTGCACGCTATAATCCTGAAACACAGACTATTGAAATTCCTCAATCCATTCGCATTGCATTGGAATTTCTCCCCAGCCAAGCACAAACGCTCAATCCAGCACAAACACTCATCGGCACAGCCAAGGATGCACCGGAATTGGGCTTTATGACAACGCTCAATCATGCACAAACCGCAGCGTGGCGCGTTTTCCCCGAAACCTCCTCCAATCTGGCTTTGCCGACTTCTTCACACTCGGATTCCAAAACCAGAACAGCCACACAGCAATCCGTAGCGGGGCGTTGGCTGAAAATTGGCGTGGAACGCGACGGCATTTATCGCATCACCGCACAGCAACTCCGCGACGCAGGCATCACAGTTGCGAATGCAGAAGTTTCCTCTCTTCAAATGTTCGGTAACGGTGGCGTGGAACTGCCGGAATCGGTTACGCTTTCCACGACGAACACGATGCGCGAACAGCCGCTTTTGGTGGAAACTGATGCAAGTGGCGCTCTGACGGCAATTTCGTTTTTCGGATGCGCTCCAAACGGCTTTGTTGCTGTGAATAACGGCACACAAACGCCAACCATTCAGCACTTTGTCAATACGTTTTCACGCCGAAATTTTTATATGCTGAATGTGGGCGGCACGTCGCAAGGGCGGCGTGTAACCTTTACCGAAACAAGTGCGCAAGCCACTCTCACGCCGACGTATCACATTTCACGGGTATTCAAAGACGATGAACTTGAAAATCCATACGATGCGGGCTTGTTTGGTTCGGGTAGGCGCTGGTTTGGTCAGCGTTTTGACCACAACCGCGCAACACGTATTGAGACAAATTTACCCCGTCTCGCCCGTGTTTCTGTGCCGATTTTGTACCGTATTTCTGCCGCGTGGAATAATCGTTCAGGTTCTGGTCCGGGCGGTAAAATCTTTGTTCGTGAGGCGGGAACGGAAGTGTTTGCTTCGCCCTTTTCCTTCGAGGGTTCGGGAAATGATTACAGCGTCGGAACGGTCGAAACCCGCACAGCGACTGTGCCTGCGAACATTATCCAGAATAACCGCAGCACACTGGAATTTCTCTATATTGCAAATGTCGGAAACGACAGTCATGGTATCTTAGACTGGTTTGAAATCCACTATCCACGCGAGTTTGTCGCTGCTGACAATCAACTTGATTTCTTTACCGACACGCCCGTTAATGCGAGAGGCGTTGCAGAATATACTGTGCGTGGTTTTACGGGCAGCCAAGTGTTTATTGTGGACGCAACAGACCGCACGAGTCCTCAGTTTGTCCGCAATACCAGCCCAATAAGCACTCAAGCCACATTCCGCGCAAGTATTTCCCCCGAAAACCCGCGCCGTTTCTATCTTTCTTCGCAAACACTCTCCGTAGCATCGCTGGAGCGTGTTGAAGACATAGCCGATTTGCGTGGAACACCCGCCAATGCAGACCTTATTGTCATTACGCACAAAGACCTCTTGTCATCGGCTCAAGCATACCGCGAATACCGCCAACGCCAAAGCAATATGACGGTTGCGCTTGCAACAACAGACCAGATTTATTATCAATTCAACGGCGGCACACCCGACCAAACCGCTATTCGTGATTATATCGCCCATGCTTTCCGCACATGGCAACGCAAGCCTCGCTACGTCTTGTTTTGGGGCGACTCATATTTTGATTTTCGCGGTATCATTCCCAATATTGCGGCAAAAAACCTCGTGCCGACGTATCAAGTTTTTGATGCTGACGGCGAGCTAAATTCTATCGGAACAAACTACAACACCGAAGATTTCTTCGGCTGTGTGAACGGCGAAGACAGTATTATTGACGTTTCTCTGGGGCGCTTGTGTGTGCGCACGAATGAGGAAGGTGCGACAATGTTGTCGAAAATTCGTCGCTATGAGACAGGCTCCTCACAAGATAATTGGCGGACACGCATCTTGCTGACTGCGGACGATGCACCGACCACAAGCCTCTCCAACTCTGACGGTTCGCTTCACACCAGTCAGTCGGAAGACATATCGAATTTCGTTTTACCGCCGACGGTACGCCAACGGAAGACGTATTTAGCAGACTTCCCAACGGAAAACACGCCCGGTGGTCGCCGTCGCCCCGCAGCAACACAAGATTTAATCGCCGGTGTGAACGAAGGTGCGCTTATTTTGAACTGGATTGGACACGGAAACCCGCAACTATGGGCAAATGAGCAATTTTTAGTGCGCGATGTCAATATTGCACAATTCACCAATCTCGACCGTTTATTTTTCCTCGTCGCTGCAACGTGTGATTTTGCGCGGTTCGACACGAAAGAACAGAGCGGCGCAGAAGAAATGATGAGCAGCCCTCGCGGCGGCGCGATTGCGGTCTTTGCGGCGACACGCACGGTCTATGCAAGTGATAATGCGTTTATCAGTCAAGAACTTTACCGCCAAATTTTCCGCAATACCGGCAGCAACGACGCACCGCGCTTTGGTGATTTGATGTTCAACGTCAAACAAATTTTTGCGTCGGGCTTCCAAAATAACGACCGTAAATTTTGTCTTTTAGGCGACCCGACCGTGCGTTTGGCATTGCCGGAACAGCCCGTTGCTATTGATTCACTGAACGGCGCGGAGCTTTCCAATCCTGCAAATCAGCCCCAAGTCAAAGCACTCTCGCAAATGGCGGTGAGCGGCAGAATTGTTGTTCCCTCCACAGGCGTTCTTGACACGGCGTTTACGGGCAGTATCCTCGCTTCTTTGCATGATACCGACATTCAGCGCATTATCAACGACATTGACGAAGCCCGCACACAGCACCGCATCACAACGCTCGGCGGATTGCTCAATATCGGCGCAGGCACAGTACGCGGCGGACGTTTTCGCCTCAATCTTCCCATTCCAAAAGATATTAGTTTCTCCAATCGCCCCGGAAGGCTCTTTGTCTATGCCGTCAGCACGGACGGACGCAAGTTCGGGCGCGGAGCGACATCGCAATTTACGATTGGCGACGTGGATGAAACGGCGGTTAATGACGGCATCGGACCGGAAATTCGCTTATTTTTGGATACACGTTCCTTCAAAGCAGGTGATTTTGTCGGCACAACACCAACGCTCATTGCGGATATTTACGATGCCACAGGCGTAAATGCGACAGGCACGGGAATTGGGCATGATATTCAATGCTGGATTGATAATAACCCGATTCCGATTACGCTGACGCAAAGTTATCGCATTTCGCTCGAAGACCCGCGCAGAGGCACAGTGGAGCGCATTTTGTCGGCACTGTCGCCCGGTTTACATCGCATCAGAGTTCGCGCTTGGGATATTTTTAACAATTATTCCGAATCAGAGACGTATTTTCGTGTAGTCGGTGCAGGAGAGCAGCTTGTTTTAACGGAATTGCTGAATTACCCAAACCCGTTCACCGAAACAACCACGCTGCGCTTCCGGCATAACCAAATTACCGAACAGCCCTACACCGTTGGTATTTACTCGACAAACGGTGTTCCTGTGAAGATTTTTTCGGGCATGACGACATCGCGCACCATTGAAATTCCTTGGGACGGACGCGACGAATTTGGCAATCGCGTTGCATCAGGAGCATATATTTTCAATGTGAATTTGACCGATACCGACGGGCGCACAACCAAGTCTGCAAGCGGAAACATTGTGCGTTCGCGGTAAAGGCAACGGAGCAAAAGTTGGTAAACAGTTCTTGCCGTAGCACAGACATTCTTGTCTGTGTCCAAAATGAGCGGAGCGAATCATCTTCAAAGTCAGTCTTTACGCTGCTTTCGGTAATTACGCCTAACGGCGTTAAAAACACAGACAGGAATGTCTGTGCCACGAGCAGAAAACGCCGAACAACAAGTAGCAAACACAACTATCATTTTCTCACATTTTTTGATTTTTTCCATGAACGTATCCGCAAAAAACCTTGCCATGCGCTTCGCACAGCCGTTGGCGCAGATGGTTGCCATTGTCACAATGGTCATCTTCACGCAAGGAACAGCACACGCACAGAGCAATCAGCCGCCGCTTGGGGGACAGCCGGCTGTGCCGTTTATGCTTATCGGACCGGATTCCCGTGCTAACGGCATGGGCGACGCAAATACGGGGATGGCGGAAGACCTCCACGCTATTCATTGGAATCCCGCAGGTTTGGCGTTTCAGTACGACCGCCAAGTTTCGCTTGCATTTTCGCGCTGGTTGCCACAATTTAACGCCGATTTGTACTATGCTCGCGGCGCATATGGTCAATACGTTCCGGCGCTGCAAAGTACGATTGCCGTTGATTTTCTGCTCTTCAATCTCGGTCAATTTATCCGCACCGACATTCAAGGGCGCGAACTTGGGCGCTTTAACTCCTTCGAGTTTGCTATTTCCGGCGCAATAGCAACACAAGTAACCGACGACATCGGCGTTGGTGCAGCTATCAAATACATCCAATCCAATCTCGGCGCAACAACCGACAACGTTGGCGGTGGTTTGGGGCAGACCGTAGCGTTCGATATTTCCGGTATGTGGAAACCGCTTAAACTCAAACTTGCAGACGTAGATTTGAGTGACCGCTTTTCTGTTGGGGTGAATATCAAAAATATCGGTCCATCCATGACATATAATCAATTTGCTGACCCGCTTCCTATGCAGGCGCGTGTTGGCTTGGCTGCAACGCTTATTCGTGATGAATTTAATGAACTGAACATCGCGGTAGATTATGCAAAACAGCTTGTTCAGCGCGATTCCAGCGTCCAAGGCGGCTTTGTGCAAGCGATTCCGGCAATTTTCACCGCATGGGGAACGCGCGAATTTGAGGTTGCAGGCGGCTTGGAGTATTGGTATGACAAAACGGTGGCACTTCGCGGCGGGTACTATTTCGAGCCTGCGCGGGTGAGCAATGCGATTCGGAATTACTTCACCGTCGGCGTAGGTGTGCGCTTTGATATTTTCCAAGGCGATTTCAGCTATATCATCCCGACACAAGTAAACAACCCGCTTGGAAACACGCTTCGTTTCTCGCTTATCGTGAATTTCCGCGACGGCAAACAGCTTTTGGGCATCAAGCCTGAAGGCAAGAAATAATACCAATTTGAGTTGATAACTGTGCAAAAAAAATCCGGCTTCAGTGGCACAGACATCAGTGGCACAGACATTCTTGTCTGTGCGAGTATTTATGCTGTTTCCAGAGAAAAGCATTAAAAAAAAACAATGCACAATCCTCAACGTAAATTGGTATAATACTGGTTGAAGGTACAAAAACAAAAAGCCGCATGAAGCAAGTGTTCATGCGGCTTTTGTTATTTCTAAACCTTTTTTTTTGACCAATGCGTTTACATCATCCGCCCTGCCAGAAGAGCGCATGAAATCAGGGCTGTATGCACAATAAGCAATCGTACTGTTTGCAGGAGAACATCGTTCATCGTCCTACCTTCAAATTTTATCACACTTCGGTACGCCTTCACAGCAAGCGGCAACGCGCCTAACGAAAGCAAGAGCCACCACTCACTGCGCCAAACGGCATACATTATAGGCACACAGAAAGCAAGCACAAGTGCCACACAATAGAGCAACCGCGCCGCACGGCTGCCAATGCGCACGGCAAGGGTATTTTTCCCGACGGCACTGTCAGTCGGAATATCGCGGATATTATTCACCAGCAAAATATTTGCCGACCAAAACGCCGGAACAAGCGAGAAAACAAACGCCTTCGCCGACCACACGCCCGATTGCACATAATACGTCCCGCACACCGAGACCACACCAAAAAACACAAACGCACACACCTCTCCAAGCCCTATGTATGCTAAGGGGAGAGGTCCACCCGTGTACGCCCAAGCAGTAATGAGCGCAATAACGCCTATTGCAAAAATCTGCCATCCGCCCACCCACACCAAGTATTGACCAAGACAAAATGCCAAAATCGCGGCAATCCACGCACCTCGCTTCACTGCTTCTTCCGAAAGCAATCCCGACGCAACGGCACGTGGCGGACCCAGACGCTCTGCGGTGTCTGCACCGTTACGAAAATCATACACATCGTTGATAAGATTGCTGGCTATTTGCATCAGCACAGCACAAATAAGAGCCGCGAGCGCCGGAAGAGGAGCAAATACGCCGTCTGCAAAAGCAAGTGCCATTCCGAGCAGCACCGGAGCGGCTCCGGCGGGAAGAGTTTTTGGGCGAATAGCGAGAAACCAAGGATTCATCAGGTTGTGAGGGTTAATTGAACTAAAAGAGTGTATGAATTACAACGGTGGACATTGTTTTCAGTATCAACGGGAAAAGAAATTTTCTCATGCTACGGATTTGCGTAATTTAGCACATTCAACCTCCATTCACCATTTCACCACATCACACGAAGCAGTATGCGAAAAATACAATCCGTCATCACCCGCTCGGATATTGACCAAGCAATGAGCTACGCAGAATACGTGCAGCTTTCCGAGCAGTTACATTCACAAGAGCGCACCACATCTGACTCAGACGACCTCAATACACCTAAGCATATCGAATACACCAAACTCAATCTTCAGCGTATGAGCCGTATTTACAAAACAACGGCGCTGGGTGAGGATCTACAAGCCCTTGCGCAATCGCCTAAAGAGCCGCAAATTTGGCTGGTGCTGTCGGAATCATGGTGCGGTGATGCCGCGCAGTGCATCCCTGTCTGGGAGCGGCTTGCAGAGGCTTCTTCGGGCGTTTCACTGAAAATTCTTCTCCGCGACAAATATCCGCACATCATGGATGCGTACCTCACCGGAGGAACAGCCCGAGCTATTCCCAAAGTCATTTGCTTGGATGCCGCAACACTTGATGAAATCGGGCATTGGGGACCTCGCCCCAAAGCAGCGCAAGATTTTGTTTTGGAACAAAAAACACAAAATATAGACCATGATACCATGATTGCTAACGTTCAAGCGTGGTATGCCAAAGACAAGACACAATCGCTGCAACGTGAGATGGTTACTTGCTTGCAAGCGTGGAAATAGTTCAATACTGCGCAACGCTCTTCATATATCACGTTCATCGAACAAGCTGCAATTTCAACACGGCTTGTGATTGCTCCACCGCAGCGTCATCCACAGGAACAGCCCGAACAACAAGGAACAATGCGCCTTGGTGAGGTAGTCCCGTGCGTTGAATCGGCACACGCACCGTACCCAAAGGATGCTCTGCATCGCTCTCCAATACTTGCACCACACGTCCTTGGACATCCCACATTTCCGCCGTTACTCTTGCACGGTCAAGTAGCAAATAGGTCAAAACTGCGTTATCGGGCAAGGGATTTGGCGCAACTTCCGCATGAGCAATAACGGCATTTGGGACACGCACCTGCACCGTATCTTGCGGGAAAGCAGCAGTAAAGACCTGCGCAGGGCGCACCGTTGCATCACGAAACGCCAAACGATACACATAAATCATTCCCCTTTTCGGCACAGAATCAACAACCTCGTAAGCAGCACCATTCCTTGCGCCGCGCACCGTGAGAGCAGGATTGCGTAAGAATGTTGCAACCGTGTCAAACGTAGTCGGCAGCGTGTCTTGCAAAGAGCGCTCCGAAAAAAATGCCTGCCTGAGCAAGAGAAAACCAGCATTCGTACGCCTTCCGATGCGCTCTTCCAGTGTCGTCCAGCGCACCCGTATTCGCTTGTCGCCTCGGTACTCCGCTTGCAGGCGTGTTGCTGTCAGGTTTGGTGCGGTTTCGACTGTCGGCTCTTCCACAAAAAAGCGCGTCGGCATTTCGTAATTATCATTTCGTTGATAGGTTTTTCCTTCTAAAACGCGCTGCTGCTCGGTTTTGAAGGCATTTGCCTGAAACTGTTGCAACGGTAGCGCCCATGAAAAGCTCACCGAATCAGGGTTTGGAATATCTTCTGCGAGAACAACACGCAAGCGGCACAAGAGCAAGGATGAATCAATCGGGCAAGTACGTGTATTTTCTACACTATCACTGCCGAGCAAGGCAATACCAAGCCTCGAAGGAATTTCTTGGAGGAATGTTTTGAGTTCATACCCCGTGCGGCGCGGCAAGGCTTGAATTGCAGTCACAGAGCGGTTTTCGAGTAGTAATGCACTAGAATCTACTTCCACACGCGCACCGCTCAGGTTCAGTCCGTGCAGATTCAGCATAAACGTACCATTCGCCCAAAAGCGCCATGCAGCAAGGCTTGTAGGGCGTGAACGATTTGTAAGAACAATATCACATTCTACCGTGCGTGGCGGTAAAATGAGAATATTCTTCAAATGAATATCTGCTAGAACCTCAGTATTCATCGGCATTACAGGCTGTGCAAATGAAGTACGCCATACACCTCCCAAGCACAAGAATAATACGCCAAGTCGCATCAATACTGATTTCATCGCACACCTCTTCTTCCGCGATTATTCCAAATAATGTTCGCATCCCGCGTTGTGATAATGCCGTCTAAATTTGCATCCGCTCTCGCATACCCTTCCCGAAAAACAAGGCTCCAAGCGGCTTGCAAGGCTGCATCGTAATCAGCACGATTGATGATTGGCACATCCGCAAGATTCTGTTCATTGACAATATCCCCTGCAATCAAGCTAAAGAGCGCTTTCCCGCCCCAAAGCACCGTTTGAAGCGCCCTAGCGCCGCCAAGAACTTTTGCCGTATCCGACCAATCCAAACGCAAACGCTCTTGTGGAGCGATGTCTAACGTATCACGCCAGCGCACGGGCAAATGATTTCGGTGATGCAGCGTTGTGATAAAGCGCCCTCCGGCTTCCCAATGTTCCGGCAAATCCAGCGTTATCACACTTTGTCTGTTCATTCCAATTACAGAGCCATTTCGCTGAAGCAATAACGGCAAAAAGATTCGGAGCGAATCTTGTTCTTGCGGCAAAAGCAGCCGTGACGGGCTTTGCGAGCGCAAGACAACAGGGCGCACCTCCAAAAGCAGCCAATCAACCGTAGTCGCTGGAAGCATCGGAAGAAACTGCTCCGAACCAAGTATTTGTACGGCTTTGCGGCTGGAAACGATATTGCTGTCGCTACTCACACCGCGCACAATGCTATCAGCAATCACGGGAATTTGCGATTGTAAAATACTCGCGGGAAGCAGATTTTTTTCGCGTAAAAGGGTATTCATCACAAGCGGCGATGCTTGCAACGCAGTATCCATACGTCTTTCAAGGTTTTGCGGCAAAGCACCTTCCAAGAAAGCATTCATTTGGAGAAACATTCCCGGCACAACAGTTCGTGTAGAATCTACACCAAGTGCAAAAAAGCGCTGTTGATTGCGTTCAAATATAACACTATCACATACACCCCAATACCACAAGCCTTCCTCGGAAAGCCGATTCCATGCGCTTCGTCGGGTTCTGCGGAGCGGCGTACCGACAGTTTGCCACTCATCGCTGACCGCAGAGCGGCGCTGCAATAGCACTCGTGCAGTTTCCAAACCATTGGTCTCGTCAGCACCTTCAGGCGACGTGCGCCATGCGTAGCCGACACGGGTAAGCACATTCGGCACGGTTTGAGTGAGGGTATCAATGAGCGACAGTTCTATGCCGCGCCGAATCTTGCTTGAATCGTTATTGGGCAGGGGAAAATGCTGCGGCATAACACGAAATGTTGCTTGCATCGTAGAAACGTTTTGAGCAGAAGGCAAGATTTGAAGCGAGGTGTAGCGATTGTGAAAAAGCCTCGTGAGACTGTCCGCATAAACACTACGGCGTACTGTTCCAACAATTTCCGAAGAATCTTCCGTAAAAAGCGGTTGTGAAAAAAGTGGCAGGAAATCCAGTGTATATGCGCCTTCCGCGCCTTCCATCCAAAGCCGAGAAGAAACTCTTAGTGTATCTTGTACACGAACATTCCGCAAAGAAGCATAACCACCACTGTTTGCAATATCAAGTGTGGAGAGTGAAGAAAGTAATTCACCCGTAGCCCGCATCAAACCGTCGCCTCGTGTGCGAAGCGTGATTCTGCCTTGCGTGAGAGGCTGCGCAGCAAGACTGCTTTGTGGAAAGCGCGTCACCACTGCGTTATCAGCGAATTGAAGGTTTGCTGTTTCGTTTGTCTGCATCGCCCCACGAACAAGATTCAGAGCGCTTTGCAAGCGATACGTCCCATTCCGTTTCACCGCTCCCTGCCCATTTTCCAGTGATAGTGCGTCAATTCTTCCTGAGCCAGTGAGAATCTGCTCACGAACGCCTCTCAGCACCAACATCGCATCACGACTTGCGTTAGAGATGCTTCCTTCGTGGTGCACTCCACCAAGAGCCTGAACGCTCATTTGCTCGCCAAGCGTCCAAAGAGCATCAATGCTGGTGTTCAACGAATCGTGAACAATACATGGTCGTTGAGAATTTGCGTTTTGCAAGAACAGTGTTTGCTTTCGTGAGCGTCCCGACAAGTAGAGGTTACTGTATCGCAGGGCAGGTAGAATCTGGGTTTGCTCAGGTTGATTGCCTCCAAATTCTACCACAGAGCCGATAGAATCTTGCGCAAGCATATTCCCTTCCGCAAAGGTGCGGATTGCCCCACTATTGCCGATAAAACCTGTGCTGGCAAGGCGTTTGGCAATATCTGTCTTCCCGCCATTCGCTATGAGACCGCTATTGTCAAGGCTCTCCAAGACAACCCTTGTGGAATCGCCCTCTGAAACGGGCGCGGCAATACAAAGCCCATACACACCACTTTGTGGCAACGTACGCAGACGGCTTAGATTCAAGCGTGAAGCCCATTCGGCACTCATCGCCGACAGTGTCGCCTCAGAAGTTCTTGTAAATTGGGCATTTTCAGCCACACGCACAGAAGCGAGTTTCCATGCTACTTGCGGGGGAAGTTCATCGGTAAAAGTAGAATCGCTGCGGTCAAATGAACCGACAACGAGTGCGGCAGAGCGGCTTGAGTCCGTTTGCCGAATATGAATAAACCTCGCTAAAGCACGGGCTGAATCTTGGCGAATATCGAAAAAGCGCTCCCGCACTTGACCCGCAGTCTGCAAACCGTCCAGACCATTACGGCGAAAACCAAGGTGAATTGAATGGGTAATTTCTACACTATCTCCCGAATCCGGCTCACGAAGCACATTCCACGTCGTTGGATTTGACCAACGTCCATTTTGCACACTACGCACTGTTTCTCGAATACCGCGCAGTATCAGGTCTTCGCCCGAAATTAGGGAATAGGGCGTACTTGCAGCATTGGTCAAACCTTGCTGTTCCACAAAACCCAGCCCTGTGCTTAAAGTTCTGGCAGAACGTCGCGTTACAGCAAACCCTGCCAAACGTCGTACTTGCTGGGTTTGTGCAGATGTTCCCGTTGTAGCAACCATACCGAGAACGTTTTCATTGTCCGCTTGAAACGGTGCGGTGATTTCATTCGTGCGATAGCCAAGGCGGAGCGTACCCGTCCAAGCCGCTTGCAGACTATCGCGCCATTCAAGACGAACGTGGCGGCGAACATCATTTTGCGGTAAATACTCATCTGGCAGGGTTTCCGGCAATATCGTCATGGTCATCGAAAGAGGACGCACCGCAGAAGAAGCAGTGAAGCGGGTTTCAGCATTGTTGAAGGTATATCGGTCTGTGGTGTTTGCAAGAATCCGCATCATTGCACCGCGTACTTCGCCCTGTCCCGTGTAGAGCGCGTCAGCGCTTGGTGTCAGCATGATTAGCGAACCGTTGCCCATGTCTGCTGCCACCGAATCCACACGCAGCGTTCCCGCAAGGGCGACAATACCGTGAAGCAAGGTTTTATGAGCGTTTTGGAGCGTCAAATCCCCATACGGCTGTGTGAGACTTGTCGGCATAAGTGTTTGCGCGGTGGAAGAAGCGTATAGCACCGTACTTTGTGGGTGAAAGTGAGCATTGGTTCTGCTTTGGAGGTCATTGTGGATATTCCCCCAAAGGAGTAATTCGCTCTCGGCATTGTTCAACCGCACAGAGCCGTGTGTCGTGGAAGATGCAGCGTACAACCGTAGTGTTGATGAGGTTTGCACGATTATTGAAGCGCGTTCTTGCATCGTTGCGACAACTCCCGCATACACACTCAGTTCTTCAACACCAACGTTCAACACTCCCGACTGAATAAGCATTTGCGGCGATAGTGTATTTTGCACACGAAGATTAGCACTCGTTCCGATGCTGATTCTGCCTTTGTTTTCGGATGTGCGTGAAAAAAAACCATCTGCACCAATACTTAGCATTCCCAAAACCTCTAAACCCGCATTATTACTTGTATCTTGACGAAAGAAACCTCGCGTTTGCACAGTTGTATTTTCCGCAACCCGCTTTGATTCTCGCCCCCGCGCTATTTCTACGTTTTGATAAGATTCACCACCCGGAATAGTTTGTGCAGCAGAATTATCGAAATACAGCGTTCCGCTATACTGCCGAGAACCGCCGGAAGCAGTAAATACGCCTGTTTGAGCCGTTTCTCCGCCAATGCGCACACCATCGGGAACACGTTTAATGGCGCTTCCCTCAAGCGAAAGGTTGCTGTACCAACGGGCTTGAATTTGCTGAAATTGTGCGGTGACTTCAGTGGCTGCATAGCGCACCAAACCTCCCACGCGAGACATTTGATTGCGCCCCATGGATGCAGCACCCGTAAACCGATTGTCAGCACCGAGAAATTCGATAGTGCCACGATTAAGCGTTTGTGCGGCTTCGGGGTTGTCGTTGCGAAATTGTCCTTGCGAGGCGCGGAAGCGAATGACTGCACCAGTGCTGTTTGTGAAACGCCCCGATCCTTCGTTCACGAGGTCTTGTGCGCTTGTGTACGTAAAGGCAAATACAAGTAGGATTGATGCGGCTTGCGCACTATTTTGGAGGGATTTGACAATATGGTTGCAAACACTCATCGCACAAAATAAATGTTGTTTTTCTGCTTTGGAAATTTCTTCGCAATTTTTAACGCAGTAAATCGCTCAAACTCTTGAATCCAAGCGGCTCCACAGAGTAAAATCCTTCAGCAAACTGAGCGCCGATTTTTCCGCCGAAGTGCCGCGCACGGGCTTTGAGAAATTCTAAAAATTCGGGGCTGGAAATGAGGGTTTGTGGTTCGGCTTGATTTTGTGCGGCTCCCGGAACATACACTTGGGACGCATGAGCATAATAGGATTGCAATTTTGTTTCAAAATGCGCCGAAACATCCACATAAAAATCCGGCTCAAATTCATACGTTTGCATATAGCAAAAAAGCCGCTTGGGACGGTATGTCGGGAGACTTTGACCAAAAACATTTACCTCAAATTTCGACAAACCGCTTTGGAAATATGCCGCTCGGACAAGTCTGTGCGCGTTTTCGTGGTCGTGATGTCGTTCAAATTCCGGCGGAAACATGAGGATATTCGGGCGGAAATACCGCATCGCCGCAATGACTTTCGCAACATTTTCCTGCGAGGCATCAATGTTTCCGTCGGGAATATGCAGATTCCAGCGCTCGGTCAAGTCCAGTATTTGTGCGGCTTTTGCGGCTTCTTCGCGGCGGATTTTGGGTGTTCCGCGAGACCCCATTTCGCCTTGTGTACACTCAACGATAGCGACACGTTTTCCTTCGGCAGTCATTTGTGCAATAACGCCACCACAGGCGAGTTCCGCATCGTCGGGATGTGCTGCCAAAACCAGCATATCTACGGGGTTTTCAGGTGGTTCTGTGCGGCGGTAAATGATGTCAGGCTGAATGACAACAGGCATAGAGTTGGGGAAATAAATGGCAGAGGAATCCGGGTAGTAACCCGCTCTACCGCCTCTACGATAGCGTAGTAAAGCGGTAGAACGGGGCTACTTCCGCAGTTCATTATTCCTTGAGTTTCACAGCTTCGGTTTTACCAAAGACGCTAAAACCAAGACTTTCGACTTGCTGACGGTACGATTTTGCGTCAGCATCAAAGAGCGCGTTCACTTTTTCCAACGCAGTATTGATGCGGGTTTTCAGCTTGTCGAATTTTACCTGTGCGGCTTCGGTAGGTGCGTCGTAGCTGCTGCCGATTGTTCCCATGAGCGAACCGACTTGCGGCATAATTTCCGCTTGACGGTCGTAGATACCGCTTCGCTCCTCGTTTGGAACGAACTGCTCTATGAGCGTATCCAATTTTGCATCCAATGTTTTTCCGAGTTTAGCAAGCGAATCTGCTTTGGGTTTTTCAAGGCTCATTTTTGCAAAATCGTTCACGGCTTTAATGGTTTTACGCAGTTCTACCATCTGCTTCACGGCTTTGGCGCTTGTTTCCATCATGCCGCCAACGCGCATCTGCATTGCGTAAATTGCCTGAAGTGCTGCGGCATCAACTTTAATGCGGGGTTCGGGAGCAATCTCGAATGGCTGCACTGTTGTTACGCCGCCATATTTCATCCGTGCAAGGTATGTTCCCGGAAGCAGGTCAATTCCTGCGCCATCGCCGTCGTCATCTTTGCGTTCACGCTCTGTGCGGCGTGGGCGCTCAAATTCTTTGCGTTTGAGGTCAAAGGCAACGCGGTTAATACCTTTTTTCATACTGCCTTTTATCGTCCGCACGACGCTTGAATCCTGAGCGTTCAAGATTTCAATGCTGATTTTCTGCGCTTTTGGTGTTTCATTTTTTGCCAGCACACTATCGGGCGGGTTCAACACGTAGGAAATAAGCGCCCCGTAAGCACGCTGTTCACCTTTGAACATCGCATTTCCTGTGCCGATGTATGCGCCAGCCCAAAACTCGTAATTTGCCGAAACTGCGCGGCTAATCTCGAACAGGTGTAAAGGCTTGGAAGCAAGTGTTTGTGAGCCTTTGCCGGCATTAGCTTTTGCTAATTCCCGGAGCGGGCGAATATCATCTAGAATGTAAATGCCGCGTCCGTGCGTTGCAATGATCAAATCATGGTCGCGCGGGTGAACAACCATATCCGTCACGGGAACAGTTGGGAAGCCGCTTGTCCACTTTTGCCAATTTTTTCCGCCGCTCACGCTCACGTACAAACCAAATTCTGTGCCGACAAAGAGCAGATTCGGTTCAACAATATCTTGACGCACAACATGGCAAAAGCCGTCTATTTCAGGCGTTGCCAGCGATTGCCACGTTTTACCGAAATCACGTGTTACAAAAATGTACGTTTCCCAATTCGAGCGACGGTGGTCGTCGAAGACCACAAATGCCGTACCTGCATCGTGCTTTGATGCCTCCACGTGGGGAGACCAAATACCTGCGGGAACACGAGATTTTGCGCCATCGGTAAGGCTGGCACTCACACGAGACCATGTTTTGCCGCCGTCTTGTGTGAGCTGTACATTGCCGTCATCAGTGGAAACCCAGATTACGCCTTCTTTTGCGGGACTTGGTGCAATGGATAAAATTGTGCAGTGATTTTCTGCCGCCGTTACATCCCGCGTAATTCCACCGCTTTCGTTGGATTTTTGTTTTGCAGGGTCGTTAGAAGTGAGGTCAGGACTGATGATTTGCCACGAATCGCCTTTGTTTGCGGTTTTGTGGACAAATTGACTGCCGTAATACACCACTTTCGGGTTAAACGGGTCTATTGCAATAGCGGCGTTCCAATTATACCGATGCTTCACATCAGGCTCTCCTACGCGGCTTTCGGTCGGGCGGATACTTTTGCGAACGCCCGTTTTGATATGTCCATAAAGCAACGCTCCGCCTTGCGACATAGCGTAGCAATATTCGTTGTTTTCGGGGTCGGGAATAGTCGCAAAGCCGTCTCCAAAGCCGACGGTTATCCAATCGTAGTTGTAAATGCCGTCGTAACGGAGCGTGTTCGAGGGACCGCGCCATGAGCCGTTGTCCTGTAAGCCTCCATAGACGTTGTAGGGATAATCGTTGTCCACAGCGACGTGGTAAAATTGCCCAAGCGGGAGATTGTCCACGAAGCGCCATGATTTGCCGTTGTCCTCCGAAATGCCCACACCGCCGTCTTCGCCGACAAGCATATACTTCCCTTCGGGATGAATCCACAGTTCGTGGTGGTCGGGGTGAATTGTCGTGTAACCGTAAAGCGGCGCAAAACTCTTGCCGCCGTCGGTGCTAACGTCCATTGTTACTTGCAAGCGGTAAATCGTGTTTTCATTTTTCGGGTGAACGCGAATGTCACAAAAGTAGAAGGGACGCGGGTTGATGTCGAATCGGCTATTGACAACGCGCCATTTTTCGCCGCCGTCATCGGAACGCAAAAGAGCGCTTTCTTTTGCTTCAACAAGCGCATAGACCACTCCCGGAGCGCTTTGTGCGAAGGCAATGCCCACGCGCCCCAGATTACCTTCCGGCAAACCGTCTTTGCTTGTGAGACGCGACCACGTTTCGCCGCCATCGGAACTAGTATAAACGCCGCTTCCTGAGCCGCCGGAGGTAAAGAACCACGGATAACGGCGGTGTTCCCACATTCCCGCAATAAGGCGGTTTGGATTATGCGGGTCTTGCGCGAGTTCGGCACAGCCAGTTTTATTATCCACGAACAAGGTTTTACGCCATGTTTTGCCGCCATCGATAGTTTTGAAAACACCACGCTCGGCATTTTCACCCCAAGTTGTTCCCATCGCTGCAACCCAAGCTACATCGGGGTTTGTGGGGTGGAGAATCAGGCGGTGAATACGCTCAGTTTTCTCCAAACCAAGGTTTTTCCACGTTTTGCCG
Organism: Candidatus Kapaibacterium sp.; assembly: GCA_025455065.1. GTDB lineage: Bacteria > Bacteroidota > Ignavibacteria > Kapaibacteriales > UBA4661 > PH2015. The sequence goes on along the minus strand of JALONG010000091.1, from coordinate 661 downwards.
CCGTCGAGTGATTTGAAGATACCACGCCCAACGCCTGCGCTATTGCGCACATTACCTTCGCCTGTGCCAACCCAAACAGTGTTGGGATTGCCCGTAAAGCAAGCAACAGCACCAATCGAAGAGGTGTTTTGCGTGTCAAAAACAGGTTGCCATGTTGTTCCACGGTTCACCGATTTCCACACACCGCCCGTAGCCGAGCCGACGTAGATAATATCAGGGTTTTCGGGGATGGAGGTAATTGCGGCAACACGTCCGCTCATGCCTGCCGGACCGATAGAACGGGCTTTCATGCCGAGAAAAAAGGTAGAATCAAGAGTTTGTGCAGATGCCTCGAAAGGCGCATACAGACTACAACCACAAAGCAGCAAAAGAATTATGCCGCGAAAAACGAGTGTTGTGAGTGTTTTCCCTAAACACGGTAAAGAGTGCATAAAGCGAGGTGAGAAGGTGATAAAATGTAGGGTTTGGAGATGTGCTGCATAGTAGAATGGCAGCGCCGCAATATCGCTCATAAATGGCAGAAAAGCAAACACTCAGCGAATTTGCACATTTTTTATCCCTGACTTTAGTACCTAACGATTTTTCTTTCTCAAACGTCATATTCCAGAATCCCAGTTTTTAAGAGACTTGCAGAGAGCTATGACATCACGAGAAGGATTGT
>JALONG010000043.1 GCA_025455065.1 Candidatus Kapaibacterium sp. | reverse complement strand
AATACTTCAGACAAGAGGGTTGGTGTTTTTTTTGTACCATAAAATGCTCTAAAACAATGGTTTTATTTGCAATATAGCTTAAGTTGATGACATTGGGTCTTGACCCCTTGCCCGTCAAATTTGCGAAAGTCCTAATATATTCGCTTACAATACCGTTTTTCCCGTTGTACATTTCTGCGAGCAAGGTATTATCAGCTTCCAACATCGTTTTTGCTTCCGCCGCACTGAGTTTGCTTTTGTCTTCTCGCAAAAACACAAGATTGGGAACGGTGAAATCAATTCCTTCGGTATTTTTCTTTTGAGTAATCGGTAAAGGGTCGAAAATACGCATTTCCTGACGCACCCCGTTAGTTACTGTCCAAGGCTTTATTGTTGAGCTTTTCATGCTCATTGCTGCTTTCAATATCATTTCACCGACGGTCTCAATAGCAAGTCGCTGTCCTTCGCTATTTGTATAAATGCACTCTTCTCCATCGCGGGTGCATAGCATTTCAACAATCGGCTCAACGGATAATTGCGCTTTGATGCCGGACATACACAGCAGCATCGCGCAGCAACAAGCCAGAAACATTCGACGAGCATAGACGTAGCCACTAGATTTCATACCACTTCTCCTAAAAATTGATATAACAATAACGGTGAATATTCCACCTTAGACAAAGCAGCACGGTCGCCGCATAAGGCAAGTGAATAAAAAAACTCACCACAAAACTAGAGAAATGCTGTACAATCTTGTGTTAAGGGAATGTTAATGTGAAGTGGTTCGGATGGTAAATGGTGTTAAACGGTGAGTCAACAATCAGTCAAAAGACGTAGCATAGAAGCCGCTCCCTACCAACATTTGAAGTTCGGTCATTTTCAAACATCGGCATAAACGCTCACAAAAATACCTTGGCGCAGAACAGACATCAGTCTGTGCGAATCCCAAATAATGCATCAAACCGCGTACGATGGACTGTTGCCTCAATCACAGGGGCTTACAAACGTGTGCTGTACTGCCTTCAAAGCGTGTTGTGATGGCGTTTACCACCGCACTTGCTTCGGTGTCGGTTTTGAATAACCCAAACACCGACGAGCCGCTCCCGCTCATCAGCGCAAAAAGCGCCCCGGCTTCGTAGAGATATTGCTTAATGCCGCCGATAATCGGATATTCGGCAAAAATTGCTTCTTCAAAATCGTTGGTAAAATGCTGACGGAGTTTATTCGGCGCGGCAATCGCTTCAGGCAGCAGTGCGGCATAATTTGTCGGAGTCCGCTTCTCGTCTGCTTTTTCGCCGCGTTTTAGTGCTGCGTATGCCCATGCAGTTGTAATGCGAATATTCGGCGCGACAATCACAACGTAATACGGCAATTTGAGCGCAAGCGGCTTCAAGATTTCTCCGCGCCCCGAACCTAAGGCACAGTCCATATTTTCAAGGAAAAACGGCACGTCGCTGCCAATGCTTGCAGCAACGTTTAGATACTGTTCAGCACTCAACACATCATTTCCCCAAAGCGACGGTAATGACCGCAAGACCGCGCCGGCATTGGAACTTCCGCCTCCCAAGCCTCCGCCGTAGGGAATTTGCTTACGCAAGGTCAGTGCAAGCGACGCAAGCGTTGATTTACCGTTGTGTGCGGCGATTTCTTGTGCTTTTTTGACGGCTTTGTAGGCAAGATTTTCTTCATCGGCGATGCCCAAATCCGGCTTGCAATCAAGGTGAATTTCGTTTGACGAACCGTTAGAACTCACCAGCACGGTATCGGCAAGAGAAACACGGAGAAAAACGGTGTTAATTTCGTGATAATTATCCGGTCGTTTGTAAAGAACTTCCAGACCGAGATTGATTTTTGCATGAGCAAGTGTTCCGACAGCGTGCATACTGATTACAAAGAATTTACGAATGGTGAATTGCTATTTTCTGTTATTTTGCATTTGCACAATAGAGTGCTTTAACGCTCTATGATTGGTGCAAACAACACTATTGACCGTCAGCACTACAAAGATGCAAAAAAATCTCCATTTTCCGCCGACACAAATGCAACACCCCACAACACAAGGAAATATCAGCTATCGCCAAGAAATTTTCCGCAAATCCATCCACCTCTGCTCGCTTTCAATTCCCATTATCTACGCTTTCATCAGCCGCGAAACTGCATTGTGGCTGCTGTTGGCAATTTTTTTGCCTGTGCTGACGATAGACCTTGCTCGGCATTGGATACCGCCTTTGGAGCGGCTTGTACGCAAGATTTTTGGTGGCATGATGCGCTCGCATGAACTCGCTGAAAACCGCATTTTGCTCAATGGCGCGACATACGTGCTGCTTTCGGCAATTCTCTGTATTCTTCTGTTCCCGAAAATTATTGCTATTACAGCGTTTGCGGTGTTGATTGTCTCCGACATTTCATCGGCGCTTATCGGGCGGAAATTTGGCAAACGGCGATTTTTGGACAAAAGTTTGGAAGGAACAAGTGCATTTTGGCTCTCGGCGTGGGTAGTTGTGGGCGTGATATGGGCATTAACACAGGCTCCTTGGCAATATGCTGTCATCGGTGGCATAGCAACATTCATCGGCGGTATTGTCGAAGCAGCATCTATTCGCCTGAAGATGGACGATAATTTTTCTATTCCTCTTAGCACAGGAGCGGTAATGTGGATACTGACATTTATGCTTGAAACAGCAGTACAAACGCGGCTTGCAGGGCTTTTGGTGTAGTGATTTCGCATACCATATATTTTGGGCATTCATTGTAATGCTTCGACAAATCCAGCATGGAAGCCGCATCCAGCATGGAAGCCGCATTAAACATTATGTTGAATCTGTCGAAGCACTGCATGGGAAGTTTTGTTACATTGCTGCTACGGAACTTATTTTGCTAAACATTTCTTGATATTCGAGTTTATCATCGTGTACATCGGATGCTGTGTAGCATCGGTATTTTCTTGTTTCATCATTCCACCGGTAAAGGACGAGAGGATTTTTCCCCGATTCACTACGACATTGGTCGGGTATCCCGCCACGCCCCAGTCTTTCAGCATTGGTGCGGCTTGCTCCTGTGCAACGTGCGGATAAGTAAAGGTCTTGGCGGTGAGGAATTTGGTGATTTTTTCTTTGGTGCTGTTTGCAAAGGAAAGAAAGACAACATCAGGGTTTGACGCATATTCCTTCTGAAGCGCACTGAGCGCGGGCATTTCATCAATGCAGGGCGGACACTCGACAAACCAAAAGTTCAATACTAAAATTTTATCGCGCAATTCACCCATTTTCCAACGTTTACCGGATATATCAACAGCATCAAAATCAGGCATCGTTGCACCTGTTTTGAGTACCGATGATGAGGCAAGAGCAAAATTTGCCCCTTCAGCATTATCCGCGCTTGTTGTGCCTGATATGCCCATGCGCTTCATTGCTTCTTTGGCTTTCGGGTCATTTTCGTCAAGTTGTTTCGTCGTGCCGTTGGCATGAACGCTCAAAGCAACGGGTTTGGGGCGAGGTTTGATGATGTATTCAGAGGCAACGCCGTTTATTCCGTTGTACATCTCTGCAAGCAAGGTATTGTCAGCCTCCAGCATCTTTTTTGCTTCTTCGCCGCTCAGTTTGGTTTTGTCTTCTCGCAGAAAAACAAGATTGGAAGCGGCAAAATCAATTCCGTCCGTGTTTTTCTTTTGAGTAATCGGCAAAGGGTCAAATATGCGCACTTCCTTGCGTACGCCATTTGTGACAATCCAAGGCTTGAGTGTGGCACTTTTCATACTCATTGCGGCTTTCAATACCATTTCTCCAACGGTCTCTATGGCTAATTGCTTGCCTTCGCTATTGGTATAAATGCACTCTTCGCCGTCGCGGGAACGCAGCATCTCGACTATCGGTTCAACGGATAATTGTGCCTTCATGCCAGAAACACACATCAGCATCGCACAGCACAAAACCAGACACATTCGACAAATACGGGTGTAGATGATAGATTTCATCGCACATCTCCTTGGAATTAGTGAAGAAGTTGAGGTGAATAAACAGAAAATATTCACCCTTGTTTTAGGGGCTTCAAAACTAACGAAATGCGATAAAACCTCATGTTAAGGGAAGGTTAATACGATAAATCGGAGTGTTAAATTGTGTTAAGCCAGACCGTTTTTCCCGCATTTACCATACCCTTGCCAGATGAAACACCAGCAACGACGAGCTATACGCCAGCACAAGCGTATAAGCAAAGGCAAGAGCGGGATATTTCCACGAGCCTGTTTCCCGCTTCATCACAGCAAGTGTTGACATACACTGCAAGGCATACACATAGAAAACCAAGATACTGAGGGCTGTTGGGAGCGAAATGGCACTTTTTAACACGGTACGCAAAGTTTCATCACTTTCCGAAACATCCACGCTGTACACCTGTCCCATCACCGACACAAACACCTCGCGTGCCGCGAAACTGCCTAGAACGCCGATAGTAATTTTCCAATCGAAGCCAATCGGTGCAAACATCGGTTCTATCGCCTTTCCCAGCGTTCCCAAGACGGAGTGTTCCAACTGTACGGCGGCTGCTTCAGTGGCGCTTGCACCAGCCTGCGCCGTCGTGCGCGGGAAAGCGCCTAATGCCCAAATGATAACCGAGAGGACTAAAATTGTCGTTCCGGCGGAGGTGAGAAACTGCTTGGTGCGGTGGAAGAGCGTTAAAAAGACGCTGCGCCACGTCGGGAAGCGGTAAGGCGGGAGTTCCATGAGAAAAGGCAGTTTTGAGCCTTGAAATATCGTGCTTTTGAAAACTTTCCCCACAACCAAGCCCGATATTGCACCAAGCGCATACAACCCCATCAGCACCAGCCCTTGCAAACTCAGCACACCGCCCAGAAGCGTTGCGGGAACAAATGCCGTGATGAGCAGCACATACACCGGCAACCGCGCCGAACACGTCATCAGTGGCGCAATCAAAATCGTTGTCAAACGGTCTTTTTCGGAGGAAATAATTCGTGCCGACATCATACCCGGAATCGCACACGCAAACGAACTCAGAAGCGGTATAAAGGAGCGCCCTTGCAATCCAAACACGCCCATCATTCTGTCCACCAAAAACGCCCCTCGCGCTAAGTAGCCAAAATCTTCCAACAGCGTGATAAACAGCGTCAAAATGAGGATTTGCGGCAAAAATACAATCACCGCGCCCACACCCGCAATCACACCACGCGACAGGAAATCTTGCACAATTCCCGCAGGCAAGGCGGTATCCACTATGCTCTGCAACCATGCAAACCCCGCATCAATACTGTCCATAACGGGAGTCGCCCAAGTAAAAACAGATTGAAAAAAGAGCAGCATTACCGCAAGAAAAATAAGCGGACCCAAAACGGGATGCAGAAAAAGTGCATCCAAGTTTAACGTAAGGGAATCCGTTTCCGGCACTCGTGCGACATCCGAAGCCAGATTCCGCGCCCATTCGTGTTGGTTTTCGATAGCGGCATCGTGAGGAACGTGATTTTGTGAAGCTTCGGGGCGGGTAAATCCTCGCAAGGCAAGATGCTCTCGTAGTTCTTCCAAGCCTATGCCGCGATGCCCGACAATGCCGATAACAGGCACGTTCAGCGCTTGTTCCATCGCAATATCGTCAAATACGCCGCCGCTTGCTTTGATGCTGTCTATCATCGTTACGACAACAACCGTCGGCAGATTTAATGCAGCAAATTGAGCATAGAGAAAAAGGCTTTTTTCTAAATTCGTGCCTTCCATGACAAACACAACGGCATCGGGACGCGGTAAGCGCTCGTGATCACCGCTCAAAACGGCAACGGAAAGTGCTTCGTCAGGAGTTTTCGGAGTGAAACTGTACAAGCCCGGAAGGTCTATAAGGCGAGTAATGGTCTTGTCTATGTGTGCATCACCGCTTTTGGGTTCGACCGTTACGCCGGGAAAGTTCCCGACTTTTTGCCGAAGTCCGGTGAGTGCGTTAAAAATGGTAGATTTTCCGCAGTTGGGAGCGCCGACAAGCGCTACGGTGAGGTTTGGTGAGGGGTCTGGGGTGCTTTGTGCGGGTGAGGGCATATACAATATCAACATGAGGAATTACGCGCTCTTCAGCCTGAACTTGCTTATGAGAGTCATAGAAATCGAAGGCTCGGGTTGTCTTTTGATCTTAGGCGATGCGTTCTAATTGAAGATGAGCAACTTCGCCCGGACGAAGTACGATGCGGGAATTGCGATATTGAATTTCCACCGGACCATTAAACGGTGCTTTGCGCAACATCCGAATAACCGTGCCGGGAATTAAGCCAAACTCACGGAGGCGTTCAGTGAAGGAATCTTGCTGCGTGTAATTTACGATGCGAGCTGTTGAGCCAACAGGAAGATCATTCATGGCAGGTAATGTTGAACATGAGTAAAATTGAAACTCACGCTAACTTAAACTAAATCTAAATAACGACCAAAAAAATGTCGCAGAAAAATGTCACCCACCAAGGAGCAGTGGAGGGGACTGGCACTTTCAAACGCAAACGGCACGGCTTCATTTCATACTTCATTTTTTATACTTTTATATGTTCCCTACTTGGCTTGCAACCAGACTTTTGCTCTGTCAATTGAAGCAAATTGTGCCAAGACAATGCCCGGTATGGCATTTTGTTCATCAACTGTTTCGTCAGTGGTAGTGCGGTGCGAAAGCGACGGTACAACATCTGCCCAATAGTGCAGCACACCACCGGCAACGCGCGGCAGCCATTCTTGGCAGAGATAGCGCGTTGCTTCTTTATCTACAACGTGCATCGGCGAAGAGCAGGTAATGAGTTTGCCGTTGCGATAGGTACGCAAGGCGTTTTCAATCATATCCGCACCAGTGCGGAATTCCGTGCCGTTGATTTTTCCTGTCCAAATCGCGCACACTGACTGCAATTCAGGTGCAAAGTACAAACTGAGCGTTTGTGTTTTATTGAGGAGCTTCATGGTGGTAGGAGAATACAGTAAATATTAAAAGCAACAATCTTGGTATCTCTATTCTGTACTTCAAATCGTGAATGCTCAGAAAATAAACCTGATTTTATTCACACTAAGCAAATATACGATAGAAAACATTACGAATATGTCACCGATTTTTGCGGGTGATGTCATTTTGCACGAGAAAAATCACTCTTTGGTTCAAGAGCGATTTTTCCTTGAATTTTAGACAGATATTTTCTTAGATTGCTTGTTTATAGGCAAAATTGCTTGGTATCGAACAATGCCTTGCAAACAGCACACAAGCGTTGTTGCTCAATAGTGTATCACCTTTTAGCAGAACTATGAAACTTCCTGAAAGCGGTTTAATTTGGATGAACGGCGAGTACGTTCAATGGCAAGATGCCAAACTTCATGTGTTGTCCCACGTCGTACACTACGGTACAAGCTGGTTTGAGGGGATTCGTGCTTACAACACCAAGCGCGGAACCGCGATTTTCCGCCTTCCTGAGCATATTAAGCGTTTGGAACGCTCCATGAAAATTTATCACACGGAAATGCCCTACAAAGCGCACGAAATCGAAGAAGTCTGCAAAGAAATTCTGCGCCGTAATGACCTCAAATCCGCGTATTTGCGTCCCGTTGCATGGCGCGGATACGGTGAAATGGGGATTTCTCCGCTCACCTGTCCCGTAGATGTCGCCGTCGCAGCGTGGGAACTTGGCGCATACTTGGGTGAAGCTGCAGAGCGCGGTGCAGAGGTGTGTATTTCCTCGTGGAATCGTCTCCCGCCAAACACCATGCCGGCAATCGCCAAAGCAGGCGGAAACTATATGAACGCGCAGCTGATGAAAATGGAGGCAATCCGCAACGGCTATGACGAAGCACTCACGCTGGATATTTACGGAAACGTCTCCGAAGCAAGTGGCGCAAATGTTTTTGTGGTGTATGACGGTGTGCTTTATACGCCGCCCATTGGTGATTCGCTCTTGCTTGGTATTACCCGCGACACCATTTTAACGCTTGCCAAAGATTTGCTTATTGATGTCCGCGAAACCTTGATTCCACGAGGGATGATTCACGTTGCCGATGAAATCTTCCTTGCCGGAACTGCTGTCGAAATCAACTGGGTGCGCTCAGTGGACAAACAGCCCGTCGGCAACGGCACACAGGGCGAAATCACCAAAAAACTCAAGACTCGTATGGCGGATATTACGCAAAATGGACTTGATTCCTATAATTGGCTTTCTTTTTTGTAAATTCTTAGGTCATAGGCTCTAGGTCATGGGTTCTAGGTCATAGACAAAATTTAGCTCAAAAACACCAAGTAACCAAGCACCAAGTAACCAAGCTACCAAGCACCAAGTAACCAAGTACCAAGCTACCAAGTAACCAAACACCAAGCTACCAAGTAACCAAGCACCAAGTAACCAAGCACCAAGCTACCAAGTAACTAAGCACTAATCTTCACCATGATAAAAATCTACGCTCTTATCCGCGAAACCTTTCTCGAAGCGCTTTCCAAGAAAGTGTTCGTCGTGTTCTTCTTTATTTCGACAGCAGGACTGCTCATTTTGCTGGCATACTGCTCAAGTTCCGGTTTTCAGGAACAGATTCAAAATCTCCAGCCGACAGCCGACGACCCGCTTGGTGTGGCACTCCGCGAGAAATTGCGCTCGTTGCAAAGCGGTCTCAGTTTTGCATTTTTTAATGCAGCGCTAATTCTTGCCATTATCATCACTTCCGACCTTGTGCCGAACATGATGACCAAAGGCGTTATAGACCTACTGCTTTCCAAGCCACTTTCGCGGGTAATGCTGCTCACAGGCAAGGTTTTAGGCGGTTTAGCGGTGGTTGTGCTGCTGACATTGTATTTTATGCTGGGGTCGTGGCTTATTATTGCCATTGCAACGGGCGTGTGGACGACGGGGTATATGCTGTCCTTTTTCCCGCTTGTTCTCACATTTTTTGGGTTGTATGGCGTTTTGGTTTTTGTGGGGATTCAATCGCGCTCGGCTGTAAGCGGCATGGTTATTTGCTTTTTGATTGTTTATACCGTCAGCCCGCTTCTTTTTAGCCGTGAAGAACTCTTGTTCCAAGCCGTAACAAGCGATTTTTGGCGCACGATGATTTCTGCGGTCTATCAACTCACGCCGCAAGTGGCTGATATGGCACAAATTACCAGCAATATCGTCCAAGAAAAAACCGTTACCAACAGCGTTCCCTATGTTAATTCGCTTGCTTACGGTATTGTCTTTTTTGTGCTTTCTGCGTGGAGTTTTTCGCGGAAAGAGTTTTAAGCAGACAACAAGTTTAGATATTGGTACAACCCGCCCGACGAGCTACAAACCCAGAGTGTATGCCGTCCGGCGGGTTTTTGGTATAACAATTTTCTTCCGCACTTTTTTCGCAAACCATGCTCAATATCCTGAAAATACGCGGCTTCGCAGCATATTTGATTATTGCCTTTTTGAACGCCTTTACCGATTTGGGACATAAAATCATTATCCAAAACACCATTTTTAAGTTCTATGACGGCACGACACAGGTTGTGCTGACGGCGCTCGTAAATGCGTGTATCGTCTTGCCGTTTGTGCTGTTTTTTACACCGACGGGTTTTTTGGCGGATAAATTTCCCAAAGAGCGCATTATTCAAGTTGCGGCGGCGTGTGCCGTGCCTTTGACGTTGGTCATTACGCTGGCGTATTACATGGGCTGGTTTGAACTCGCCTTCGCTATGACGCTGCTTTTGGGGATTCAAGCCGCGTTTTATTCCCCCGCAAAGTACGGCTACATCAAGGAACTTGCGGGAAAAGAGAACATCGCCGGAGCAAATGCTTTTGTGCAGGCTGTAACGATTATTTCCATTTTGGGCGGCACGGTCGCTTTTTCCGCACTGTTCGAGGCATATATCGCCCCCGATGCCGCTTCCATACACGCTTTGTTGCAATCTATCGCACCGCTTGGGTGGCTGCTCGTGGGCTTTTCCGTGTTGGAACTGCTTTTTACCCTCCGTCTGCCGCATAAACACGACACAAACACTGCGTTGCGCTTTAATGTGCGAAAATACGTGAGTTTCGGATATTTGCGCCAAAACCTAGGTGCTGTGCGCTCTTCGGAGGTGATTTGGCTCAGTATCATTGGTATTTCCGTCTTTTGGGGCGTGAATCAGGTTGTCTTGGCTGCCTTTCCTGCGTATTTGAAAGAAACACTCCACGTCCAGAACACAACCATTTCCAACGGCTTAATGGGCGTTGGCGGCTTGGGAATTATCATCGGCTCTTTCATCGCAGGAAAAGCGTCAAAAGATTTTATCGAAACGGGCGTTATCCCTTTGGGAGCGCTTGGTATCACGGTTTCGCTCTGTGTCTTGCCGCTTGTTCACTCGCTTTGGGGCTTGGCAGCGCTCTTTTTGGTGTACGGCATTATGGGTGGATTATTTCTCATACCACTCAACGCCCTCGTGCAGTTCAATGCAGGCAGCGACGAGGCGGGAACGGTGCTGGCGGCGAATAACTTCATGCAAAATCTGCTCATGTCGTCGTTTTTGGTGCTGACGGCAGTGCTGACGGGCTTTTTGAACATCAACAGCGTATGGATGCTCTACGGAATGGCGGTTGTGGCGGGTGTCGGCTCAATTTTTGCATTGTCGCGTCTGCCACAAGCATTTGTGCGGTACGTGGTCTTGGTGATGGCTTCGCAGCGATATGCGTTGCGGGTTTTGGGCATGAAAAATATCCCCAGCACAGGTGGAGTCTTACTTTTGGGGAATCACGCGAGTTGGTTTGATTGGGCGGTACTGCAAATTGCCTGTCCGCGTCCGATTCGCTATGTGATGTTGCGCTCTATTTACGAACTTCCCGTGCTGAAGGGCTTGCTGAAGACCTTCGGCGTGATTCCGATAGCACCAGGCAAAGATGTCGAAGAATCACTCGTGCATATTCGCAAAGCACTTCAAAACGGCGATGTCGTCGCAATTTTCCCCGAAGGACGCATCAGCCGTAACGGGCAATTAGCAAACTTCAAGCGAGGTTTTGAGCGTGTTGTGGAGAGGTTGGAAAGTGCTGAACCTGTCCATATTGTGCCGTTTTATTTACGCGGACTTTGGGGGACGGCATTTTCGTATGCCACGCGGCACCAGCAGCAGAGCGGCTTGCAGCGTGGAAAACGCTCCATTACCGTTGCTTTCGGCGAGCGAATGCCGCCGAGCAGTACGGCAGCGCAGGTAAAACAAAGCGTTACCGCACTTTCGATTCAGGCGTGGCGCGATTACGCCGAAACACTGGACAGCATCCACGCGGCATTTCTCAAGACAGCACGGCGCTTCCCGCTTGATATTGCCTTGGTTGGAGCAGACAAACGGCGTTTTACATCGGTAAATTTTCTTGCGCAAACACTCGCGTTTTCGCAAGGGTTGAAGCGGGCTTTGAGCGAAAATGTTCCGCAAAGCAAGGCAATCGGCGTTTTGCTGCCGACAAGCACCGAAGGCGTGATGACAACGCTCGCACTGATGATGAACGCCAAAACAGCCGTCATGCTTGATTACACGGGTTCTGCGGAAGACCTCGCCACAGGAGTACGGCATACAATAAGCAATCAAGCGCTCTCTGCGGTAATCACGACGCGCAGCTATCTTGAAACCTTACGCCAGCGCTTTCCGAATATCCTTTCGCTCTTGTCGTCAGTGAAACTGCTCTATGTGGAAGATATTCAAAAAAGTAGTGGCACAAGCCGCATGGAAATAAGCCTTGCGCAAGGTTTGTGGGTGAAATTTGCTCCCGTGTGGCTATTGCAACGGCAATACTTTACCAACACTGGTTCCGCTAAAGCTGATGCAACCTTGCCTGCGGTCGTGGTCTTTGCAGGAAAGGGCGAAACATTGCGCCCTGTGGCGTACACGCACCAGCACATCATGCTCAGCATTCGCCAAGCGTCGGAGGTGCTGAATCCGCGCGAAGACGACACAGTGCTTGGTGTGCAGCCGCTTTGTACCTCGTTTGGTTTGGTCATGTCCGCACTGATGCCGCTTGTGAGTGGTATGACGCTGGTATGTGCGGAAAATGCCGATATTCCGACGCTGGGGAAATTTGCCGCACGAAACAATGCAACGCTCCTTTTTGCCGAACCTTGGCAACTGCGCGTCTTTGCTGCTGCGGAGCAGCTTCATCCACTTATGTTTGCGTCCTTGCGCCTAGTGGTAACGGGAACAAACGGCAACACCGAAGCCTCAGAAGCAAGCACTCAAGCGGCGTTCAAGCAAAAATTCGGTGTGAGCGTGTATGACGGTTTCAGTGCAAGCGACGTAACACCGGTGGTTTCGGTCAATGTGCCGGATGCAATGACACCGGGCGAGTGGAGTGTGCAAGTCGGCACAAAGCCGGGAACAGTCGGGATGCCGCTTCCGGGCTGCGCTTTGGGCATTGTGGATGAAGCAACGGGCGAGGAAAAGCCATTAGGGGAAATCGGGCGAGTGCGCATCGGAGCGCCGTTTCATGCTTCTTCGGATGCCACTAAGCACGATACACTCTGGTCTGTGACCGAAGCACGAGGAAGTTTGGATGCGGATGGGTTTTTGACGCTGGTGGGGTAGAAAAAAAACTAAATATAGTGTTGCTCCTTCCCGTATTACGCTTTCTTCGCCGGAGTATAAGTTATCTGGCACAGGAAAAGAGAACGACAATAATTCAGGAATTTTTTTTGTAGATTACAGGCTGTAAGCACGGCAAATCGTCACTTTCTTCTTACTTTTTACCCCCATCCCCAATGGAAATCGGCATAGACAGTTTTGTTTCCGCACTTTTTGACAACGATTCCGGTAAACCCATAAGCCCAGCCGAGGCAATGAAGCAAATTCTTGAACGCATTGAACTTGCTGATGAAGTCGGGCTGGATATTTTCGGCATTGGCGAACATCACCGCAAAGAATTTCTTGATTCCGCACCGACGGTAATACTTGCCGCCGCCGCAGCCCGCACAAAACGTATTCGCCTCACAAGCGCAGTAACGGTGCTGAGTGCAGCCGACCCTGTGCGGGTGTTTCAGAATTTCGCCACACTTGATCTTGTTTCCGAAGGGCGTATCGAAATGGTTGTCGGTCGTGGCTCGTTTATTGAAGCGTTTCCGCTTTTTGGCTATAATTTGCAGGATTACGATGATCTTTTCGCGGAAAAACTCGAACTTTTGCTCACGCTCCGCGAAGAAGAATTTGTCCATTGGTCGGGCAAATACCGCCCTGCGCTCACGGGGCAAGGTGTCTATCCACGCCCGCTTCAAAGCCCTTTACCAATTTGGATTGGTGTAGGCGGCACGCCGACTTCATTTGCCAGAGCAGGTCTGCTCGGATTACCGCTTATGGTGGCGATTATTGGCGGGGAAACACACCGTTTTGCGCCACTTGTGGAACTCTACCGCGAAGCAGGCAGAAAGGCAGGACATCCGCCGGAGCGCCTCAAAGTGGGGCTTCATTCGTTGGGCTATGTCGCCGAAACGCGCCAACAAGCGCTTGACGGCTTCTTTCTGGGATATGCGAAATCCTTTACCGACATTGGCAAAGAGCGGGGCTGGAGTGCTGTTACACGCGAAACATTTGAGGCGCAAACTACGCCTTTAGGTGCAATTCTCGTCGGTGATGCGGAAGAAGTCGCAGAGCGGATTTTGCGCCACAGCAAGGCTCTGGGGGGGCTGTCGCGGGTTACGTTTCAAATGGATATTGCCTCGCTTTCTCACGCGAAACTCATGCGGGCGATTGAACTTCTGGGAACACGAGTAGCTCCACTTATCCGCGCCAATGCTTGATTTCAGAGCAATTATGCAGCAATTTTTTTTATCATTTTTTCCTGAACTCCAATGAACCAAGAAATCATTAACCTCTACGATGAATACACCCACACGCCGCTTGACCGTCGTACATTTTTGACGCGGCTTGCAGAATTAGCAGGCGGTTTGTCGGCTGCAATGGCGCTTGTTCCCTTGCTGGAAGCCAATCAGGCACACGCCGCCCAACTTGCCCCTGATGATACGCGGCTGGAAACCGCACGAGCAGTGTTTCCTGGCGGAACAGGTGAAGTTAAAGCCTACACTGCTGCTCCCAAAGGCGCATCAAAACTGGCAACGGTGCTGGTGATACACGAAAATCGTGGGTTGAATCCGCATATTGAAGATGTTACGCGGCGCATTGCCTTGGAAGGTTTTTTTGCGATTGCGCCGGATTTGCTTTCGCCGCTTGGCGGAACACCGCAAAATGAAGATGCAGCGCGGGAATTGATTGGAAAACTCGTGCTTGCCGATACGATGAAAAATCTTGCTGCCGCAATCGCGCATTTCGGCAAAGACGCACGAAGCAACGGAAACGTTGGTGCAATGGGCTTTTGCTGGGGTGGCGGCACGGTTGGTGAACTAGCGGTAAACTCGCCGAATTTGAAAGCAGGCGTGGTTTATTACGGGCGGCAACCGAAAGTAGGCATTGAAGCCATTTCCGCGCCGTTGCTCTTGCATTATGCAGGTTTAGACGCGAGAGTAAACGAGGGGATTCCGGCATTTGAGGAAGCACTTAAAAAAGCGGGAAAAAAGTACACCTTGCACACTTACGAAGGCGTAAATCATGCGTTTAACAATGACACCTCGCAAGCACGCTACAACAAAGAAGCCGCCGAAACAGCATGGAAGCGCACGGTGGCGTTTTTGAAGGAGCAACTGCGAGCGTAAGAAGCAGTAGAGCGCACAGACTCTGCCCTCTAACCTTTTCGGGCTTCCGCCAGCGCTGCTTGAAAATCCATCGGCAATTCGGAATCAAATTCTAACCATTTACCTGTTGCAGGGTGCGTAAAACCAAGCGTTTTAGCGTGGAGAGCCTGACGGGGAATTTGCTTCAAAAGCCGCTCCCCAAGCGATTTCCATTGTCCGCTATTTCCTGCATAAACGACGCTTCCGCCGCCATAATCCTCATCGCCGACAAGCGGGTGCTTGATATGCGCACAGTGGACGCGAATTTGGTGCGTTCTGCCCGTGCGCAGTTTTAAGACAAGCAGCGTACACGATTGGAAGCGTTCCAAAACGGCATATTCGGTAATGGCGTGTTTACCGCCTTTTTGCACCACCGCCATTTTCTTGCGGTCTCTGGGTGAGCGCCCCAAATCTCCTTCAATCACTCCGGCATCGTCTTTAACAATGCCCCACACAAGCGCGTAATACTGCCGTTTTGCCGTGCGCTCGGCGAACTGTTTTGCCAAACGTGCATGAGAAACGGCATCTTTCGCCACCACCAAAATACCCGATGTATCCTTGTCCAAGCGGTGAACAATGCCCGGGCGCACGGCATCGCTTGCAAGAAGCGTGTATTCATCAGCTTGGTTGCTTTCTTCGTCATGGTGATTGTCGTCATCCTCATCGCCGTCGTGTTGCTCCAAAAGAGGAATCGCCTCACGCTGCCCAAAATGCCACAATAGCGCATTAACAAGCGTTCCGTAACGATTTCCAAAGCCCGGATGAACAACCATTCCTGCGGGCTTATAAATCACAAGCAAATTCTCGTCTTCGTAGCGAATATCAAGCGGAATATTTTCGGGAACAAGTTCAAGCGGCGGTGGCTTCATCAGCCGACATTCAATCACATCGGCGGGCTGAATTTTGCGGCTCACTTTCGCCGGAAGCCCGTTCACGGTAACGGCTCCGGCTTCGATTGCATCTTGCACTTTCGAGCGCGTCGCATTCGGCAGCACTTCGGTCAAATACACGTCAAGCCGCACTGCGGCTTGTTTTGGAGGAATAACAATCGTAAAAATTCGCTCAACGTGTGGCGGATAATTCGGGTCAAAATCAGTATTCATGCGGTTTGCAGGCGGGGATAACACAGGCAGAATTATTTCTCTTCTTTCGGGGCAGAAGGAATATGCGTCGGCGCGGAAGAAGCGGGAACCAAGCCTAGACGGGATTTTGCAACAGTAGTAATGCGCTCCGGCGATTGTAAACGGATGATTTCGGCACGAAGAACCTCGTTTTGGTGAACGATGCGCTGATGCTCTTTTTTCATCGTTTCCATTTCAACGGTTAATTTCCCCACGCGCAGAACATTGTTTACAAACAGCACAATCACCAGCGCTGATAATGCTAATCCGCCCAACACTGCCCAGCGCCGCTCCATAAGGCGTGGTGCGGCTTGTGAAGGATTCGGGAGGGAGCGCTGTTCAGACATTTGAATAAAAAATGGTATTGTGATGCAGTGCTTGGTGTTGTTGATACTTCAACATACACAACACACAGAGCGAAAATACTTCGGTTGCTTTTTGCAAAGTATGCGTACAAATATACTATTTTCAAGTGTCTTGACTGCGATATTCATCTTGCTTCCTAAGAATTTTTATAGAGTGCTTACACTCAAAAGCAAGGTTTGAAGAGCCTTGCGGTCAGTGCTGCCTTTCGGTGTGTACATCCATTGCTGGCTCGTAAGCAAACAAACATTGCTCACTAATTCCACAGGAATTTCGAGAATCACTGAAACTTCATGCTTCAAACCCTTGATTTGATGCGGTATTTGAGGTGCTTCATTCAGGAGTGCAATCGAACACGTTTCTTCGTCTAATGAACAAATCATCGCTTCAGTGCAGCCCGCAATGCGGCTTTTGAGCAGTGCTTCCCAATGCGGTGCAGGAATAAAGCGCCCATTGGCGAGTTTGAAGGTATCGTCCGCACGACCGATAAAAATGTACCCCGGCAAGTCGTGGTTATTTGGGGCTTGGTTGCTTGGGGCTTGGTTACTTGGGGCTTGGGGGATTGTTTGCACGTAATCATTCGTGGCAAACCACTCTTCACCTCTACGCCGCACAAAACCTTGCTCTGTCCAACGCCCGATATGAAGGTTTTTTCCTCGAAATTCTAACACACCATCAGCATTAATACGGGTTTCACAGCCCAGTGGCGTACCGATGTATCCTTCGCACCAAGCGCCTGCTTCTCCCAATGTGATGCCCGGTGAGGCTTCGGTTTGACCATACCCCACACGCAAGCGTGTTGTGGCAAGGAAATCCGCTAATGCCGCATGGACAGGCGCTCCACCAATAACACCGCCTTGCAAACCCCGAAGCATCCTGCGCCCTTCCTCGTGTGCCGCAAGCCTTCGTGCTAAAAGCGGAACCATGCTGCAATGCGTGATGTGATGCTCTTCGGCGAGAGCGAGGATTTGTGCGGTGTCACGCCCATTTTGCCCGTCGCGGACAATTTCTGCTCCGGCAAAAAATGCCATAAAAAAATCAATAACTAAACCAAAAGCATGATGCAACGGCAAGAGCGACAGCACTCGTGCTGCGGAATACCCATTGCTTGTAGAATTGCTTGCAAAATTGTTTGTAGAATTGCTTATAGAATTGCTTACAAAATTGCTTGTAGAGCCGTTGTGATGCTGATTGTCGAACAAATTTAATGCGGGAAGGTGAGAATCAATCACACTAAACACATTCTCCGCCGAAAGCGCATACCAACGCTGTGCGCCGCTTGTCCCGGAGCTTGCGAGAAGGAAGGAAATATCAGGTGTTGGGGGGATTCTACCGGACTGAGTAAACACTGCACCTTCAGAGGAAACAACACACACAGCATCAAAAAAAGCACCCAAAGCCACACCATTCGCCGTTTGCGGAGCAAGTGCAACTGTGCAGCCCTGCCAAAGTGCGGCAAACATCCATTCAAGCAAGGTTCGCTGAGGCGGCAAGGCAAGAACAACGCGGTCTCCGGCTTGCACATTATGGCTGCGTAGCTCGCTGAGGCGCTCTCGGACAGCATACCAGAGCGAGGCGGCAGGAAGGATGCCGTCGTTATCAATCCAAAGCGGATAAGGCTGCTCGAAAAGGCGCTCTCTGAGGCGCGTCTGCCAAGGGGAATGAGTTTGAACAATCATGCAAGCGCTTGAGCGATTTGTTCGGCAGCGTGTCTGCCGGAGACCATTGCTCCTTGTATCGAAGCGGTTGCGCGGTGGTCGCCCGCAACCCAAATGTTTTCCGAAAGACGCACAGGTCGCTCCGACGGCGTGAGCGCAGGAGGCGTTTGGTCAGGTAGCGCATTTTCGATGCGATACGTCCGCAGATGCCGCCATTGCTGCGTTTCAGCGCCAAACCACGCCTGCATTTCTTTTCGCACAGCTTCAATCAATGTTTCGTCATCGGCTTTGGACGAACCGACAATACTCACCGAAAGAAGAGCTTGTCCTTCCGGTGCGTACAAAGGCGCGAGATTACTTGGAACGCAGACATTATTCACCAATCCGCGCCCCGTACCATTCAACACAAGCAACGGCTCTGCGAGTGGGGCTTTGGGGGCGGCAAAGTAAAGACAAGTTGTAGAGCGGCTTTTGGGCGTGGTCAAGGTCGGGCGTGGCTGAGGCATCGTGGAAATGAGGTGTGCTGCGGCTTGCCAGTCGGTGGCAAGAAGCACAGCTTTTGCGCGAAGCGGCTGACCTTCTGCAAGGCGCACCGTTACTGCTTTATCGCCGCCTTCGCGGTGTTCTTCTTGCAACGATGCAACGGCAGCGCTAAGGCGGATATTGTCGGGGTTCAACTTCATGGCGAGTTGTCTCGGAATCCGCGCCATTCCTGCTGCGGGGAGCGTTGCTTTGCCGGAGGCAAACATTTTGAACACAAATTCAAACATTCGGCTGGACGTATCCAATTTGCTGTCCAAAAACACACCGCCCAAAAACGGCGTAAAAAAGCGCTGCATCATCCGTTCACTAAAGCCAAACTCGCGCAGATACTCGTGTGTCGTGCGCTCGCGGCGCTCGAAAATATCGTCTAACGTACTGCGTTCCAGCATGGAGCGTAAGGTCAGAATAGCAAATTTGTCCGTGAATGTCCCAACGGGTGAAAGTGCTGTGGAAAGCAAATGTTGTGGATGCTCCAAAGGATTAGAGACAGTAGTGAAGCGGTCTCCAAGCCATACTCGCGCTCCGGCATGAAAGGGGCGCAGGTTCAGTTCGCCGTAATCCAGAATCTGTGCGGCTTCCGGGTAGGCACTGAGCAAAATTTGAAACCCTCGGTCCAACAAAAACCCTTCGACCTCATCAGTCGCAACGCGCCCGCCCAAGCGGTCTGTCGCCTCCAACAGCATCCACGAGATATTGCGTTTGGTGAGTTCTAATGCCGCAGTCAAGCCTGCAAGACCGCCGCCGATGATTATTGTATCGTGCATGGTGGAATGGTGAGGGATAGAAACAAGTTAAAAGTCTGCCGTAATATCGCGCTGACGGCGCACGGAGAAAAATTGGAACTCCTCATGGCGCAAGTGTTCATCTTGCTCCAAGCGAATTTTCACAAAAAAGCGGAGCATCAGCCGATGCAATTTAGAAAACGTTCCGGCTGCTAATTCTTGCGCAACGCGGGGATGCACCTTGAGAATAAGCGTAAATTCACGGTTATTTTTCGGTTCGGCATTGCGGTCGCTGTGCGGCTTATTTACTGTTTTTGCGGGTGTTTGCAGTTGGCGCGTTATGGTCGTAAAGCGGCGCAACCAACGTTCTATCTCGCTGACGACGGTGCTGACGGATTGCACCATTCCTGCACCGTTGCAGGTGGGACAGGTTTCGTTCACCACTTGCAAAATATTCTGCCGCACACGTTTTCGCGTCATTTGCAGCAAACCGAGTTGCGTTATGGGATAGACGGTAACTTGAGCGCGGTCGGCACGGGTAGCGCGGTAAAGTTCTTCGACAACGCGGCGGCGGTTCATTTCTTGCGTCATGTCAATACAATCCACCACAATCATGCCGCCAATATCCCGCAGACGAATTTGCCGCGCAACCTCGCGGGCGGCTTCAATGTTGGTGCGCAGAGCGTTTACTTCTTGGTCGCGGTCAGCGGCAAAGCGCCCACTATTGACATCCACAACGGTCATTGCTTCGGTATAATCCCAAATCAAATACCCGCCAAAGGGCAGAGGCACGTTCCGTGCTGTGGCTCGCTCCACTTCCTGCGCAAGCGAAAATGCCTCGAAAATAGGCTCTTTTGCGGCATACCACTTGACTTTGTGTGCTAATTTAGGCGCAGCCCATTCAGCGTATTCTTTCAAATCGTGGTACAGTTGTTCCGAATCCACAACGACGTGACTGACATCGGCAGTGAGCAAATCCCGCACCAAGGCTCGTGCAAGGCTTACGTCATTGTGGAGCAGCATCGGTTCCGGTTCTTCGAGAGATTTCACCTGCTCTTGGATGCGTTGCCATTTTGCCAGCAAATCACCCAAATCTTTGCGGAGTGTTGCGTCGTCATGTTCGGCGGCTTCGGTGCGAACAATGCAGCCAATATCGTCCGGCAAGATGGATTTTGCCATAGCGCGAAGGCGCTTACGCTCTTTGAAATCCCAGATTTTCTTGGAAACACCTATCGAGCTGCTAAAGGGCAACAGCACCAAATAGCGACCCGGAAGGGAAATTTTGGTGGTAACGCGCAAACCTTTTGTGGCATACGCCTCGCGTGTAACCTGCACCATCACAAGCTGCCCAAGTTCCAAGCTAATGGTTACTTCGCCAACACGGCGCGTGAAAAAAGTCGGCATGGGAGCATTAGCGGCGGCTAAGGGTGAGGCTTTTTTGCGAAGAGCAATCGCGGCAACTTCCGATAATTCTTCTTCCGGCTCCGCTACCGCAGCAGCCCGCGAAGAGCCACGCGATGCACCGGAAGCGCTGCGTGAAGCGGTTTGGCGCTCGGAATTGTCGCGCCGTCCGGTCATGCGGCGGTCATCGTCATCGTCGGTGTCGTCGTTATCATCGTCGTCATCGTCATCATCGGCATCAAGTTCGCCGGCATCAGAGAAATGGAGAAAGGCATCTTGAATTTCACCAATATCCACAAAGGCAGCGTTCATGCCTTGTACAATGCGCTCGACGCGCCCAAGATAGATATTGCCGACATGGCGTTCTTTTTCGGGCAGTTCCCAGAAAAGTTCGGCAAGACGACCGTTTTCGGTGATAGCAACGCGGATTTCGCTGAGAGCAGCGTTAATAAGAATTTCTTTTTTCATAATCGGGCAATGTGCTGTGGAAGCACGTGTACATCAAGAATGGAACATAAACAAAGCACAAACTTACAAAAAAAACAGGCAGGAACGATGCGAGGAAGGCAAAAAGGCATAAAAAAAGGTCAAGCTGACCGCATCGCGCTGAGAGCAAACGGACCGCTGCTTCCTTCCGGACCTCACGGGGTTGGGCTTGTCGCAGCCGCACGGGACTTGACCTGTATCGTCGAGATGAATTGTCTGAAACGTTCTTGAACTATGAAGAACGTTATCTGTGTGTATTGCTTGGTAAATTTCTATCAAAGGTCTGTCAAAATTGGGACAGATTTCAAATATACGGGTTGTGCGATTGTTGTCCAAGAATTTTTTTTCACAAGCCCAAATGAGTGTGGAAAAAACTTGTTTCTTTGGGCAAACTCGCGTAATTTTGTCGGTGATGTTTTGTACATCCAAATGTTCTTTTTGCGCCCGTAGCTCATCTGGATAGAGCAACAGCCTTCTAAGCTGTGGGTAACAGGTTCGAGTCCTGTCGGGCGTACTCTTCCTTTCAAGAGTTCTTTGTTTTTCAATTCTTTAGTAAATAAACTTTAGAATTGGGGGCAAATTTGGGGGCAGTTTTTTATCTTTCAATGCTATTTTCTGAAAGGTGAAATTACTGTATCAAAATAATCCCTCTGGAAAAAGCGAAAAAAGAAGCCGCATAAACACTCCGTTTATGCGGCTTTTCTACGATACTACTTACTGAGCTAGTGTGATTTCGCATGAAATTGATAACCTGTTGTTGAAAATAATCAATACAATAAACGTGTGAACTACTGAAATGTATGAAATATTTTGATTTATCCTATGAAGCGGTGAATTTTCTGGGTCAATTTGGTCAGCACTTAAACGCAACTACAAGTGAGACAGTCGAATTAGTAAGCGAATTCCTTCGCCCAATTTGTGTAGTATTCCTCGACCAACAGTTTCGTACACAATCACGACCAAAATCCTTGTATTTATCAAATCCAACAGTAAACACTTATTTGCGTGATGCCGGCTTTGAATTCCTTGCTCCAAACGCTCCGACACACTTTTCGCCTTTTGATAGACGGCGTAGAACAGGATTAAAAGCATTTACCAATCGCAGAGACGATGAAATTGTTTTGGCTTGGGTACGAGAGCAAGTAATGGTACATTTTCCTAATTTTACTTCTGAACTCGAAAGGGATATGGTGAAGAAAGTGTATGAAATAGTTCATAACGGGATGGTACATAGTCATTCATCTCATGGAGTTAGTGTTTTCGGGCAACTGTTCCCTCAAAAAAAAACTTTTGAAATTGCCTTTTATGATGCAGGAGTTGGAATTCCGCAGAACGTACGGAACTATGGAGAACGTATTGATTCGGATGCTGGTTGTATTGAATGGGCATTACGAAGCGGTACAACTACAAGACCATCGAAAGAATCTGGAGGCATGGGATTATTTTTATTGCAGAAATTTCTTGGAATCAACAATGGATTTCTCCAAATTGCTTCTGGAAATGGATACTATGAAAGACAAGGCAATCAAGAACCGCAATGTAAAGCCCTTCAACATTTTCTGCATGGTACGCTGGTCAGTATCAAAGTCCGTCAAACCTCACTGTCATATTCCTATAAACACCAATCGTAAACCATATGCAAGCTCTCCATGTTCTTAACATAGTAGGAAGCCCTGTTTTGCTTGCTTCCGAGAAAGGTGAAACCCTCAAATTAGCCATAATAAAGGCTTTGGAGTCTTTCCCTTTTGTTGCTGTTGATTTTACAGGCTATCAGTTTATTTCCAGCACTTTTTTCAACTATGCCTTTGGTGCGCTTTGCATTGAAGAAGCGTGGAATCACGATGATTTTGGTAAGAACATCAAAATACAAGGCTTGAGCGAAGATGATGCAGAAGAATTAGAACTTTGCTTGTTTAACGTACAACAGCGCCGTAATCTCTTAGCAAACAATATAAATACAGAAGAATTTTATGCAACAAGAATCCCTGTCTGAAAAAGGTGTGGTGATAGATGCACGGGAATTTTCACCCGAAGCATCTGGCAAGGTCAAAGAGCTTTGTAACCATCTTGGTTGCAAGGCTTTTTTTGCAGATACCAATATCCTCATTGATTTTCGAGACCAATTCTCGCGCTCGTTGGATAGTGCCGAGATAAAACGTAGAGTAGAAACAATTGAACGTGCCGTTAATGCCCTGAAAGGCTCTGGTATTGTTGCGTATAGCACACTGTCTACCGCGATTGAGTATTACAAGCATATTCAACATGGCTTCTTTCGTAGCTACAACCAGAAAGATATACCCTTCAAAACGGATTATTTTAAGGAGCTTCGACAAAACGACCCTGATTTTGCTCATGGATGGAATCTGCAAATCAAAAGATTCACCGAAACATTTGATAAAAAATTTCCTATCTACAAACTCGACACTCCACAAAACCTAAATGTTCGAGAAATGAGTTCCGAAGTAGATTTTGGTGATTTTGCCTTGTACGCCATTGTGCGCCACGTGGAAGCATCGAACAAGTATATCTTCTCGAATGATGGTGATTTTTACAATTTTACCGACGTGCATCTTTTTACGACAAATGCCAAAATTATCAATCAAGCAATAAATGACGGTAGGTTATACAAACAATCAAAATAATCATTACCCAAAAGCACAAAAAGAAGCCGCATAAACACTCAGTTTATGCGGCTTTGTTATTTGAAAAATCCATATCATAGAAATCATCTGCTTTTGTTGCTACGCTTAGTGCTTGCAACAAGGGAATCTTGCTCAGTAATGCAGCTATCACGGAGTATTTTGTACACTTTCACATCTTCGTCTGTTTCTGCCAACTGCAATGCTATGGCATAATCGTAGATTGCTTCTGCCAAATCGTGCATTTGTCGCCTCAAATCGGCTCGGACAGCATAGAGCCTTCCGTTTCGTGTGTTCATCGTGATTGCTTGGTTTATGTCATCAAGCGCACCGTGCATATCACCCTTCTTTTGTCTCACCCAAGAACGCCATTTGTACACATCGGCAGAAAGGCGAGGATTGAGGATTAAAGCCGTATCAAAGGCTTTTAACGCTTCATCAAGATTGGTGGAAGTGCTGCGGCATAATCGCACCCCTTCTTGATACCATAATTCGGCGCTACGCGGCTCTTGCGCTTGTGTCAATGAAGCAAAGAAAAAGATTATCGCAATCAAAAATGTCATCGTTACACCTCTTGCTTTTCTTCTTCATTAACTTTGATAGAAATCATGTATTTCTGCGGCTTTCGCTCTTCTTTGCTGTTAAAAAACGCATAGATTAAACCTCCCAACGCTCCCAAAAATAGCAAACCGCCTACACCACTGCCTGAATCGGCTTCCTGAGTAGTTCTCTGTGAGGGGTAGAGATTATTATCGTCGTCTCCATAACCATAACCATTCCCGTAACCGTTTCCATAGTCATTCTCATAACCACCGTAGCCATTGCCATTATCATAACCGCTTCCGTAGCCGCTTCTATCTGGATTATTTCCATTATTGCCGCCGTAGGGAATAGTATTGCGATTTTGCCCGTATTGTGAGCCTGTGCCTGTGTTTCTGGCTGTGGGAAGCGTATTCGGCGAATTATTGGAATAACCGCCTTGATTTCCACTCGGATTTCTGCCTGTGCTGCCGCTTGGAAGCCTAGTCGGAGCATTATTCGGCGTGTTACCGCGTCCACTGTACGCAAGCGGATTTTCGGAAGGATTCGGCATTGAACGCATTTTGTTTGCCCAGAACTCGTACCAATCCCGCAACGACGTGTAACGGCGCGGGTTGTTGGCATTGACATTGCGCTCTATTTGCGGGGGAAGATTATTGATATTCTTGCCGCTTTGCAGGGCATTCCAGATGATTGATGCGCCTTCTCTGCCTTGCTGGTGAGCCAAGTAGAGCGTCTCTTCATTGACGGGAATCCCTTTGCGGTTAAGATGTTGTGCGTTTTCACGAGTAAATTTTGCCGTCCAGCGCGTGTTTACTTCAGGGTTGAACACGTCTTGTACCTTGTTCATGGGCAGGATTTGAAACAGCCCAGCCGCGCCGCTTCTGGGATTGAAGGCTTCGGGATTAAATTCCGATTCGATAGCTGCGACTTTGAGCATATAGTCCGCATTTACATTCTCTTCACGGGCTATGCGGCGGATTAGGTCTTGTACTTGTTGTGTATTCATGGTGTTGTGAGTGATTAGTCATAAAAAAACCGCTTGAGAGTGCCAGCCTCTAAGCGGTTGGGAAAAACGGCGGAAAGCGGCTTAACGCTTTCCGTTGCGGTCTTCGATAATCGTATCAATGTTCGGCGCAACAATGCGTGTCCCGGCGGGCAGATTGAGTGTTGCGTTCTCAATGTAGATGTTCGTGGGTTGTCCCTGTGTAATAGAATAGTCCACTGCCGATGAAGGCTGTTGTACAAGAGACTGTGACGGTGTATTAGTGCCTAGCAGTCGCTCTTTTGCGTATTCTCGTGCCGACATTCCATGTTCGGAAGCGGCTTTGCGGATTGTTTTGTATTCGTCCGATGTTACGGGGACTTGTACGGAATGTGTTTTAGCCATGATAAAACTGAAAAAGTGAAACGGTAATCGCGCCTAGATTTTGCGCTGTGTTTGGGGCAAATTATTACCAATAATATTATATTCCTTCGTTTTGTTTTGGGCTGTTTTGAGCGGTATTGTCAAAAACTACAACGTTACGGAACACGATTTCACGCGCCTGTGCGGACAAAGCCCGTCGAACTTGGCTTTTGCTCAGAACGGACGAAATAGTAATCTCGTCGTCTGAGCCGTCGCATACCCACGAAGCCAAGATTTCAAGCACTTCAGAAGGTATCTGCGTTGCGAGAATTACACGGCGTGAATGTGGGCGTATTTTGCATGAAGCCCTCCGTTTATTGCGGTTACGATTGAGTTTTTCTCTGTGGGTTGAGTAATAATGCTGGTTATATAACCTGCGGTCATCCTCAGAATAACGGTCGTTGCGGTTCGTGGACATGACTTTTTCTCTGGATTGGACAAAATTGGACAGGGTAAATGACAAAATTGGACACTTGTATTTCATGTAATGAGCCGTAGAGAGCCTATGTGATACCTTGTTTCAGCGAACATGACAAAAAAAGACGCTTATTTTCTCAACATCATGCTTGGTGAGCATGAGCGAACACACGAACGGGCTTTTTGTGAACATTGGCGCGAAACGGCGAACATCACGGAAATACATGGCAAACATTGACGAAACAACAGCGAAACAACGGCAAATACTCCACGAAACAACGGCGAGCATTATTCATCGAAATTATCGTCTTTTTCTTCCTCAAAAGTGCCGTTTTTCGGTTTTTTAGAGCGGTTTACAGCCGTTTTTTTGTGAGTTTCCGCCGAATTTTCAGGTATCACAGCATTGATAACATATTTTATCCCGTTTCCGTGCGCAATTTGCCGCAATTCTCCACGCTCCAGCGCTTGAAACAGAATATCAACAAATTCACTGCGTGTCGTAGCACGGTTAAAGCAGCGCCGATAACCAATAAGGAGGTTTTCATGCTTGAACTCTGTGCAGTTGTATTCGTCGGAAACACGCTTCCAATCTACTGCATCTATCTCAGGGGGCGGTTTTACGCCAAGCTGCTTCATGTATTTTTCTGCTTCTTCGGCTTTGGTCAAGTTTACGCCGATAATCTCACCTAGCGCACGGATAAACGATAGGGGGACGTATGGTAAATGTTCGGCTCGGTAGATGCTATTCCTATCACCCTTGCCAATTCGTTGGAAAATTGCTTCCTGTGATACACTGTTCGCTTTACGAATAAGGCGGAATTGATTGCCGGTCATGGTTTGTGTCCTTTCTTTGAATATAATGCGGCTTCTTTCAACAATTTGTCTTTAGTTTGTTGGATTATCGCCATCTCAACGGCTTGGCGGTTGAGGAATTGCTTTATTTTCTTGATAACATCGGCATCGTTGTTTTTCCAGCGCCGCCGAATAATGTGGACGGTCATATTATGTTCTTCGGCAAAGCGTTGTAAGTCGCCTCTTCTTCGGAAGGGTGTTACACGCTTGCGTTTTGAGGGTGATTCTGAGATAGTCATAATTCTCTGTAAAAGTGTGTGCTTGAAAAGAAAAAAAAGGTTAAAACATCAATTTGAAGTTACTACAAGACTAAAAAAACTTACAAAAGATTGAAAAAACATATACTTCTATTGTAGTAACTTGGTAGTAACTTGGTAAAATGAAGTTACTACACCCCAACAGAGAATAGAGCATAAGTGTATATGTATAAACATTTTCCATTGTAGTAACTTTGTAGTAACGTGTAGTAACTTCGTGGGCTATGACTAATTGCGTTGTGCCAATGATGCGTGTAGTAACTTCGTAGTGTAGTAATTTCGTTTTTTGAGGAAGTTACTACACTGTAAACTACTGATATAAAATATCTTAAATGCCGTTGTAGTAGCGTAGTAACTTCAAACAACGTTTTTCAAGACTTTTTACACACTTTGTACAATTTGAGCGAAATAGCACTTCACGGGACTAGAATTGATGCGCTTTGTACCCTTTTCAAAACCGCATTTTTCAAGTGCAATTCCCAATGTTTTTGTTCCCGTTTTGAAGTTTGGATTTCGCTCTTGAAGTTTTTTCATTATCTGATTTGTTGTGTAAAAATTCTCTGCTTTTGCATCCTTTTTTGCAATGGGCGCAAAGGTCTCTAAAATTTCCTCTACCTCTGAAGAAGCTACTTGAAACTGTTCATTCATTGTATTGATTTCTGCAATTTCATCAAGCGAAAAACTGAATGTTTCGCCCGTGTCCAGTGCGTGAAGGGCTTCGGCGTAGAGTTGGTGCAAATACTCGTCAGTGGGAGAATGCCATTCTATGCGCGTCGCTTCCACACAAAGAAATCGGCGGCTGCCTGTCAAATCACTTAAAAAGCTACTGTGATTGACGCTGCCGCAAAACGAGGCGTAGCGCGGAAGAATCTTTGGTAAGCGGTCATAAGGGCGACGGGCGTTTATTTCAGGGCGTGTGATAAGGCTTTTCAGCGTACCGACTTCCTTTTTGTTCACGCTTTCCATCTCATCCAGCATCAATACGAGATTGGAAGTCAGCATAAATTCTGCGTCCTTGTTGTTGGTATTGCTGAAATCTGCTGCCGTTGAGTGGTAGTACGTCTGTAAGGCACTTGGCATAAGATTGCGAAAGTATGTATTCTTGCCTAAGTTCTGCGCTCCGACAATCACTAAACACGAGGTATTGAGACCACGCTGTAAGGCTGTTGCGACAAGTGCGAGTAACCAACGACGAAAGTATTTTTGCCAGACTTCCGTTTGTTCTTCCAGCACGTGTACAAACCCCGCATATTCACAGATACGTTCCGTTCCGTCCCACGCTGGAAGGGTGGTGAAGTAATCGGTGAAGGGGTTAAAATAGTCGGCAAAGTCCGATACAATCAAGCGTTGGAGACGACTTTCCGAAAATTTCACATCATTCTTTTCCATAGCTCGCCAGATGCTTGAAAGGTAGTGGTCATCAATCGTTTTCCATTCTTTTGCACCTTTTGCCCGAAATTCCGATGCGCTCGAAATCGCATTATTCCTAAACTCGTACCGCTCGGAAAGCCATGATTCGACAAAATCAATCTTTGTTTGTTGGCGCGTCGAGTTTGCGCGAGATTTTTTCTTTTTCGTTGTTTCCCCTTGCTCCGTAACGCTTTGCTTCGTATTTTCGTGTGGCATTGAAAATATTTCTGCTTCGCTCCTATTGGGGGCGGGGCTTTTTTTATGCTCTGTTCCGTTGGAGTATGTTTCCTTCCGTGCCGCATATTCTCGCTGTTTGCGAACCTCATTCTCAATATCTATCGGGTGTTCAATGCCATACATCAAAAATTCTTCAAACTCTTTTTCTGCTCTTTCAGGGGAATCCGACGAATCCCGCACAATCGGGAGTAACTCAGCCCGTACCTCACTTTCTGTCAAGCCGTTTATCTGAATGTAGCCGCCGACTGTTTCAATATGTTTGAGCCGCGTTTCGTGGCGTGTGCCTTTGGGAGCGCTGCGAATAGCTTCTTTTGCTTTTTCCAGAGCCTTCAGAGCGATTTTTCGCGTGTGTCTGGTATTGATTGCGGTTTTTGTTGTAGAATCGCTTATAGGGGCTGTGTTGCGTTTTTGTTCATGTGTTGGCAGGCTTCCCCCCTCAACAGAGAATATTTCCGCTTGTTCGTTTACATACAAGTCTGCATCCCATGAAACGAAGCAGAGGCGGCTTACATCCTTGCCGCTTTCATCAAGACTGAGGTTTAATCCATGTTTGGTGCGGTAATATGTCGCAAGCGGCTCATATAGTGCTTTATGCTCTTCAGGCGAGGTGATTCCTACGACACGCACAACCACTTTCAAGCCTTTGCCACTTGGAGATAGGAAACAAGCCGCCGTGTGGCGGTCTTGCTTCAGGGCAAATTTTGCATCGGCGAGATGTGGTATATCATCAAAATCAATAACAGCAAAGCCGCTATGATGTTCAATATTCTTTGCTTTTCGCTCTTCGTAGAATGTTCCTGCAACGGTGAAGGCAGGAAGTAGCTTTTTCTCTTCGTCATATTGTGCCTCTTCCAATCCGCGTAAATACTGAATAACTACGCGGTATTTGTTGCTTTTGATTTCTCGAAGTATCGAAGAAAGATGTACTTGCTTCGGTGTTTTGTCTGATGCAGAGCGGAATTGAGACACAGGTACATCAAAGATGCTAGGTTTTATACGGTTACTCATGCTACACCTGCTTTCCGTGCTTTGTCAAGGTCGGCAAGTGCTTCCTTGTATTCGAGCAACGTGTAACCAAGTAAATTACTTAATTCCTGACCATACGGCTCTTTCAAATGGTGGTCGAAAAGAAACTCCGCAGCACTCTCAACGACAAGTGAGAGCATTTGTAGTTTGGTTTCGCACTTCTCTTCGGGCGTGAGGTCGTCCCAAAAGGAGTTTGGGAGCGTGGATTGTGTCAGTTGGGGTTGTGCGGCGGGTTGCGCCTTGCGGGGCGCATGGTTGTTGGGGTTCATAAAACACCTGTTTTGATTATGGATAATAAAAAAGCCACAGACTTTATCCCAACCCAAAACAGAAGGTTGCCCGCGTCCTCACGGATAGCGGCGTGTCTGTGGCTAATTCGATTAGCTTGCAATATGGTATGAACACACGAAAACCGCGCTGCGCGGCGGTTTAGGTGCGCTGTTTTGTTTTGGGATACTGCAAAAGTACCGTTTTGTGGGCTTGTGCGCAAGCAGAAAGCATCGGTGAGCATAGTTTTTTTTGTAAAAAAGGCAAAAAGAACCCCTGCACAGCGCGTAAATGCGTGTGTTGTGGGAGTGTTGATAAAAAGTTTTGGGAAATTACTTTGCGGCGGCTTTGGTGCGGTTGCCGTGCGGTTTTTGCTTGGAGATTGCTTTTTCTACTTCGCTGCGTTTGAAGAGGGTGCGCCGTCCAAGTTTGTGGAAGGGGACACGCCCTTCGCTCATGTACTTCGTCAAACCTTGCAAGGAGATACGCAGCATTTTTGCTGTTTCTTCGCGGGTTAGGTAATCTTCATCGGGTGTGAGGCTTGTGGGGCGGTCTGGTACGATATTGCGAACAGCATTGTTCACAATATCTGTCATCATGGTTTGGAGTTCTTCCAAAGGAACGATTACAACGCTTGCGTGTGTCATTATTGTCTCCAATAGACTGTGAAAAAATTGTGTGATCGTCTTATTGGTTACAAAAATGCGAAAGAGGAAAAGTTGAAGCTAATAGGTATGAATAACTATGTACAGAAGAATCCTCGAAATAGCTTATTTACTTGATTTTGAACCTTTTTCTTTCATAGTTTTCCCTTTTGATTTACTATCCTCGTAGTTTTCCAATCCTTCCTCAAGGGCTTTAAATGGGGACTTGGGTAAATTTTGAATTTTATTAGCGGGGTCGCTATTGTCTGTTTGAATACCGAAAAATTTTACAAATCTTTTGATAAACAGAGCATTATCACCATGCCGCATACACACACGATGCTGTTCCATTTCGTTTGAATACAAAAATCCATACGCAAGGCGATAGATAAGTGATTCAGTGCCAGTCCACTGCAAAATCAAGTTGTCTGGCGGGGCTGAATCTTCAAATACTTCATCCATAAACTGTGCAAACGTTGCAATACCTTGATTCACCTGTAAATCTTCAAGAGAAAATCTACTATCATAAATTCCTTTGCGGGTTGAAAGCCTACCAATATAACTTGTAATTACATAGCCGATATATCTGATTGCGGATTCATTCTTTACCCTAGTGTAATCGTCGCCATTCTGCAAAATTATCCAAAAGTGCATGAGAAACGTAGCTTGTTGATTTGTATCCGTAATGCTCAAAAGATGATGCTGTAAATGACTTAGAATTCTATCCGCCTCATCCCTAATATCATCAATATCCTTCCAAGAATTTTCGTCAGGCTTAAATGGTAAGTATAGCTCAATAAGCCACTTGATAAGGTAATCGTAATGTGTGGCTCTTGCGTAGTCCATTGGAATAGTCCGCAAATTGAGTTCAGAATAACCTAACTCTGTAAAAATAGATTTTACAACTTTCATACGTTCTGTCGTCTTTGCGTCCCAAAATCGTTGTAGTTGCTCGGAGGTTACAAACTCCACTTTTTGTATTGTATCTGTTTTGTTATCATTATGGCTATTGCTGTTCTTTTCGTTAATTATTTCAAGATCTTGCAAATACTGCGCTTCCTTACGCGCTCTTTCCCGTTCTGCTTCTTGCTTGTCTCGCTCATATTGTGTAATAACTTCCTGCTTCTTTGCCTCAATTACTGCCTCGTTTCCCAAGCAAATTTCAGGGATTTCGATAAAATACTTTTTCATGCTTCCAAAAGCATCATACTCGGTTATTCCGTCAATAGGAATCACTATCATTGCAATATCTCGTAAGGTTACTGAATAAAGACCAATTTGAGTTGATAACTGTGCAAAAAAAATTCGGCTTCACTGGCACAGACATTCTTGTCTATGCGAGTATTTATGCTGCTTCCAGAGAAAAGCATTAAAAAAAAATAATGCACAATCCTCAACGTAAATTGGTATTATAGGGACGTGTCGAAAAATCACAAAAAAAATCACCATATCGGCAAAACATGGTGATTTTGTGTGTAGATATGTTGCATACTTTAAGAAACAAGATTTTACGCGGCTTTCGTGTTTGCTTAGTCCTCGTCATCATCACGACGATTGTATGATTTGTATCTGGCGAGTTCTTCGGGGGTAATGTCTGCGAGAAACTCTTCTACGGCGGCTTCTCCTATTTTGGTGATTTCTTCTGTGGTCATTTTGTACTTTGCACCTACCTTTGGCTCAAGAGCCTCCGTAGGTGTTGCACCTTTGCCGATAAGTTCTTGGGAAGCGAAATCGGCAGGATAAGCAACAATGCCCTTTTTTCGTTGTTCTATAATGATTTTGACGGAGTTCATAGTGAGTATTTATGCGGGTTGCAGCGTTGGATTTTTCGTCATCACAGAGAACATATACCCGTAATCGGTGAGTATATCGGCTTCCAGTTCGCTTGCAAAGCGGGAAAGTTCGATTTCACGCTCTTCGGGCATGGGTGCAGAGACGTAAATCCAAATGTGTTCGCGGTCTTCAGGGCTTGTACCAAGTCGCAAAAACGAAATTTCGGGATAGCGTTCTTGTACCTTGCCAAATAGGTCTTGAATAAGTTCTTTTTGCTTGGGTGCAAGGTCAAATCTTAGGTTGAGGTCATTGGTATTCATAGCGTTATTTTCTCTTTGATAATGGACAAAAAAGTATTTGCATGGCGTAATTGCTCAGTTGCTTTTGCTTTGCTTACGCCTTCCGCTTCATAATCGGCATTGTTCCTGATTTTTTGCATTTCGGCAAGTGTTCCTTTGAATTGTGCGGGAATTACCTTGCGACGATTGATAAACTCGTTATTGAAGAGTGCTTGTACTTTCCTGTGGTCAATCTCCACAGTCATTCCGTAAGCAAGGATAAAAGCCGCAGCCGCATGAAAAACAGCGTAGTATGCACGGTTAGCACTCGCGTTGTAAAGTCCTGCTTGGAGCAGCAACGAAGCCGCCTGTGCGTTCTCTTCGGCTCTGGTCAAAAGAATTTGTTTCATAGTTTGAAAAACAAGGTTTTATGCGGGTTGTAGCTTCGGGTTTTCGGGCATGACCGACGAATCAAATTGCATCGGCGTAAGTGAATAGTGGGAATGTATGCGAGATGCAGTGCCATAGAAACTTACCAAAAGCCATAGAAAGAAACAAATTTATCAATTCCATGTTTTTTGATATTCGTCATTGACCATTTTAGGCGTATAGTTGATGTAGGCGTAGAATGTTTTGAGGTCTTTATGCCCTGTAATCTGCATGATTGATTCTGCGGTCATCTTGTTTCGCGCAAACGACAACGTAGCAAAGGTGCGCCTTGCAACGTGGAAACTCAGAAATTCCCACCGCTCGTAGGTCTTAGCCTCTGTTATCGTACCATATACAAGCAGTTCTTGTATGGGATTTGTCAGACCTGCTTTTTGCCCAATAATCTTCAAATGCTTGTTTAATGTTTGTTCTTCAATATCAATTAAGCCTGTTTCTTGGTATTTCTCCCATATTGGAAGGGTTTTATTGGTGAATCCAATAGTAAGAGCATCTTTTGTTTTCTTTGTAATAATTTTAATTTCGTTGTTATGAATATTTGCAGCTTGTAATTGTTTCACATCACTAATCCGAAAACCCGTGTAGCAGGCAAAAAGAAAGGCATCACGGCTCTTTGTGAGGTGTTGTAGGTCAGGTGTTGAAAGGTCAAGTGTTTCAAGGGCAAGTAACTCTTCTTCGGTCAGGGAAAGTTGGTGTTTTTTTTGTTCTTTGGGAGCTTTGAAACGCTTAAACACAAGGTTTGTGTGGTAGTTCCACGTTTCACTACTCCACCGCATAAAAGCCTTTAATGCTTTGATATACCTTGCGAAGGTACTATTTTGCAGAGGTATAGCCAGAGCATATTCACGAAATTTGTCATAAAAATCTTGTGTTATGCTTTCAAATGTAATCGGATAGCGGTATTCAGTTTCAAAGCTCTTCAAATGCCTTGCTAATGCACGATAGCCGTTTTTACGACTTTCAGTAAAAGGAGACACGGCAAGAAACTTTTCAAGTATCTCAAAAAAATTATGTTGTAGAGGCGGTTTATCATCTTTGAAAGCATTCTGAATAATTTCCGCAGTCAATAGGTGTTTATGCCTATGATATAACTCCGAAAGCCGTGCCTCAATATCGGCAAGTGAGGCATTGATGCTGGCAGAATCGGCACTATTTCGCTTTGCCTTGTAACTGGTTTTATCCCAATTCTTTTCCGCTATGTAGTTTCCTGTTGCTATGCGCACTCGTTTACCCATAAAGCACGCAACGGCGCGTATTCTGCATTTGCCGTGTTTGTCGGGTGGTTTTCTCAATTCAAAGGTAACTTTCATATTGGGGGCAAAATTGGGGGCAGAAATAAGGCTTTCTTATAGTTTTTTAGGGTTGTTCATATTCTTCAAACTAAGAAAATATTGTTGTTCTTCAAAAACTTACGGCTTTGTAGGAAGATGTAAAGTTATGAAAGGCAGGAAATATCGAGTCCTGTCGGGCGTACTCAAAAAAAACCAAAAGCCGCATGATTACTCATGCGGCTTTTTTATTGTCCTTGTATTACTTACGCTGTTCTGCCACAGTTATTACTTACAGTTGTTACTTCTCAATCATCACGCGCTGAACGGTCTGCTCGCCTTGCGGTGTGGTCAAAACAAGCAAGTACATCCCCGCCGGATGCCGCGCGATAGTGAGCGAGAGTTGATGTTCGCCTGCACTCAGGTTTTGTGCGCTTGTCAGCGTTTCGAGATGCACACCCCGAATGTCGTGTAAGGCGGCACTGACGGTGCGCGGTGCAGTGAGAACAAAGCGTGTGGTAACGTCATTCTGTGCAGGATTGGGGCTGATGTTCTTTGCCGTTAGCGCACCGGAACAGGAACGCCATGTTTCCAAAAATGGCTTTCCGGCGATAATTTGTTCCAATTCCTCACGCTCTTCGCGTGTGGGAATTTCGCAGAGCGAGGAGTATTTCGCGGCGGCGGCAAGCTCTCGTTCAAGCGGTACGCGGTAGCGGTCGGGGAGAGCAGAACGAGTTTCAGGGGTGTTGTGATACCATAAAACAACGTAACCACCCCAATTTTTCGGAGTGGTGCGGGAAGATTTATTCTTTCGTACATCAAAACCCAGTGCAATAGCGCTATTCAGGTGTTTTGAAAGAGAGTCAAGTTCTGGCGGTGTCATGCGCTGCTGCATGATTCCGTCTTTTTTATGGCTCGAAGTTACCAGAAATGGTGAGGCTTTGATGGCGTTTTCAAAGCGTAATTCTTTGGGGATTTCATTTGTTAGGTCAATCAGTGTGAAATTTTCTGTGTAATCAATTTTTAGTACCGAACCTTCCGTTACTTCGTTTTTATCAGCGCTTTGGACAGTCATTCCCTGCTCAACATACACCGACTTCAGAATAGTATCTGTAAGAAGAAGACCGAATCGCTGCGCTTCTTCGGATGTGAGCTCCAAGAAATGAATACCTGTTGTATTCAAGGAAATATCCGTGGTTACTGGCGATTTCTTTGATGATTGTTTGTTTGTATGGCGGAGATTAGACATTCTCAGCTCTGATGTGGAAAGTGCATGGAGTCTCTTTTCTGTGCTATTGGGTGAGGTGGTAACACTTGGTAAAGGTGATGCTTGATAATTAGCAATTGCAGCTTCAGTATTGTGCTTTGTTAAGGACAGCCACAGTAGCATCAAAGCGATGCCTGAAAGCAGAGGTATGCTGTATAGCAACGATTTTTTCAAATTCGCTCCCGTCTTGCCAAAGGATGTAATGCTTTGTTTCAGGCGACTTTCTCGTTTGACAGCCTGGGCTTCCAAGCGAACAATAGTACGCACTTCATCATCCGAAAGCAAGTCTTTTCGTTCGCGCATTGCATGAAAAAGCACATCAATTCTTGAATTGTGGTTGTTATGTGGCTGTGGAAATTGCATGAAGTATTGAAAGTAACAAAGAAGAAAGTCGGGATACTCTTGATTATATGGAGTGTTAAAGCCTATTTAGTAAAATTGAATTTCAAAAGTGATGTGGTGCTTTATACCATATTTTTTACCCCATTCTGCTGGAGGAACGCCAGTGCTACTGAGTTCGCAATAACTTGACCAGCCCGGTTTTTGAGGATTTTGGTAGGGTAAACTGTACACGAGAAGCATAATCGGTTGATTGCTCGAATATTCACATTCTTTCCCGTTAAATGGGTCGCGTAAACTGTAATCGCCACGTGTTGCTTTGAAATGACGATAAAGATGAAAACGTGGGAAGGCAAACATGAATTTGACTGAATTTTTATTCTCTTTTTGGGCAATAACCGAAAAATTGAAGTCATTGGTATCTACTTTAATGCCTATATCACGGCTGTTCTCGCACGTATCAATCTTTGTTACTTTGCCGTCCCAATACTCTTTCGCAATAAGCATAAAATGTTTATCCGCTAGGGGTTGACCTTTCGCTTTCATTCTAAAGTAATCAATTCCGGCAAAGCGGTAATAATCAAGTAACTCCTCCGATTTTGGACCAAATTCGCTCGAAAGGATGAATTTATCCTGATTCTGGGCGGAGGTCACAAACGGATAAAGGCATAAGCAAAGTGAGCAAAGAATTATAATTACGCATTGCATGGTGTATTTCCTTTGTAAAACGATAATCGTTGTGATAAAAAAATTGGCAAAAATGGCTATAAATCTCATTATTAGGAATGCGAGTCGAATAAAAGCGCATTTTTTTAGAGCAGAACGATTATTCTGCCGTGTACCGCGCACGTAGGGGCGAAAAATTTTTCGCCCTTACAGCAAATGCGCTTTGATTTATTTCGCGTTCCTTAGTACATTATTCTTGAAATAAATAACTACTGGAAAACAAGTATTGAAGCCACTTTGATTTTGCAACACCGCATAAATACTTGGCTAAAAATAAACGCTTAATTTAAGAATCATGTACTTAGTTATCTCGTAGCATCGCCCGCAATTTCTCCCGCCCACGCACAACACGCTGCTTGACGGCAGAAAGTCCGTCGCCTTGCATTTCCGCGATTTCCTGCAACGAATACCCAACAATTTCTGATAAAATCACAGCTTCGCGCTGTTTGAAGGGCAGGCGGGTGAGCATTGCGTACAAAATCTGAATGTCGGTCGCGGTGTCGGGCGAGTATGCAGAATTTTCATCGTCGGAAAGCAACGAAAAATCGTCTTCAGCGTAGTCATCGTCGTCATACTGGGCAAAGAAGCGGCGCGGCTGTCTGAGCCAACCGCGAAACTTTTCTCGCCGTTCTTTACGATAAACCAAACGCCGCGCAATCGTCATTATCCACGACAAAAAGGCTTCATTGCTTGTCAGCGCATCAAATTCGCGCCACGCAACAGCAATCGTCTCGCTCATGCAATCACGGGCATCATCGTCGTTGCGCTCCAAAGCAGCAATGAAGCGCGACAGCGAATGTTTTGCGGGCAGCAGCAGCGCCAAAAAACGCTCCTCACGCTCCTGAGCGTCCGATAACGCAGAGCGAGCCTCCGTCGCGGGTCCAATGTGTGAGCTATGCGAATGTTCTGCGGTCAATACAAGTTCCATCAATGCTGTTGAAATGCCGAAATAGAGGATTTAAGCAGGAAGAGCCACAAGCCATGGGGAAAGTTACATTTTCTGCAAAAAAATATAAACCCACATCCATACTGCGTAGAAAACAGTGTGGATGCGGGTCTGAAACACAAAGAATAATCGTAACTGTTTAGGTCATAAATTTTTGACGCAGATTATCATGATTTAACAGATTTTCATGATTGTGCAAATACAAACGACAACCCGAAATATCTCCTGAAAGCCTCTCAAAATCAGCGAAATCAGTGTAATCATGATAATCTGCGTCGAAGAGCTAAACAGTTACGAATAATCATTTAGCGAGACAAATGCTTTCTCATCGCAGCAATCATCGGCAGCGCCGCCAAAAACAGCAGACCACTTGCCACAAAGCCCCATTCCATGCCCCACTGAGCCGTGAGCCAGCCGCAAAGAATCGGCGCAAGCAGACCGCCAATAAGCGTTGCACTGGAAGCAAGCCCCATAATACCGCCGTTGCGCTCCGAAGGCACGTGTTTACTAAGCGCAGTGTAAAGCGTCGGGGTAGCTGCACCGGCAAATATGCCGATGACCACACGCAAGGGGAAAATCCACTCGTAATGTGGGATTGCGGCTTGAAGCATCGTTGCCAGACCAAGCCAAGGCAAGACGCGCAGCATCACCCACACAAAACCACGTCTGTCTGTCAGCCGTCCCCAGCGCGGAGCAAAAATCACAATCAGAACACCGACCAAGCCCACTGCAACGCCCGTTGTTGTAGCGAGGAACTGCGGCGGAGCGCCCTTTTCTTCGATGAAATATGCCAAAATAGACGGCGTAAAATTGAGCGCTGCCTGCACAAGCACAATCGTCCACAAAAGCCCGCGCAAAAGCGGCTCGTTCCATGCAAAGCGCAACGTGTTGCTCAGGCTTGGTGCGTCTTTGGCGGTTTTGGTTTCGGGTGTTTCCCGGACGTACAGCACAACAACGATGCCGCTCACGAAGCAAAATCCCGCCACCATCGTAAACAAACTGCGCACACCGAAGGCATCCGCAATCGCACCGCCGATGAGCGGACCAATCACCGTGCCGCCGGAAATTGCCGTTTGGATGACGCTAATTGCCCAGCCGCGCTTGTGTTCGGGCGCACTTGTGCTGACAAGCGAAATCGCCGCAGCAATAAAACCGCTCACGCCGCCTTGAAAAACTCGCAGAAAAAAAAGCTGCCAAACATTTTGCGCAAAGCCCATAAGAAACATTGCCAGCGTCAAACCGAAAATTGCGCGAACAATCATCAATTTCCTTCCATATTTGTCGCCAAGCGCTCCCCAAAGCGGAACAGTGAAAATCGAAAGCATAAATGCGCCCGCATAGACCAACCCCGTCCATTTCTGCGCTTCGGCGAAATCGGTTACGCCAAGTGCGCGAACGTAGAGCGGTAAAAACGGCAAACAAGCGTTCATGCCTATCATGGCGATAAACGATGCTATCCAGAGAACATTGACATTACGCCGCCAAAGTGCGGGATGCGAGACGGGAAGCGGTGTGGAGAGTGGTGAAAGTTCGGGCGGAATCACAAATTGTCAAGAAAGTGAAACAGATATGCTTGCAAAATTACGAAGATTTTGTGAGACAGTTTCGAGAAAGCATTCTTTTGCTTGCAAATGTTTACGAAAAAACTCGCTTTTGCGAATCAGTTTTTTCGTAGATTTGAAGCGAAAATAATTCACTCGGATTTCCGTCATACTTTACAGGATATAAATTAAACCGTATGGATGCAACCACCGCCACTGCACTGATAGAAGGTTTTGACGAACAATTACAAGACCTTTATCGTGAAAAAGAACTCTTAGAAACATCGCTCGGCATTTCCGACGCGGAAGACATTATTGCCATGGTACGCTCACTAGAAGAGCAGTTAAGCGCCCTTTATGCGGACATCGCAACTTCGTGATATGTCTTTGGAATTTTTCGACTGCT
Organism: Candidatus Kapaibacterium sp.; assembly: GCA_025455065.1. GTDB lineage: Bacteria > Bacteroidota > Ignavibacteria > Kapaibacteriales > UBA4661 > PH2015. The sequence continues at coordinate 32,431 of JALONG010000043.1, read as the reverse complement.
ACTAAAGCTGTACTAAGGCTCTTACCATCTGTGTTGTTATCGAAAATTATATCTCTACTACTAACTGATATTCACCACTGAATTTTTGTACCGACTATGACAAGTTTTGTTCCCGAAACCGTTCTTCAAAAACTCGCTTCTCTTCAGCGTCAAGATGCGGACTCATGTGATTTTGGTATTGTCAAAGTTGATGATGCCGGAGTTGTCCAACTCTACAATAAATATGAATCCGAATTAGCCGGCATTGCTCCTAAAGAAGCCGAAGGCAGAAATTTCTTCACGCAAGTTGCACCATGTACCAATAACCGTCTCTTCTTTGGACGCTTCAAAGACGGCGTTGCAGCAAATAATCTTAATGTTGCGCTTCCCTACACCTTCACCTACAAAATGCGCCCGACCAATGTGCAAATTCATATGTACCGTGATGCAGCTACGAAAACAAATTGGGTGTTTGTGAAAAAACGCCTTTGAAAAAAGGCAAGAAGTATAAAGGAAGAAATATCAACAAGTGTAGTGTTTAAGCATTTCCTGAAAACTTTTCTCTTGTGACATTCAAAGCAAACCAACAATATTGGTTTGCTTTTTTTTATTTCTTCTTTTTTTCTTTTTTTACCAAACAAACGTTTGGTATGTTTGTATAAATAAATTTTACCAAATAAACGTTTGATAACAATATGGAATCGGAATTATCTGAGCAATCTGCTCTCTCGTTTTCATTTCTCACGCTCTTGAGTGGTTTAACGGCAATGGGGCAATTCGCTACAAGCGTGTATTTGCCGTCCTTACCGTCCATTGGTCGAGAATTTTCCGCACCTGTTCCGATGGTGCAATTAACGCTGCTGGTGTATCTGCTCTGTTTTGCCGTGTTTCAAATCATCTTTGGACCGCTCACCGACCGATTCGGCAGAAAGCCGATTTTGTACGTTGGGATTATCACTTTTCTCGCAGGTTCGATTTTGAGCTATGCCTCACCAACGCTTGCGTTGCTGATTTTGGGGCGTGCTGTTCAAGGCATCGGCGGCAGCGCAACGATTGTCGTGGGGCGGGCTGTCACCCGTGATACTCATAGCGGCATGGCACTCGCACAGGCATTGCTGATAATCACGATTGTTTTTTCCGCCGCGCCCGGATTAGCGCCGCTTTTGGGTGGTTTTTTGGAAGTGTCATTTGGCTGGCGCTCGACGTTTTTAGCTTCATCAATCTTAGCGATACTCTTGCTGTGCTGCGTGATAATTTTCCTCCGCGAGACACATCTGCAACGCCCGTCAAATCTCACACTGAAGAGCATTTGGGAACTCTACAAACCACTTTGGCAGTCGTGGCGATTTATGGTCTATATCGGCGCTTCATCGTTTGCCATGGGCGGATTGTACGTGTTTTTTAGCGGTGGACCGCAACTCTTTATCCACGATTTGCACGTTTCTCCTGCGGAATATGGCTTGTATCCTAGTTTTACCGTGCTGGGCTTCGTTGCAGGCGGTATTGCTGCGCGAAAACTTATTATGGACTACGGCGCAGAGCGTCTTTCGTTTATCGGGCTTGTTATGATGCTTGTGGGAGCGTCTCTCATGCTTGCGTTTCCGCTTTCGGGCATTGTAAACCCCTTTGCCTACAATGGTTGTATGTTTGTATTTGTCGCAGGATTAGGAATTACGCTGTCTCTGAGCATCGCCGAAGCGCTTCGTGATTTTCCTGAACGGGCAGGTGCCGCTTCTGCGCTTGCGGGCTTTTTGCAAATGTTGGGGGCATCGCTGGGAACGGCGTTGTTTGGACGTTTGGCGCATATTCCCATATTCGCCGTTCCAATCGCCATGCTGACGATGAGCCTTTGCGGATTGCTCTTTTTTGTCACGTTGTCGCGTAAAATCTAGCGTTGAAAGGATTGTAGCAAATGCCGTTACAAAAAATTACCCGCGAAGAAATTTTGAACAAATGCGTTGAACGCTTCCGCACACACGGTTTTCACCGAACCACTATGCACGAACTTGCAGAAGTATGCGGGTTACAGAAGGGCAGCTTTTATCATTATTTCAGCAGCAAAGATGACATCTTGCGTGAAGGGCTTGCGCAGACACGGGATTATTTCGCCGACCATGTTTTTACGCTTGCCTTTGACAATAAACACTCGCCGAAAAAGCGCATGAAATCTATGCTGGAGCGTCATGCCCAAATAATGCTGCGTGGCAACGGCGGTTGCTTAATCGCCAATATCGCCGCCGAAACGCTCAACAGCGAACCCGAATTTGCCACCACATTACGCGATGTCAGCGACAGATGGCACGCAGCTCTCATGCACATTCTCCGCTCACAATACGAGCCACAAACCGCAGAAACGCTGGCGTGGAAGATTATGCAGGATGTGGAAGGTGGCATTATGCTCACACGGCTTTACAACGACGAAACCTTCCTCCGGCAGGCAACAGAGCGGGCTGTGGGGAATCTTTCGGAATAATAATTCTCTCAACAAATAATAAAGCAACTATGCCTGAACAATCAACCAGTACCAATCCCGTCTTGGAACATTTCCGCCAACTTGTCGGCACAAATTTCAGTCAGCACAGCCCGTCACCGCTTGGGCGCTGGCTTGATTGCACCATCATAGCAGCAGAGCGCGGTATGCTCGAAGTCGCAATGATTATTCGTCCCGAATTACTGAATCCCGCAGGAACATTTCACGGCGGAGCGATTGCTGCACTGATGGATGATGTGATTGGTGCAACAATTTTTATGCTCGGTAAGAAAAACTTTTTTACATCTGTTAATCTTGTTGTAGATTACTTTGCTGTGGCAAAAAAGGATGAAAAAATTATTGCCCAAACTGCCATTGTGAAAGAAGGTTCGACGATTATCAATGCGCAATGCGAAGTTTGGAACGCTGATAAAAGCAAACTTCTGGCGCGTGGAACGAGTAATTTGATGAAGATCGGCACGGAAAGATAAGCACACAAGCCACATTTTTCGTGTAACAAGTATGGTACTCGCCCGTTTTAGATAACGAAGTTATTTTCAAAAAAGCCTTCACAGTTTCGCTTGGCATAATCAACGCCATTGTGGATCCCATACAATCAAGTGTTCAGGATAAAACGTAGTATTATTTTCATTTTTCACTGTCTAACAAGTTATGCAACGTAAAACTATCGTCATTAGCGGCATCGGTGCTATTACTCCGATTGGAGAAGGCGTAGATGCGTATTGGGAAGGACTCGTTCAGGGCAAAAGCGGCGCTGTGCCGATTTCGGGCTTCGATGCGTCGGAGTATCACTGCAAGTTTGCTTGCGAAGTGCGCAATTTTGATGCCGCGAAATATCTCGACCGCAAATCGCTCAACCGCCTTGATAAATACTGCCAATTCGGCATCATCTCAGCAGAAATGGCAATGAACGATGCGAAATTTCACCTGCCCGATATGGACACGACGCGCATCGGCGTTGTGTATGGTTCGGGTATCGGCGGGATGATTTCCTACGACGAGCAGTTTCGCGGGTACATGGCGGGCGGTCCGCGCCGCGTCAGCCCGTTTTTTGTGCCGCAGATGATTCCTGATATGGCTGCGGGCATGATTTCGATTCGTAATAATCTTCGCGGTCCGAATTACGCGACCGTTTCTGCTTGTGCAACATCGCTCCACGCGATGATTGATGCCTACATGATTTTGCAACACGGCATGGCAGATTTGATGATTTGCGGCGGTGCGGAAGCTTCGATTACACCAATGGCGATTGCCGGATTTGGCAATATGCAAGCGCTTTCCACGCGCAACGACAGCCCCGAAACCGCTTCACGCCCTTACGACAAAGAGCGCGACGGCTTTGTGATGGGCGAAGGTGCAGGGGCGTTTGTCATGGAAACATTGGAATCGGCAAAGGCTCGCGGAGCGCATATTTACGCGGAAGTTGCGGGTATCGGTATGTCTGCCGACGCTCACCATATGACTGCTCCGCACCCCGAAGGCGAAGGCGCTGTGCGGTCTATGCAAATGGCGCTTGATTCTGCGGGAATAAAAGCAGAGCATCTTGATTACATCAACACGCACGGCACTTCCACGCCGCTTGGCGATATTGCCGAAGTGAAATCTATCAAAAAACTTTACGGCGATAGCACTGCTGCGCTCTCAAAGGTCAATATCAGTTCGACCAAATCTATGACGGGGCATTTACTTGGTGCAGCCGGAGCGATTGAATCTATCGCGTGTTTGCTTGCAATCAAGCACCAAATCGTTCCGCCGACGATTAACGTCTTCAACCAAGACGAAGAAATTGACGTAAACGTTACGGCGAATACGCCGCAAGAGCGCTCTATTTCGTATGTTTTGAACAACGGCTTTGGTTTTGGCGGACACAATGCAACGCTGGTGTTCAAAAAAATATAGCAAAATTTCTTCACTTTCCCCCTTCATAATGCAAGTTCTCTCTTTTCGCCTCGCGGCGCTCTGGGTTATCGTTATTGGTTGTATTTCTTCCGGTTTGTATGCTCAAAGCCGCATCGGTGCTTCTACGGGCGGCGATGTCGAAAAACTCCTCCAGCCGGACGCATCATTGCTTGGTGCTTCAGCAAGTCAGGCTGGAAGCGGCTTTGCGGCGGATAACGTCGTGAGTGCGGAGCATTATTTTTTGGGACCCGGTGATGTTCTGGCGTTGGAAATTGTTGGTCCGGTTTCGCTGACCGTTCCTTTGGTTGTTTCGCCGGAAAACGTTGTGTTAGTGCCGCGTTTGGGGGAATTGAGCGTTACGGGAAAAACATTGGCAGAAGTCAAAAGCGAGATACAGCGCCTTGTGCAAAGCCGCAACGCGAATAACCGAGCCTATCTCACGCTTCAGCGTCCGCGCACGGTGTTTGTACGCATAAGCGGGAATGTGGTTGCGCCCGGGATGTACTCGCTCCCCGCATCCATGCGTGTTTCTTCGGCAGTGGCGATTGCGAATCAAGAAACAATGCCGCTTTCCAAAGAACGCCTTCCTGTGAATCGTTCTCTCACAACCATGAGTGATAATGCGCCTTCGGGGCAGTATGCCATTCCGTATTCCCAGCGCAATATCAACGTTTTGCATCGCAACGGCAAAACCGATATTTCCGACGCGCTGCGCTCACGCCTCACAAACGACGCGGCGGCAGATGGTGTGCTACGCGAAGGTGATGAAATCTATGTTCCCTTTGAACACGAAGCCACGCGCAACGGCGCATTACTTTCGATTGCCGGAGCGGTACAACGCCCATGTTTACTACCGTTCAGACGTGGTGACCGCGTGTCACTGCTCATCAAAGCTGCTTTTGGGCTGAGTGATAATGCGGATTCTGCGCAAATTGAACTTTTGGAAAGTGTTTCTGCGGGTGCTTCAGGCAATGCCGCAAAAACAATGACAATGGCGCGAATTATGAGCGGGCAGGATGATATTGAACTCACCGCAGGCGCAAGCATTGTTGTCCGCGAAAAGGTAGAGAATATCAAGCGTTTCGGCACAGTCTCGGTGTTGGGAGAAGTCGCGCAACCGGGCGTGTATGCAATAGAAGCAGACAGGACGCGGCTTTCAGCGATTGTGAAGCAAGCCGGAGGAATCACGAAAAACGCACATTTGCCCCTTTCCAGCGTAACGCGCCGTGAAATCAAGTCGCTGGTCTTTCGCACCGATGCAGCCGACCTTTCACGGAATTTCCAGTACACCACACTCACACCTGAAGACACGCTCCGTTACAAGCTGGACGAGACCATGCGCCGCCCGATTGTCGCGTGTGATGTGGCGGCTGCGCTGCAAGGCAATTCCGAAGCGGATAACGTCGTTTTGCAAGACGGCGACATTATCACGATTGCCGCAAACCCGCGTAATATCTTCGTTTTCGGACAAGTCAATAAACCCGGTTTTGTTGAAGCTGCCGAAGGAAAAACGGTGGAATGGTATTTGAACGCTGCGGGAAATTACGCTCCCGGTGCCGACACAGCACGTGTCAGGGTTATCAAAGCAAAAAACCGTCTCTGGCTTGAACCCCGCATCACCACAGGTGCAGCGAAAGGCACGAGCATTGCTCTGGAAGCCGGCGACCAAATCTATGTCCCGCGTGTGCCGGATGCAAACTCGGATTTAGCATTGAAGAGGGTTTCGGCAGAAATTCAAGAGAAAAGTTTGCAAGTGCAGAAAGAAGCATTGGAAGCACAAAAATCAATGCAAATCTGGCAGATTATCTTGAGTGGCATCGGCTCTGCAACAGGTTTGTATGTTATCTTCCGAGATTTATTAAGAACTCCATAACAAATCATGAACCTTCCTATTGCCAATGAAGCCGAGATGCGACGCGACCTTGCGCGGATGAAGCAGTTTGCAACGGGCTTACTGCTTGGTATGGTGTGTCTCTTTGCTGTGGCGTTGGCGTTGGAAGAACAGTATGCGTGGGCTGCTTTTGTGCGGGCTTTCGCCGAGGCAGCAATGGTAGGCGCTTTGGCGGATTGGTTTGCGGTAACGGCACTTTTTCGGCATCCTCTGAATGTTCCCATTCCTCACACTGCTATTATTCGCAAGAACAAAGACCGTATTGGTGCGAGTTTGGGGAATTTTGTGCAGAATAATTTTCTTACGCCGGAGGTGATTGCGGGGAAACTTGACACGATGGACATTCCGCACCGTATGGCACTCTGGCTTGCTGCACCGGAAAATGCGGAAGAGATTGCGCACCGCGTAACGGCGGTCATTCCTGAGTTTTTGAACGCACTGAAGCATGACGATGTGCAGCGCTTTTTGGAGGAGAACATTGCCGCGAGAGTACGTGCGCTGGAAGTTGCACCACTAGCGGGCAACGTGCTGTCGGCAATGACAACCAACAATCGTCATCAATTTTTGCTTGATGAGGCGCTAAAAGTTGCAGAACGGGTTTTGAATAATAATAAAGATTTTATTCGGCGGAAAATTGAGGAGGAAAGCCCTTGGTACGTGCCGAAGTTTGTGGATAATCGGATTTACGACACAATCATTTCTAAAGCCGAACAAACCTTGCGCGAGGTGAATTTGGATAATGACCACGAACTGCGTCAAAAGTTCAACGTAGCGGTACAGAATTTTATTCAAAACCTTCGTCATTCCGACGATTATCGGCAAAAAATCGAAGTGATGAAAGAAGATTTGCTGGCAAATCCCCTCGTGCGGCAGTATTTCTCATCACTCTGGGCAGATGTGAAATACCGCATTGTTACTGACGCGGAGCGCCCCGATTCCAATATCCGCCAGCAAATTTACGAAAGCCTGCAATCACTTTCCGCATCGCTGCTCAATGACGAGCAGGTGCGCAACCGCATCAATACGTGGCTCCGAGATATTTTGCTCAGTATCATCATCAACCGCAAAAGTGAAATTACGGCAATCATCAGCGATACCGTCAAAAAGTGGGATGCCGACACGATGTCCGACCGCGTTGAACTCTACATCGGACGCGATTTGCAGTTTATTCGCATTAACGGCACGATAGTTGGTGGTATGGTGGGATTACTGATTTACTGCGTTGTGTGGCTCGTCAAGCATTGGTAAAGTTGAAGGGATTCGTTAATCTTACAATTCTTGCAACGCAGAATTATTCGTGAGGCTGCCAATCAAAAAATAGGTGTCCATTTTGCCTTTGCCTTTGATGTCAATAGCGCCGCGCCGTTCAAATTGATAGACAGTTTTCAGGCGTTCATACACCGTCTCCGAACAGTGAATTTTCCCCGGCTGCCCATGAGATTCCATGCGGCTTGCGATGTTTACCGTGTCGCCCCAAAGGTCATAGACAAACTTCCGAGTGCCGATAATTCCTGCTACAACCGGACCGCTATGCAAGCCGATACGCATGGAAATCGGGTAGCCTGTTTCTGCTACGAAACGATTGAGTTCATTTTGCATTGCAAAGGCGAAGGATGCTGCTTGCAAGGCGTGGTCTTTGCGTTGTGTCGGGATGCCGGAGGCAAGCATATAACTGTCGCCAATGGTCTTGATTTTTTCGACGGGGAAATGGTCAAGAAGTTTGTCGAAGCGGGAAAAAAGCATATTGAGGAGTTTGACAATCGTTGTGGCGGAAACTAAGGATGCAAGATTGGTGAAACCTACGATGTCGGTAAAAACGACGGTTGCATCCTCGAACAAATCCGCAATATTTTCTTCCCCTTCTTTGAGGCGTGCTGCGATGTCCGGCGGCAAAATGTTCAAAAGCAGATTGTCTGCTTGCGCCTGTTCGATGCCTAAATTGACGTTCAGTTGATTGATTTCTTCCAACGATTCGCGCAAACGCTCATTTTTTTCTTGGAGTTCGGAATTTGCCCTTTCAATCACTTCCGATTGTGCTGCAAGCTCACCTTTGGCATTGATAAGTTTGCGCTGTGCCACATCGCCGATGCGCGTGAGTTTGCCGGCTTGCCTGACAAGATTTTCGTAGCGTTCCCCCAGCATCCGATATTCTTGGAGAAGCTCTTCAAAAGTAAGTTCGGGGCTGTTAATGGTGCGGTGATACTGCTCCAGCGTTTCGAGTTCGCTTTTGAACATTTCCGTCAGATTATCCGTCGCTGACGACCCCAGCACCGAGGCAACGGAAGCACTGATGCTGCTTTGTTGTGTCATCGTGCCGGATTTCATAGTGCTTGTGTCCACGTGCTTGTGTACAAATGCTTCTCTCGAAAGCGTGAAAAATCGGTAGTGTTTTTTTTTCGGGGATAGTGGAAGGGAAAGATAAGAATGTCCGAAGAGCGCTTCAGAACTTCATTTTTTCCTTCATTTTTTCCTCAGTCCGCGTAGGGCATAAAAAGGAACTTCAAATCTAAGCCGTCACCTAATTCTTTGCCGCTTTCCAGCATATCGTCATCGTTTTCATCGTACCACCACGTAACTTCAACCGCGCCGCCACTTGTGTAGTGGTAACTTTGGAGCATATCCAAAATATCCAGCAAACATTTTGAAGAACTGGTGTTGAAATAAGGCATACGGAAATGTACGGTCAAATGGCGCTTTTGCGTCGCCATAAAATCCCGAAACCACTGAAAAATTGGCTGAAAAAAATCAACCGAGTTTTCGGGATATGAGTCCCCGTCAATCTCGACAAAGCCGTCGGCTACACGTGCCGTGATTGCTGGGGTGGTGGTGGTTTTGGTAAGAGAAATATCGTTCATGGTGTTATTGACGTTCTTTTGTTCAGAGAGGTTTTATGCGTTCTTCAAATCAGAAAGTGCTTCTTCGGCGGCAAGCTGTTTTGCGGCTTTCTGGTTTTTGCCGCTTGCGGTGTATTCTGTGCCGTTGGGAAGCGTGATTTTGCAATAGACAAGTGGAACGTGTGCAGCGCCTTCTGTCCAGACTTCCGTTGTTAAATTTGCACCGTATTCTTTTTGCACAAGTTCGACAAGCTGCGTAAGCGAGTTCGCGCTTGTTATCGCCTGCGTCCACTCTGCAAGCAAGGTACGCTGCTCTTCGGGGGCAAGTGCGGCAAATGCCGTGCGAACATGGTCAATACTTGTCGCAAAGGCTACTTCGGTTGATGTTTTCGCCGATGCTTTGGGCGTTTTTTTTACCGCTTTTGTTTCCTCTGTTGTCGGGGTTATCTTTGCTGCGGTTGCTTTTGTGAGGGTTACTTTCGCTGTGGTTGCTTTCGCTGCTGGCATGATGAGTGACGGAAAAAGTGATACTCTTGTTACGTTGTTGTGAAGGAGTAATGCTTTTGTTATGCAGAATGTTTCAGCACCGATGCCGAAAGCATGAATAAAGCACGTTCATCATTGAGTGGTGTAAATGCAAAATCAAGCGGCAAATCGGCTCTGCGGGCAATGTCTAAAAAACCCAAACCCGCACCCTTACTTGATGAGCGAGGTTCGCGGCGCTGTTCGTTGTAGCGGCTTTTAAGTTCTTCTTTCGACAAACGTTGAAGTGATTCACATTTCTGGCGAACACGTTCCATATCTGCTGTTACGATTTGATTTGCAGAGCTGATGCGGTATGTTTCCGGCGTTTCGCTAATGACCAGAAGCCCGATGCCACATTCTTTGCCGTGTTCATCCAATTCCTGCTCTGCCGAATAGAACATCACGTTTTGTGTCAATTCGACAAAAATAGCGAAAATTTTTTTTGTCAGCATTGTGCGTTCTGAGATTGATTCAATCGGCTGCACGGCAATTTTTCCGCGCAGCGTTTGACCGATTTCAACAAGAATTGGCTGCGCAAATGCCCCTTTGAACGACATGAGAATACCCTTGTCGGTCATTTCGCGGTATTGATGAGCAAGTGTCTCGAAATTCACTGTGGATGCGGGTTATTGGTCAAACAATGTTTTCGGTTAGGGGCGATAATTTCGCAGAGAACGAGCAAACAATCGCCATGCAATTTACAGAGGAAATGTGATTTCGACAACCTCGTTTTGTCCAACAACGATTCTTTTGCAGAGAAATTTCCTTGAACGGGGACTTTTTTTTCACGAACACACACAGGAAATCATCATTTGTTCGTATATTGGCGCTCCTTCCGGCAGTAAAATTCTTTGCTCAATCGTTTGCAAATGCCGTAAACACGTTGTCTGACACTTTTCGAGGTACTAACCTTTCGAGGTACTATGCGTTCCTTCGTTCAATTCATTGTTTTCGTATTGCTTATGACCTCTATGCGCTCGGCGCTTGTTGCTGCGCCATTGCCGCATTATCCTTCGGTCTTGTGGAAATATTCTTTGCCCACTTCCACACTAATCCAATCGGTTGAAAATGCAGACGTAATGCCGCTTGCGGGCGTGAGCGAACAACATCTTCGTAGCACAGACATTCCTGTCTGTGCCATTAACGCTGACAGGCGTAATACCGAAAATTTTGAACATGCTGACAACGACTGCCATTTGAAGACTATACGCTGCGCGTATTCATGGCACAGACAAGTTGAGCGCCGCGCTCTCAGTCTGTGCTACGGTGAAGATAGTTTGGTGATGCTTTCATCATTCCCAAACAAGCAGGAATCAGCCTTGGCGGATAATGCCGCTCCCATACAAGACAGCATCATTACAGAACAGCGCAACCAACCTGTTCTCATGTACCAACCAAGCTCTCAAGCGCCTTTGGAGCGCCCATACCGCTACACGTTTGACGGTGCGCCGGTGCGAAAAACGACGCAAATTGATGTCGGGAAAGCCCTGCTGTATGGCGGTGTTTATGGGCTTGGTGTCGGTGCGGCGCAGTATTATCAATACCAAGCATTTTGGTCGGACAGATTGTCGTTTCGGATTATTGAGGACGGCGATTTGGAGTTAGGCGCAGACAAAGCCGGACATATGTTTGCGGGATATTTTATGTCGAAATTTTCGACGGATGTTCTGCTTTCTGCGGGTTTTGGCGAGGATATTGCAACGATTGGCGGCGGTTTGATGGGCTTGGGCTACCAATTTTTCGTGGAAATTCAAGACGGTTACGGCAATGGTTGGGGTTTTTCGCCGAGTGATATGGTCGCCAATACACTTGGTGCGGGTTTGCATATTGCCCAGCGCTATGTTCCCGGGTTACAATACGTGAAAATGAAAGCGGAATTTTACCCCGCGCCGTGGTTTGGCGAAAAGACGCGCAAAGGCTCAACGAATCCGATTGACGATTACAGCGCGTGGACGTGGTGGCTTTCGTTGGATGTGCATGGTATCTTGCCGGAAGCTGCGAAGCCGTATTGGCCCTCGTGGCTCAATCTTGCTTTTGGGTATGCGTCGCGGAATTTAGAATGGCAAGGCGAGCAATCACGCCGCTACATCATCAGTCTGGATTACGACCTCGAAAAACTTCTGCCCGACGGTGCGCCGTTTTGGAATTGGCTCAAGCAATATCTCAATATCCTGAAACTACCTGCTCCGGCGCTGGAGTTTGGCGTATTCGACGACGGCAAGGGGAATGTCCGCCCGATGCCTGTCCGTGCGTATTTGGTGTTTCCGTTCAAAATTCCGTTTTAGCCAATCATTGCCCTTGAATCTATGATACAATCGTTGTTTTGTGTCGTTGTTATTGCATTTCTGTTTCACCCGTTGCTGCGTTCTGCGCAAAAAGATTCCTTGGAAGCAGCCTCCGAAGCGCCGCGTGTGGGTATTGGCGTGAGCATACTGCCTTACACCTTTCCCAATAACGACACATATTTGGTGCAGCCCGCCGGAGTGCATTCATGGTATATTCCGGTGCAGTTTGGTCAGCATTTTCGCTGGGAAACGGAATTTGCCTTTGCACAAGCGAATGATTCCTTGCGGTTGAATTTGAACAACAACACCGTTCCGGCGCGGCATTATCGCACAAGCACGTTCTCGCGTGTGGGAATGGGCGTATATTACACGCATCCGTTTGATGCTGAGACCCGCGTATATACCGGAGTTCGCTCTGGTGTGGTCGTTTCGGCGGTGCGCTGGGAAACGTTTTTGCTGGACAGGGTAATGCCCAGCCCGTTTGTGTATTTGGAAAATATCGGTTCATTTTGGTTTGGCGGGGTGTTGGGCTTTGAATACCGCTTTGCACGGCACTTTGCGCTTGGTGCGGAAGCACATCTCGCCAGCTATACAACCGGTGCGATGTCTTCGACGAATCCTCCGCCGAGTGATTATCCTGTACGCTTTCCGGCGGGACGCACCAGCGATGCGGTACTCACGTCGGCAAACGTGGCATTGCGCTTTTTCTTTTGAGGTTTTTTCTGAACTATTTGGAGAAATCTCGCATAAATCCGTAAATTTGCGCACATTTTTCTCTCTCCCTTTTTACCAATCAAGTTGTACACGCTATGAATATCGCAGTTACAGGCGGAGCAGGCTTTATCGGCTCACACATTGTTGATAGTTACATCGAAGCGGGGCATAACGTCATTATCATTGATGATATGAGTTCCGGTGTGAAAACGAATATCAACCCGAAAGCAACATTTCACAAAATCGGCATTGGTGATAAAAAAATCGCTCAACTTTTGCAGGATGAAAAAATTGAGATTCTGAACCACCACGCCGCGCAAATCAGTGTTCGCATCTCTGTTGATGACCCGAAAGCCGATGCGCAAGTGAATATCCTTGACACGCTCAATCTTTACGAAGCGGCGCGGGCAGCCAAAGTGCGCCGCATTGTCTTTGCTTCAAGCGGAGGCGCTATCTACGGTGAGCAAGATTATTTCCCCGCCGATGAAAAGCACTCCAAACGTCCGCTTTCGCCTTACGGCGTAACCAAACTCGCCAACGAGAAATATCTTGGTTATTACAAAACTGTGCATGGTATCGAAAACGTGATTTTTCGCTATACCAACGTTTACGGACCGCGCCAAAACCCGCACGGCGAAGCAGGCGTTATTGCGATTTTTGCCCTGAAAATGCTCAAAGGTGAACAGCCAATCATCAACGGCGAAGGGACACAAACGCGAGATTACGTCTATGTTGGTGATGTTGCGCGGGCAAATGTGTTGGCACTGACCGAAGCAGCACGCGGCATTTACAACGTTTCGACAGGGGCAGAATACAGTGTTAATACGCTTTTCCAGCTTTTGCAAATGAAAGTCGGCAAACCAATTAAGCGCGTCCACGCTCCGGCAAAAGCCGGTGAGCAAAAACGCAGCGTTTGTACTTCGTCCAAGATGAAAAATCTTCTCCAATGGCAGCCCGAAGTCAGCTTTGAAGAGGGTTTGGGGCGCACAGTGGATTGGTTTAAGGCGAATACGAAATAATCTGCCGGATTCTACATCTTTCGGGGAGCGAGACGCTTGCAACGCAGCAAGAGCCTCGCTCTTTTACGTTCTCTTCATCATATTGAACACTTTCCCAACTTTCTCCATTACCGCCATGTCCAGCACCAGCGCTCATAAAATGTCCGATAAAATCTGGACGTATTCCAACGGACTCAGTATGCTTCGTGCTTTGCTGACAATTCCTTCGGCAGTGCTGCTGTGGCAGGGGCATAATTACCTTGCCTATTCCATCGGTGTTTTGGCGTACATCACTGATTTGCTGGACGGCTGGCTTGCGCGGAAACTGAACGAAGTCAGCGAAGCGGGGAAAGTGATTGACCCGCTTGCCGATAAAATTTATGTTGCCGTTATTACAGGGATGCTGGTGGTGCAAGGGCGCTTGCCGCTTTGGTTTGTGGCGCTGGTGATTGCTCGTGATGTGCTAATCATGCTTGCGGGGATTTACCTGACCAAGCGCACGGGCTTTGTGATGCCGTCCAATACCGCAGGGAAAATCGCGGTCTTTTGTATGATTGTGATGATGTCTTGTGTTGTGTTGGAAGCGCCCGCATGGTCTATTGAGTGGAGTATGGGTGCGGCGCTTGTTATGGTACTGGTTTCGTCGGTTTTGTATGTGGTGCGCTTTTTCAACGTGCTGAAATCACCGACACCGCCTACGAGTGTAGCGTAAAGATTGTTTGCGAAATATGTGAATAATTTTGAGAATCAGTGGCACAGACATTTTTGTCTGTGCGAGTGTTTGTGCTGGTTTTGAGCAATTTCGCACAGACAAAAATGTCTGTGCCACTTACATTTTTACTCCCACCCCTCAGTATTTTGTCAGTAATAAACGAACATCATCCCCAAAGCCGTTATGAACAGCATCCAACCTCAGGCAACTCCTCCGCCACAAACCGCTTCCAAACTCGCTTCGCTGCGGCTTTCGTTGTTTATCGCCCGCCGTTATGTGCGTTCAAAACATTCGCTGAATTTTATCACCGTCATTACCGGAATTTCTATTGGCGGTATTATGCTTGGTGTGGCGGCGTTGATTATTGTGATGTCGCTTTTTAATGGCTTTCAATCGCTCATAGACCGCTTCCTTATTGGTTTCGACCCACATTTGCGAATTAGTGTGGTAAATAGTGCCGCCAATAGTGCATCATCGAATACATCCGTGCAGTGGCTTCGGGCAGATGATTCCTTGCAAAAGCTCATCACCACAGCGTTGCAGCCGCTTGGTGCATCCTACATTGCCCCGGTGGCAAGCGGAAAAATGGTCTGTGTAAATGGGCGTTCTATGCAGCCGTTTCAACTTATCGGTATTGAGCAATCCAAAGTGGATATTGTTTCGGGGCTGCGTAAAACCTTGGTTACGGGGGAATTTCGTTTGGAATCGGAAGAGAATAGCAACCTCGTACCGCTTGTGATGGGCGCTGCACTGTCGGATAATTTGCGCTTGGTTGTGGGCGACACCGTACAGTTGCTCTCGCCCAATGCGATAGAAGCCGCAATAACACAGGCTGTTCCGCCAAAAATGGTGCGCGGGGTGATTGTGGGGGTGTTTCAGTCGAATACCAAAGAATACGACGCAACACAAGCCTACACCTCGCTTGCAGCCGCACGGCGTTTGTTGAAATTGCCCACCGACGATTTTGCCGCGCAATATGTGGATGTGCGCTTGGAAAACGTGCAACTGAGTACAAACGGAAAAAATCTTCTGCAAGCCGCATTAGGAACGGGGTTTCGCGTCGAAACATGGTTCGATTTACACCGCGAACTTTACAACATCATGCGCTTTGAACGCTTGGCAGCGTTTTGTGTGTTGTTGATAATTGTGCTGGTGGCGGTGTTCAATATCTTCGCGTCGCTTTCGATGACCGTTGCGGAAAAACGTGCGGAAATCGGTATGCTCAAGGCGCTCGGCGCTCGGTCATCGTTAATTGTCACTATCTTTTTCAGCCACAGTTTTTTAGTCGGTGTAACGGGAACAGTGCTTGGGGCAGTGTTGGGTGTGGGAGTGTGCTGGGGGCAAATGAACTTCGGATGGATTGCGCTTGATACGACGCGGTATGTGATTCCGATTTTGCCTTTGCTGGTGGAATGGAGCGATGTGGCGGTAGTTTGTGTTATTGCTCTTACACTATCGCTGCTCTCAGGCTTTGCACCTGCCCGTGAAGCGGGAAAAATACGGTCAGCGTTGGCACTATTGCGGAAAGAGCGTGTGTGAGGAATTTAGGCTTGACGAAAAATAAGTATGTAAAGTGTGGGTGGCACAGACATTTTTGTCTGTGCGAAATTGCTCAAAATAGGCATAAAAACTCGCACAGACAAAAATGTCTGTGCCACTAAAATATACTCAACACACAATCATCAATGTAATGTTTGTGACTACATCCCCCCGCCTGTAATCCGTAGCACAGCCGCAGGAATCAAGCCGAGAAGAATCACACCCGCCACAGCTAATGCAATCGTTACGCCAGACATACCGGGTGCGGCAGGCTGTATTTCGCCT
The DNA here is from genome assembly GCA_025455065.1 of Candidatus Kapaibacterium sp. Lineage (GTDB taxonomy): Bacteria > Bacteroidota > Ignavibacteria > Kapaibacteriales > UBA4661 > PH2015. The sequence continues at coordinate 16,279 of JALONG010000043.1, read as the reverse complement.
GTTTCGTGGGTGCGGAAATACATTGCGACAATAAGTCCAAGATAAAAGTAGGCTGAAATCACGCTTGCAAGCACACCCACCAGCGCAAGCCACGTATAACCCGCTTCAATAGCGGCAGTGAAAAGGTAGTATTTGCCAAAAAAGACTGCAAACGGCGGCAAGCCGACAAGCGAGAACATAAACAGCGACATTACCCCTGCCAAGAGCGGATGACGTTTCGCCAAACCCGCATAATCACTGAATTCTAACTGCTTGCCGTATTCATTTTCCAGTGCCGCTGCAACGATAAACGCGCCAATTTGGGTGAACAAATATGCTGCCAGATAGAACATCAAGCCGCTTGTACCGCGCCCCGTGCCTGCCACAATCCCAATCATCATGTATCCGGCTTGTGCGATGGAAGAATATGCCAAAAGGCGTTTCACATTTTGCTGTGCGCAAGCGGCAATATTGCCGTAGAGCATAGATGCAGCAGAAATTATTGCCAAAAGATGTGTGATTTTCACGCTGTCCGGTCCGCCGTTGGGAATAAGCACTGCACCAAGTTGAATAAACGCCGCAAACGCAGCCGCTTTGCCTCCTGTACTCATAAACGCCGTAACGACTGTCGGAGCGCCTTGATACACGTCCGGTGCCCACACGTGAAAGGGAAACGCTGCGACTTTGAAACAGAGACCGACGATAATCAAACCCGTTCCCGCAAGCAGTAGTAGCGGCATTTGTGAGCCGTAGCTAACCGCAGCGCGAATTGCAGGATATTCCATTTTTCCGCCCGTTGCGCCGTAAATTAGCGCCATGCCGTAGAGCAAAAATCCCGTTGAAAACGCGCCCAAAAGAAAATACTTCAAGCCCGATTCCACCGACAGCGATTCATTGCGCATATACGCCGCAAGCACGTAAAAACTGATAGACATAATCTCGATGCCGATAAACGTTATCAGCAAATGGTTCGCGTGCGCCATCAGCATCATGCCGCTCACGGCGAACAGCACTAAGACGTAAAATTCGTCAAATTCCCAATTCATGCGCTGTAAATAGGGTCGCGCCGCAATCATCACCAAAATTCCTGCTGCCGCAAAAAGCATATCGAAAAAATACGGGTACATCCCAATCGTAATCATACCGTTAAAAGCCGTGCCGTTTCTGCCCCAAAAGAGCGCAGCAAAGGTGAACACCGTCACCAAACCAATAGTTGAATACGGCATCACGATATTACTGCGATTTTTTTGCACAAGTGCGCCTAAGAGCATTGCCGTAATGCCAAAAAATGAACACAGCGCTATCGGTAACGAGTAGTATACGTCTTGCAGCATGGAAGTAAAGGATGAAGGATAAGGGATAAATTTTCTGGGTTGTGCAGATATTTGAATGCTCGGAAGGTATTGTTTTTTCTTAATGTAGCACAGACATTCTTGTCTGTGCCATTAACGCCGTTAGGCGTAATCAACGAAAGTGTTGTACAGACTGGCTTTGAAGATTATTCGCTTCGCTCATTTCGGACACAGACAAGTGAGCGCCGCGCTCAGTCTGTGCTACGGGAAGATTGAACATTGAGAGTTCTATAAATTGCTAATGTCCACTACCGGACTGTGCCGCGCTATTATGCGCAGCGCCTTCGTGCGGTGCAGCATGAAGTTTTTTCAGGGTGTCGGTGTGTTTGGTGGTGCCGAATTTGATAATTTCAAGTTTGCCGACAAGTGCTTTGGTGGATTCTTCGGAAAAGCGCATAAATGTTGAAGGATAAACACCAATCCAAATCATCAGAATCGTCGCCGGAATGAGCGTTGCAAGTTCTTTTGTCGTCAAATCCTTCATCGAAGCGCTTTCTTCGTTGGGCGTTTTGCCGAAGCACACATTATTGTAGAGTTTCAGCATATACATCGCTACAAATGTTCCTGTTGTTGCGCCGACGATACCGTAAACCCAATTATTCAAAAACGGTGAGCGAAATGTTCCCAAGAGCAGCAAATACTCGCCAATAAAGCCATTTAAGCCCGGCAAGCCTGCCAGCGAGAACATCGAAATTGCAAACAACACCGCAAACATCGGCATAACCTTCGCAACGCCGCCGTAATCAGCGAGATTCGTTGTCCCGCGCTGTTCGGTGAGAACGCCCAAGCACAAAAACAAGCCCGTTACCGATAAACCGTGATTAAAGGTCTGCAAAATTGCACCTTGAACGCCTTCGGGAGTCATGGAAAATACGCCCATCACCATTGTTCCCAAACTACTGACAAGCGCGTAGGAAGCCAAACGGCGCATATCGGTTTGCACGATTGCCACCAGAGCGCCATAGACCACAGCGATTGCACCCAGCGTACACATCACTTTTGCGTACTCCAGCGACGATTGCGGGAACATTTCCAGACCGAAGCGAATCAAGCCGTAAATGCCGATTTTGAAGAGAACCGCGCCCACAACGACCGTTGCCACAAGTGGCGATTCGGACTGCACATCCGGGAGCCACGTGTGAACGGGAAAAAGCGGCACTTTGATACAAAACGCCAGCATAAAGGCGAAGAACATCCATTTCTGCGTTTCAAGCGGGATTGTCGGAGCGATTTCGCGTAGAAGAAGCAAATTCGTGGTGAAATGTCCTGTTGTCTGCTGAACATAGTAACCAAGCCATATCAGGGCAACGAGCATCACCAGAGAACCAAACATCGTGTAAATAAAAAACTTGATTGCTGCAAAAGCACGGCGCTCACCGCCCCAAATACCAATGAGAAAATACATCGGTATCAAAATAAGTTCAAAAAAGACGTAAAAAAGGAAGGTATCTAATGCAGCAAAAATTCCGATAACGCCAAATTCTAAAAGTAAAATCAGCGCGTAAAATTCTTTTTCATGCTCTTTAATACTGTCAAAACCTGCCAAAATGACGACAGGCATTGTGAGCGTCGTCAAAAAAACGAACAGCACCGACATCCCGTCCACACCAATCCGAAAACCCGCATCCAGCGAGGGAATCCACGCTTGCGAAGTAAGCATTTGCATATTGGGGTTAGAGCGGTCGAATTGCAGCAGCGCCACTAAACCAAAGACAAAGGTAATGAGTGACACAAGTAACGACGAGTATTTCAGCGCTTTCTTAGCATCGCGGCTGACCAGCAAAAGCGCAAGTGCGCCGACAAGAGGTGCGAAGAGCGTTGCAAGGAGCATAAACGGAATCGGAATGTGGTTGATGAGGGTGAAAACGGTGATTTTACGGGCTGTGCGCACGGAAGCAAGCCGCATTAGAATTCACGAAGGCACAATTTAGTAAAATCGCCGCGCTTGACAAATTTTTTAGCGCATTATTTGGGTAATTTGGTCATTTATTTCTGATTCCGCGACCGAAAGCGCGGTTTATCATTCATTTCTTCGGGGCGTAATTGCTCGTGTTTGGTTTTGCGACCACTCACACGCTCACGCCACATCTTGAAGCTGGATGTTTTCATCGTGCGTCGCATAAGGCGGCGTACATCGTTTTCGCGCAAGCCGAATTGGTTGAAAATGGCTTCAAACGGTGTTCGGTCTTCCCATGCCATTTCGATAATGCGATCTCGCGCTTCCGGCGAGAGAGAATCCAAAAGTGCTTTTCCGGGATTGGGAGTAGAAGTAGGGTTCATAATGTGCGTTGGCAACTGTTATCGAATACGGTTACGAAAAACTATTGTCGAAAGACGATGGTTGAAAGACGACGGTTGAAAGACGGTTAAAGCGTGATAAAATCTATGGTGTTGAGTGTCTGTCATCGTAATACTGCAAAAATCTGTAACGAAGATACAAAATACTTCGGAATTGATTTTACGAAAAGTGTGGGAAAATATCCGATAAAAATATGTGGTAAATATACGTTCTTTCGCGTAAGTTTGCAGATACACTTTTTATCATCACCAGTAGGCAATCGTTTGGCAATCATCAATTCTAATGTCTGTCATTCGTCATTACTCTCGGAACACTTCACTTTTTTACGGTACTTTTTCACGGCATCATGCAACGCTTTTTGAAGCCTTTTCTCATCACGGCTTGTATTCTCGCTGCGTTTGGGGCAATCTTTCTTTATCGCAGCAAATCTGCTAAATCCGACAAACCCGAATCTTCTGCAAGCGGCGCAAATAGCGGTGGCGCAAATAGCGGCGCTGCCGGAAAAAACGCTCCAATAGCAGTTGAAGGCGTTATTGCGAAAGAAGTCGTTATTGCAAGCGAGACGTTGAGTAGTGGGACACTCTTGGCAAATGAAGAAACAGAAATTAAATCCGAAATCACCGCCAGAATCACCAAAATCAACTTCACCGAAGGGCAGAATGTTCAGCAAGGACAACTGCTTGTGAAGCTCTACGACGGTGATTTGCAAGCGCAATTACAGCGCGTTCAAGCGCAATACACCGTCTTGCAAAAGACGATGGAGCGCGAAAAAGCCTTGCTTGCCGTGCAAGGAACTAGCCAGCAAGGGCTAGATGTCGCCGAAGCACAATTCGCTGCATCCAGCGCCGATATTGAGGTTGTAAAGGCAAATATCGCAAAAACCGAAATTCGTGCGCCTTTTAATGGCAAAGTCGGTTTGCGCTCCGTGAGTGTTGGTGCGGTTGTGTCTCCTACGCAAGTAATGACCACGCTTCAGCAGACTTCTTCGCTCAAAATGGATTTCTCTCTGCCCGAAAAATACAGTGATGATATAACCGTTGGTTCCGTTGTGCAATTTAATACCGAAGGCTCTCCTGACACGCTCAAAGCAAGCATTTATGCTCTTGATGCAAAGATTGACCCCGCGACGCGCACCATTCGTATCCGCGCCCGATTCAACAACAGCAAAGGCAAACTTGCTCCCGGAGCATTTGCCAAAGTGCGCGTTCCGCTCAAGCAACAGCGCGGAATTATGATTCCCACACAAGCCGTTATCCCGCAAACACGCGGTAAAAGCGTGATTGTTTCCCGTGAAGGAAAAGCCACCATGCAGCCCATCGAAACAGGGCTGCGTACTGCCGATAAAGTCGAGGTTATAAGCGGCTTGGAAGACGGCGATACCATCGTTACTAAAGGCGTGATGTTCGTCAAACCCCAGATGCAGCTTAATTTCACGAAAATTCAGTGAAAGGAAAAAGGGCTGAGGGATAAAGGATAAGGGCTGAAATGCAGCGTATCAGAATGACCTTTTTTCTCAACCGCTCATAGAATCTTGTTCCTCTTGATATTCCCGTAATAAAACTCAGCACTCAAAACTCAACACTTCTTCCAATCAACACTTCCCCCAACCAATGCTTCCCGTTTACCACAACACCCTTGATTTTGCGCGGCAAAGCGATGAATCCGACCCGCTTCAGGATTTTCGTAATCGTTTTTTATTTCCGCAACATGATGACCGCGAAGTGGTGTATTTTACGGGAAATTCATTGGGCTTGCAGTCCAAATCGGTGCGCACGGCGTTGGAGCAGGAATTGTCAGATTGGGCGGCGCTCGGCGTGGAGGGACACTTTCACGCAACTACGCCATGGTGGCAGTACCACAAAGCGCTTCAAGAGCCGCTTGCGCGGGTTATCGGCGCAAAGCCGGAAGAAGTCGTTGCGATGAACTCTCTGACGGTCAATCTGCATTTGATGTTGGTAACATTTTACCAGCCAACACCTGAACGGTACAAGATTCTCTGCGAGGCAGGCTCGTTCCCGTCGGATGATTATGCGCTGGAAACTCACGTCCGCATGAGGGGCTTAAAGCCGGAAGATGTGATTGTGGAAATCGCTCCAAGACAAGGCGAAACCACGCTTCGCAGTGAAGATATTCTGGAAGCAATCCGCAATGCGGGGCAGAGTCTTGCGCTGGTGATGTTTGCCGGAGTGCAGTATTATACGGGGCAGGTGTTCGATATGAAGTCCATCACGTACGCAGCGCACCACGTGGGCGCGTTTGCGTGTTTTGACCTTGCTCATGCAGTGGGAAATATTCCGATGAAACTCCACGAATGGCGTGTTGATGCGGCTGTGTGGTGTTCGTATAAATATCTCAATTCTTCGCCCGGCGGTGTTGCGGGGATGTTTGTCCACGAGCGCCATGCCACAAACAAAGATTTACCGCGCCTTGCAGGGTGGTGGGGCAATGAAGAGTCGGAGCGCTTTCAGATGAAAAAAGGCTTTCGCCCTGCCTTGGGCGCACAGTCTTGGCAACTCAGCAATCCGCCGGCAATTCTGATGGCGGCTCATAAAGCGGCATTGGAGATTTTCGACGAGGCAGGAATAGAGCGCCTCCGCAAAAAAAGTGAGGAATTGACGGGCTTTTTGGAATTTGTTATACGCGATGTTGCCGGAAGCCGCATCACGATTATCACGCCGACAAATCCTGCGGAACGTGGAGCGCAGTTGTCGTTGTTTATTGAGAAAAATGGTCGTGCTGTGTTTGAGTATTTGCTGGCAAATGGCGCGATTGTAGATTGGCGCGAACCAAATGTGATTCGTGCTGCTCCGGCACCGCTCTACAACTCGTTTGAAGACGTTTGGCGCTTTGGAGAATTACTCAAAGAAGCGCTTGCAATGTGATGTATCTCATAATCTACGATTTTCCACGAATCGCACGAATTTCCACGAATCAATGTGTACTCTGCCGTAATTAGGGTAAATACCTTGTAAACCGCCTGAATCCTCACGAATGAGGATGCACGGAGTAAAAGGCTTAAATAATTGCAAAAAAAATGGTAACTGTTTAGGTCGTAAAATCTTGACGCAGATTTTCATGGTTTAACAGATTTTCATGATTGTTTTCATACAAACGACTGTCCGAAAACGATCTCGAAAGCCGCTCAAAATCAGCGCAATCAGTTTAATCATGATAATCTGCGTCGAAGAGCTAAATGGTTACAAAAATGATTCGTGGTAATTCATGTGATTCGTGGAAAAAACTTTGTCGTACTTCTGTTTTTGTGAAACGCTATGAAATTCGGAATCAAACACGAAAAACTTCCCAAGGATGCTCGCCCCGAACAGGGCGGCGTTTACACGCTCTTGCATGAGGGCGCACCCGTTTATACCGCAGAAATCCTGAAATATAGCGGCGGCTGCTGGGCGACGGTGGAAGTGAAAGAATCTCTCGACACAGCGCTTCCTTACACGCCCGGCGACACGTTTGATATTCGCGTGGCGATGTATGAGTTTGCGCAGTAGAAGGTGTTGTAATACTAACAAAACCGACGTTGTTTTCCTCGTTGGTCTTTCGTAAGTTGCGGCGCGAAAAGGTGCGTACTGTAAGAAATTTGTCTTCAAGCAATGCACACAATTTTTTCCATTCAACTGCTTCCGTATGCCATCCGAATCTTCCTTGAACACTTCGCAAGGCGCTCTACCATCTGCTGTGCCGACAATCGCCGCTCCGCACGATGAAGTAGAACTTTTCCGCTCGTTTGTAGAATTGGTGCGTATTCTGCGCGTAGAGTGTCCTTGGGACAGAAAGCAGACCCATACAACCTTGATGCCGTTATTGCTTGAGGAAGTCTATGAAACGATAGATGCGGCAGAAGCCCATAACGCACCGGAACTTGCGAAAGAACTCGGCGACATCATGCTGCACGTGGTGATGAACGCCGTTATTGCAGAAGAAACTGAGGCGTTTTCGATGAAGGAAATTCTTCAGCGCGAATTTGACAAACTCGTTACACGTCATCCGCACGTTTTCGGCGATGTTTCCGCCGATTCCGCCGACGATGTGAAGCGAAATTGGGAGCAGATAAAAATGCGCGAAGGGCGTAAATCCGTCGTTGAAGGCGTACCGAAGCACCTTCCGGCACTTCTTCGTGCAACACGGATTCAAGAAAAAGTTGCTGCCGTCGGTTTTGATTGGGACAACGCAGAAGGCGCTCTGGCAAAGGTTGCAGAGGAATTTAACGAACTCCGCGTTGCCCGCGAAGCCAATAACCAAGCGGATATTGAGGAAGAATTTGGCGATGCGCTGTTTGCACTCGTCAATGCCTCCCGCTTTATCGGCGTTAATGCAGAGCAGTCTTTACAAAAAGCGAATGAAAAATTTATGCGCCGTTTTAAGCGCATCGAAGAACTTGCCGCAGAAACCGCAACAACACTTGATTCTATGAGCCTCGCTGAAATGGATGCGCTTTGGAATCGTGCGAAGGCGGAAGAGAAAAAACATCTGCCTTCTTAGCGTATGAACAGCTATCATATCGTGATTGATACTAATGTTATCGTTGCAGCGTTGAGATCACAGAATGGGGCTTCTTTCAGGCTCGTACAAATGCTCTATCGTGAGGATATTGTCCTCCATCTTTCAACCCCATTGCTGTATGAATACGAAGAGCAGCTATACTCAAAGACTTCAACGGCAACCCACGATATAAATACGTTTTTGTCAAATTTGTATAGTCTTGCTGTTAAGCACAAAATTTACTATGCAGTACGACCTATTACACGTGATGTTGATGACGATATGATTGCTGATATTGCCTTTGCTGCTCAAGCAAACTATGTTATTAGCTACAATAAATCCGATTTAGAGCCTATTCATAATGAGTATGGCATACCTATCATCACTCCTAAAGAATTTTTAGATATTCTTGGAGAAATACTATGACGCACACTATCACGATAGATATTCCTGAAAGAATGTATCAAAAAGCTGCAAACCTCGCTGCTGCGAGGCATATTTCTTTGGAGCAGTTGGTACAAGAGCAATTCTACGCTACTTTGGAATTATATTGGCAAGAACGCTCTAAAACAGCAACCAAAGAAGAGTTCGACCAAGTATTAAAGCGAGTTCCCGATGTCGAACCGGAAGAATATGACAGGCTGCACTAATTCCGTTGCTCTTCGCCGCAATGTGACGTTGGTACTTCACAACGACAACACCCTTTATTTCATCCTTCACACAGCAAATGAGTAATTGTATCGAAATACGCGGTCTTTCCAAGACCTACAAAAACAACAAACAACTGATTGAAGCCCTCAAGCCGATTGATTTGGACATTGCGCAGGGCGAAATTTTCGGTCTGCTTGGTCCTAACGGAGCCGGTAAGACCACGATGATTAAACTCATGTTGGGGATTATCGCTCCGACAAGCGGTTCTTGCCACATTCTGGGTGAAGATATTTCTTCGCTCAAAGCCAAAGAACTTATCGGGTATCTGCCTGAAAACCACCGTTTTCCCCTGTATTTGTCGGGGCAGCAGATGTTGGAGTTTTACGGCAATTTGGGCGGATTGTCGGGGAAAACGCTCTCCACACGAATTGATGAGGTGTTGGAGTTTGTCAATATGACCGAATGGCGTAAACTCAAGATTCAACGCTATTCCAAAGGGATGATGCAGCGTATCGGCTTGGCACAAGCATTGCTCAACCGTCCGAAACTGCTCTTTTTGGATGAACCCACCGACGGTATTGACCCCGTTGGACGCATGGAAATACGCCACATTTTGGAACAAGTTCGGAAAGAAGGCACAACAATTTTCGTTAATTCACACCTGCTTTCCGAAGTGGAACTTATCACCGACCGCGTTGCGATTTTGCGCAAAGGTGTTGTTGTCAAAGCTGGAAACACTCATGAACTCACGCAGTCGCACGACACTTACATCATTACCCTCAGTGCCGGAACGCCGCCTAATACCCTTGCCGGATTGACGCATTACAACGCCGAAACGCAAGAAGTGGAACTTGTCGCACACACCGCGAAGGCGCTCAACGAGGCTATTGATGCGCTCCGCAAGCATGAGTGTTTGCTGCAATCGGTCGCACCGAAGAAAAGTACGCTTGAAGAAATTTTCATCGGACTTATGCACGAAAAGCAGGAACATCTTGCTCCGGCATCGCGGTAAATCATGTTTCTTTTTCTTGCTCACCGAGTTTTTTTACTGACCTTGAACCAATGAACGAAACACTCTTAGTAACAGGCGGAGCCGGCTTTATCGGCTCAAACTTTGTTCATTTTATGTTGGCGCATACGCCGCATACTATCATCAATCTTGACGCTTTGACCTACGCGGGGAATTTGGAAAATCTTCGCGGTATTTCGCCCCAAAACCCGCATTACCACTTCATTCACGGCTCTATCCAAAACAAAGAACTTCTGGAGTTCGTGTGCCGTAAATACGGCGTAACGGGCATTATCAATTTTGCGGCGGAATCCCACGTGGACCGCTCCATTATGAGCGCCGCACCTTTTGTGGATACGAACATTCAAGGTACGCTTGCGCTGCTCGAAGTGGCGAAGGCATTGGAAATAAGCCGTTTTGTACAGGTCTCGACCGATGAAGTCTATGGCTCGTTGGGTGCAGAAGGATTATTCACTGAAGAAACGCCGCTTCAGCCCAATTCGCCGTATTCTGCCTCGAAAGCCGCATCGGATATGCTTGTGCGGGCATTTGTCCACACGCACGGGCTTCCTGCCATGACCACGCGCTGCTCGAACAATTACGGACCATATCAATTTCCCGAAAAACTTATTCCGCTTATGATTGCCAATGCGCTTGAAAACAAGCCGCTTCCGGTTTATGGTGACGGCATGAACGTCCGCGATTGGATTTTTGTGGAAGACCATTGTGCCGCTATTTGGGCGGTCTATGAACGTGGGCGTGTGGGCGAGGTCTATAACGCCGGTGGCGCTTCGGAAAAGCCGAATATTGAGGTTGTCAAAACAATTTTGAATCTTCTGGGCAAGCCGGAATCGCTCATCAAGTACGTTACCGACCGCCCGGGGCATGACCGCCGTTACGCGATTGACTTTACCAAAATCCACACCGAACTAGGCTGGAAGCCGAAAGAAACGTTTGAAAGCGGAATGCAAAAAACGATTGATTGGTATTTGTCCAACAAAGAATGGCTTCAAAACGTGCGTTCCGGGGCGTATAAGGAGTATTATGCGAAGCAGTATAGCGTGTAAATTACCCGTTGAACTCTCCTCTTTCCTTTTCTTTGACCTCAAACATTATGGCTCGAAACTATCTTGGTGAACGCATCGGCTCACAAAGCGAGGGTGCAAGCGTCGTGGAATGGTCTTCGCTTGCGATGGTGCTTGTGTTGTGTGCGTGGGGCTTGCTTTCCATTTACAGCGCAACGGTTAATGCCGGAATGCCGACATATTTCACCAAACAAGCCGCTTTTACGGTCATCGGGCTTGCGCTCATGGTCGGCATTATTTTTACGCCTGTGCGCTGGATTGAAGTTGCTACGCCATTTGTGTATGGGTTGGGGCTACTTTTGCTTGTGGCGGTGTTGCTGGTGGGAAAAGTGGTAAACGGGCAGAAAAACTGGATTGCGCTTGGTCCCATTACGTTTCAGCCGTCGGAATTGGCAAAAATAACAACACTGCTCGCTATTGCGCGGTTTCTTTCACGTCCGAATGTAAATCTCCACACTATACGGGATTTAGCAACAGTGCTTCTGTACGTTGCCGCGCCTGTGGTCTTGATTATTTTAGAGCCGGACTTTGGCTCTGCGACGGTCTTTGCGGCGCTCTTTCTTGGTATTGCGCTTTGGGGCGGTGCGGATTTGATGCTGCTTTACGCGCTGGTAACGCCGCCGATTGTGGCTTTGACAGCGCTTTTTGGCATTAAGCCTCTGCTCATAGCACTGGTGCTGGTTTCGCTGGGAACACTGATGTTTCGCAAAGCAATCGTGGTTACGTTGGTTGTCATCGGCATCAACATTGGTGCGGGTTACGCAATGCCGTGGGTGTTTAACAATGTCTTGAAGCCGTATCAAAAGCAGCGTATCGAAATTCTGCTCGACCCCAACAAAGACCCTCGTGGTCAGGGCTACAACGTCGTGCAGTCAAAAATGGCAATCGGGAGTGGAGGCTTGTGGGGACGCGGCTTCCAGCAAGGTACGCAAACGCAGTTGCGCTATATCCCCAAACAATGGACGGATTTTATCTACTGCGTTCCGACGGAAGAATTTGGCTTTGTAGGCGGGACGCTCGTTATTGCCTTGCTTGCTGGCTTGTGTATGCGCCTTTTGAAAATTGCCGAACTTGTGCAGCGCAAATTTGAAAGTACAATTATTGCCGGAATTGCCAGCATTTGGGCGTATCATACCTTCGTCAATATCGGTATGGCGCTTGGTTTATTGCCCGTTATCGGGATTCCTCTGCCTTTTATGAGCGCAGGTGGAACGTCGCTTGTGATAAATTTGGCAATGCTGGGTTTGGTGATGAACTTCTTCCGACAAATGCGGAAGCGCTATGATGTCTAAATGCGGTTATCGGCAAATTCAATATGGGTAAATTCAATATGGGTAAATTCAATATGGGTAAATGATGCATCAACTTCCTCTATACGTCTCCATTCCTACTTTCCGCGCTATTGTACGGGAGGACAAATGAACGTTGTGATTGATGTTTTGCGGGAAAGCCCGATTTTGCTGTTGTTTGTTGTTATTGCATTGGGGTATCCGCTTGGACGCTTGAAGATTGCAGGATTGAGTTTGGGAGTGGCTGCGGTGCTGTTTGTCGGTATTGCCGTCGGTTCGCTGCATCCTGAGTTGAAATTACCGGAACTGGTCTATATTCTTGGGCTTTCGCTCTTTGTCTATACAGTGGGGTTAAGCAGTGGTGGCAGTTTCTTTGCTTCGCTTCGCAAGCAGGGACTTCGGTATAATCTTCTGGCGCTGGTGTGTATTGCCTTCGGGCTTGGTTTGACGGTCGTCTTGCGGTCATCTCTTGGCTTAAAACCTACCATGGCTGCGGGAATGTTTGCCGGTAGCCTCACCAATACTCCTGCCCTCGCCAATATTCTCGAATTTTTGAAACATCATTCTGTCGGTCAAAACCTCGCCGTACCGCTTCAAATCATCCTTGCCGAGCCTGTTGTTGCCTATTCGTTATGTTATCCCGTCGGTGTTGTCGGCATGATTTTCGCAATGAACATTGCCCAGCGATTATGGAAGATTGCATTTACCGCAGAACGCAATAACGATGCGGCGGATGACCGCTTGCGCAATGCAACTATTCGCATTCTCAGACCACCTGCTCGGAAGACGCTTGAGCAACTTCGTGAAGAACAGGGCTGGAACGCAGTTTTTGTGCGGGTTCGTCAAGGAAAACGATTGCGCTTGGCGGAAGGAGATACGCTTTTGGAACACGGCGACCGCGTGAGTGTTGTCGCGGCGGCAGAGGTTCTTGAGCGCATTGCTGAAACGCTTGGCGAGATGACGGACGAACATTTGGAATACGACCGCAGTGCGCTGGATTTTCGTCGAATTTTTGTGTCAAGGCGTTCGCTTGTCGGGAAAACGATTGCGGATTTGCGTCTGGATGAGCAGTTTGGTGCGGTTATTACGCGGGTGCGGCGTGGTGATGCAGATTTGCTTGCTGTGCCGACGATGGAACTGCACTTAGGCGACAGAATCCGTGTTGTGGCTCCGACCGAGCGGATGAACGATTTGACGGTGTTCTTTGGCGATTCCTACAAAGCACTCAGCGAGATAGATTTGATGACCTTTGGTTTGGGGATTGCCGCAGGATTGCTTTTGGGGTTGATTCCTTTTCCGATGCCCGGCGGTGAAACGTTTCGTTTAGGTTTTGCTGGTGGTCCCTTGATTGTCGGCTTGGTGTTGGGCTATTGGGGGCGCACCGGTACGTTGGTTTGGGATATGCCTTTTAGCGCGAATCTACTTGTTCGGCAACTTGGCTTGGCGCTATTTTTAGCGGGTGTCGGCACACGTTCCGGCTATGCGTTTGTCAGCACATTTTTGCAGCAAGGCGGTTTGGGTATTTTTGCCGCCGGAGCGCTGATAACGTGCAGTGTTGCAGTATTGGCGTTATTGCTTGGGCGCTTCGTATTTGCCATACCCTTTGACCGCTTAATGGGTGTTATTGCAGGGATGCAAACGCAGCCCGCTCTTTTGGGCTACGCAACCGAACAAACAAGCAACGACGAGCCGAGTATCGGCTATACGACTGTTTATCCGGTGGCGACGATTGTAAAAATTTTGTTTGCACAATTACTGCTGACTTCGTTGTAAATCTTCAGTTTTACTCACTTCTTCCATTTTTTGTTTTCTGAATTATGAATCACTATACCCGTATTCGCCGCGTTATTGCGGCTCTCTGCCTTGCGTATTTGCTTGTGGGAAAGGCAAACGTAAGTTTCGCCCAAACCGCCACAGAAGCCGAATGTAAAGCACATTTGCAGTATCTCGCTTCCGATAAACTCATGGGGCGCATGACCGGAACACCCGGTAACGATGAAGCTGCGCGGTATATCGCCGAAGAATTTCGCAAAAATAATATCGGGCTTGCAGGTAGCATGAAATCCTACTTTCAGCCCGTTCCGTTTATCAAACGTCATCCCGCAAAATCAGGAACACTCATCATTGCCGGTGATACGCTTGCGCTAGAACGCCGCTTTATTCCTATAATGGTGAAAAATGCCGTGTTATCGGGTAATGCGGTTTTTGCAGGATTCGGCATTGTGGATTCCGCCTCAAAGCGTGATGATTACGCGGGTTTGGATGTACAAGGAAAAATTGTTATTGTGCAGTTTGGTGAAAACGATAGCACCGATATTCGGCGTGGGTTTAACGCAATGGCTCGCAAACAGGAATTTGCTGCGAAAAAAGGCGCTGTTGGGTTTATCGAACTTTTTACACCGGAAAATCCCTTTGCTTGGGGTAATATCACGGGGTTTTACAAAGGTGGACGACCGGAATTGGCGACGGAAAACCGACCGACTACGATGAATTGGATCATCGCCTACGACGGCGGCAAGAAACTCACCGCAAAACTCAGTGCCGAAGCCGCACAGAAGCGCTTGATTCCTGTTGCGATGACGTTGGAAGAACCTCGCGTGGATTCAATTTTTTCCAATAACGTTGTTGGTGTGATTAAAGGTACAGATGCGGCTCTCAGCCAAGAGTATATCGTGCTTTCGGCGCATTACGACCACATCGGCACAGGCAAAAGTGCTGAGACCAAAGACACCATTTACAACGGTGCGCGTGATAACGCGATGGGAACGACGGCGCTTCTTGTTGCCGCAAAATATCTTGCAGCAAAGCCGCCGAAACGCTCAGTTTTGCTGCTTGCCTGCACTGCGGAAGAAATGGGCTTGCTGGGAAGTCGGTATTATGCTGCAAATCCCGCCGTACCGCATAAAAACGTTGTTTACAATCTCAACACCGATAACGCGGGGTTTAACGATACAACGCTTGTAACAATTTTCGGGTACGACCGCACAAGTGTTCAGCCGCTCATTGACGAAGCCGCAAAGGTCAATGGTCTGACGGCAAAAGGCGACCCCGCGCCGGAGCAGAACTTGTTCGACCGCTCGGACAACGTGAGTTTTGCGCGTCTTGGTATTCCCGCACCGACTCTTTCTGCGGGTTTTACAGCGTTTGATGCAGAAATTAACAAGTATTATCATAAACTCGGCGATGAAGCGGGCGACAATTTTAACTTCCGCTATTTTGCGAAGTACGTGAACACATTTTTGACCGCAAGCCGCCTTATTTGAGTTGATAACTGTGCAAAAAAATCCGGCTTCAGTGGCACAGACATTCTTGTCTGTGCGAGTATTTATGCTGCTTACAGAGAAAAGCATTGAAAAATAATGCACAATCCTCAGCGTAAATTGGTATAAGAACGAGAAATAAGAATGTAATCATTATGTCCGATTCCCCGTGCTACCGCTTCTGAGCGGTGGTACGGGTTCGGAACTGTTCTTTCCGAAAAAAAAAGATACTATGCCCGAAAACCGCTCTGTTACTCACCGCTCACAAGTGCGTGTTCGCTACGCCGACACGGACAAAATGAAAATTGTCTATAACGGGAATTACCTCATTTACTTTGAAATCGGACGAACCGAGCTGTTGCGCGGTTGCGGGCTGCCTTACGTCGAATTAGAAAAAGCGGGATATTTGCTTCCTGTTTTGGAAGCATATGCCCGGTACAAAGCGCCTGCGGTCTATGACGATTTGCTGGATATTTACGCCACCTACACGCTGGAGCGCACACCGACGATACGGATTGAATACATCATCAAACGCGGCGAGGAAGAACTCGTAAGCGGTTATACGTCTCATGCCTTTGTCACGGCGGAAGGAATGAAGCCCGTGCGACCGCCGAAAATCTTTTTTGATGCTATTGAAAGGACGCTTGCGGAGCAGAGGTGATGATGAATTGCAAAATTACGGCTCGTCTCTAATGCTCTCCAACGCTTGTTTTCTCATGTAAGAGAATCTCTCAATCATATCATTCAAAACTATGGACAGTACTTTAGTACCTAACGGATTTTGCTAGGTTTTCCAGAGGTTTTGAAAGAGTTCTTTGATAGTTTTGGCAAAGACGCTGGGCGAGAGTTTTTTACATTGCT
>JALONG010000125.1 GCA_025455065.1 Candidatus Kapaibacterium sp. | reverse complement strand
GCACCTCAACACCATCGAAACGCAAGAGAAAACACCCGCACCTCAAACATCCAAGTAACGCAAAATCAATCGTTTGAGTCTTAAGTTGATGACATTGGGCTGAAGCCCCTTGTTTCAAAAGCCGCACCAAACCTTGCTTCCGCAAGCGGCTTATGGTGCTTTCCAACTACAATCATTTAGAACCAATTCTTGGTTGAAAAATTGGGTAGAAAAAAATCACTCCCAACAATAGCGTAGTTATCGGCATTTCCGAGAATAGTATCCGTTGTTATGAAAATATTTCTTGCGCATCCAAAAACTTTCTCGTAAGTTCGCCCAACGTTAAATTGATGTCGTTACTATAAGTCGTTTTTTTTTGACTTACGGCGTTTTGTGATTTGAAATATAATTTGAGTGCGGCAAGAAGTTTATACAGCCGTCTCCGTGTAAGCCTGAAAAACCGTAGCGGTCATCTTCACCTACACCATACTCGGTGATGGACGTTTGTCGTTGTACCAAACAATGTCCACCGCCTTGAAAATAGATGTTTTTTTCTGCACACCGCAGAAAACGGCGCTTTGTGCCATTTAGCACAGAGCCTGTTTTTCACGGTGCAGGAATCCGCTTGTTTTGTTTGCACGTGATACCAAAATTTGCCGTAAACGTGCGGATGAATGATGCGTTACAAAATGTCAAACAGTATCATTGTTGCATCGTGTTGGTGGCTGCCGAGGCTTGCCTTGAAGCGCCGCGCACGCAACTTTTTCCAAAATTCTATGAACCTGTCTCGTTACCGTATTTTCTCTCGCCGACTTGTGGCGACGCTGGTTTTTGTGCTTGGCTTTTGCAATCTGCTCCTTGCTCAAAGTACCAATCAAACCCTTCAACCCAAACACACGGGGCTTCCCGGGCGCACCGTCTGGGCGCTGGCAACCAGCGCAAGTGCCGGTTCTGGTACAAACTCCGTCAGCACTTTTGCTGCAACCGATAGGGGCTTGTGGGTGTCTGCCAACAATGGTGCTTCGTGGACGGAAACCTCGCTCAGAAATCAGGCTGTCTATGCCATTAAAGCGCGAAGAATCGGAAATCCGTCGGCAAACACAACAACACTTCTTGCCGGAACAGACCGAGGTGTGGTGCGCTCTGTGGATAACGGCGCAACGTGGCAAAATGTGGAAGTTACTACCGGAACAACGGTTTCGACCTCCAATATTCTGTCGCTGAAAAAGGTGTTTGATATTGAGGTTGTTGGTAATTTTTGGTTCGCTGCAACGGAAAAAGGCGTGTTTCGCTCCAACAATGATGGGCGCTCGTGGTCATTAGTAAACATAGACCGCACGGCGGACAACAACGAAGTACGCGGCATCACAACTGACGGGAACACGATTATCGTCAATCTTTGGCGCGAAGGGCTTTGGCGCTCGACCAATAACGGAAATTCGTGGTCACGATTGACCATTGCAGGAGAAACCAGCCTTGCGAAATCGGTTTTTGCTCATACAGGCAGAATTTCCCTACAACAGGGAAACAGAACGACTACTGCAAATGTTTCGATGCTTTTTGTAGGGGCTGTGTCAGGAAATCTCTGGCGCTCGACCGATAACGGCACATCATGGTCAAGAACCCTCGCATCAGGAACTGCACTTCGTTCTGCATCTTCCGCACCGACAGGCGTAGATGTACTTGCTGCCGTAGGAACAACCTTGGTTTCCGGTACGCCAACGGGATTTGCCGCTTCATTCGATAACGGTACAACATGGCAAAATATTCGTACTCCTTTGCCCCAGCCGATTGCCCTCGCTAGTGACAATCAAAACCTTTATGTAGGTCTGCAACAAACCTCTTCTGCCACAGTCGCAGAAAAGGGAACTTCCTCGCTCAATAATGTTTCGCCGGGAGTTGGAACGTTTAGTACGCCATCATCAGGGCAATCGTGCATAATGGCGAGTGTGAACAGTTTTACACCGTCGTCGGTCATTGCCGGTGGTCCCGCGATAACCGTTACCATCAACGGAACAAATTTTGAAGTTGGAACGCGGTTTCAGATTATCATCTTTAACGAAATATCGGGAACGGTAATATATGAGCAAACACTTTCATCCGGTGAAAATATTGGCGGGATAGGTGTTACCTATATCAATCCTAATTCTGCTACGCTTTCACTTCCTTCCGTATATGTAGCATCTGCATCACGCATTGGAGTCACTCCATATGCACCGCTTGGTTGTCCTCTTCAAGCCGGTCCGGGATATACATTTTATGTTGAGTCCCGTATTCCAACAATTACCGCTATCAGCCCCGATACTTTTTTACGCGGCAGCCCGAACAGCACTCCGGCAACAGTCTCCGGGTCAAATTTTGAGCATGGAGCAAAGGTATTTTTGTATCATCCGAATCTGCCCGGTGGAAGATTTGAATTAGCAACAACGTTTGTCAATGCAAATACTCTGCAAACATCATGGAGCATAGGGATATTTCCCTCTATCGGCGCTGCAACAAGTGTTGAAGTTGGTGTCGTCAATCCCAGCGGAATCGCCTCGCCGACACGTCAAACGCTTTCTATCGTTAGTCCGGTACCCAGTGCTGGCGGACTAAACCCCAGCCAAATTAACGCAGGAGCAACATCACCGCTCACCATCACCGGAACGGGCTATTTTGAAGGCTCGCAGGTTTTGTTTAACGGGCAGTCCAAAGCCGCGACGTTTTCCAACGGTTCGCTCACGATTCAACTTACGCCGAGCGATATTCCGACGGCGGGAACATACCCCGTTATCGTTACCAATCCCGCACCCGGTGGCGGTTCCACGCAGCCGATGTATCTGAACGTTCTCAACCCTCAAGCATATATCGTTTCGGTCAGCCCCACTGTGCTTGCGGCGGGACAAGATGCTACGCTCACCGTGTCCGGCGGAGGCTCGTTTGTGAGCGGTATCGTTGCGCAACATTCGCCTTCCTCAACCCCGCTCACAACCACGTTTGTCAATAGCAACACCGTTACGGTCAGCGTTCCTGCGTCACTTCTCACAACAGTCGGCGAAACAGGCTTTGCTTTCAGAATGGTGAATCCCGCACCCGGCGGCGGTACAGGAAACACCTTCACCATGCCCGTCCGCAATAGCGCACCCGTGCTGACGGGTATCAGTCCCGCAAGCCTTGTTGCCGCCTCGCAAGATGTGCAGCTCACGCTTTCCGGCAGCAATTTCCTCGCAGGCGCTCAGGTGCTGCTTTCGGGTAGCGGCGTACCGACAGCTGTTGCCTTGAGTGCAACGATTGTAAACGCCAATACCATTACCGCCACACTACCCGCACAGTACGCAAATGCGGTCGGCTCATACTTCATCATCGTTCGCAATCCCGATGCTGTCGGGGATTCACAGGCGCAAACCGTCTCGGTGGTCTATCCGCAGCCGCAGCTTTCTTCGCTGACTCCGGGGGCAGTTTTGGCGGGAAGTGCTGCAATCACCCTCACACTGAACGGTGCAAACTTCATTTCCGGCGCACAGGTATTGTGGAACGGTTCGCCCGTAACGCCTGCAAGCCTGAGTGGAAGCAGCATCACGCTGAATCTCTCTGCTGCCCAGCTTGCCGGAGCGGCGGTGCATTCGGTACAGGTGCGTAATCCGCAGCCCAATTTGGGCGAGTCGGCAACACTCTTTTTCGCGGTACGCAATCCCGCACCCACACTCACGGCACTCTCGCCGACGCTGCTTTTGACGAATCTTGCTGCTCCGCCGACCATCACCCTCACCGGTTCGGGATTTGTTGCCGATAGCCGTGTGATTATCCGCTCGGTGGCAACGAATCAGGATGTGCTTACAGTCCAACCAACGCTCACAAGCGGCACACAGGCAAATTTCCCCTTTCCGCTTCATCTT
>JALONG010000042.1 GCA_025455065.1 Candidatus Kapaibacterium sp. | reverse complement strand
TCATTATCAAAGTTTACACACTACCGCCCAAATTGGAAGTGAAAACGCCAGCCGGGTGACGTACCGTTTTGGTCGCCGACGGGAGTGCCGTCCAAGCCCAAAATGCGGTCGAAACCGTAGGCATAATCAAAGCCCAAAAGACCAATTGGGTTAATCAGAAACCGCACACCAACGCCTGCGGAGCGCTTCAAATCGAATGGATTCACTTGGTTGATTCTGTCCCACACATTACCCGCTTCCACAAATGCCATTGCGTAAATCGGTACAGGATTGAGTGTAACGGCAAAGCGCAATTCCGCGTTCAAAAGCATCATTGCCCGTCCGCCTTGCGGGTTTCCGCCTTGCGGATTACCTTCAATGGGCAAACGAGGACCGATAAGGCGGTCAGGATAGCCGCGAAGCGGCGTAATTGCGAAGCCGCCAAGCACAGTGCCGCCCATGTAATAAAGTTCCAAGGGCGGAATAAGTTCCGTGGCGGGATTCAAGCCTGTTACATAGCCGATGTCCGCATTTAAGCGGAGTGTAAGGCGGTTTTGTTCAGCAATTTGCAATAGTGGCGTGTAACTTTCCAAAGTGAGTTGGTTTTTGAAATAGTCCATTTGACCGATGCCCAGAGCACCGCCGGAAATCTTGCTTGCAAGCACAAACCGCGAACCTTCGGTAGGGAACAAACCGTTGTCAATACTGATACGGGAAATCGTTTGGCTCAAGCTAAATTCCAAGCCTTGTGCGAAGAAAAATTGCTGTTGTGGATTTATTGCCAAAGCGCCATTTGCCAAAATTTGATTATTCAAACCTTGAAACACCCAATCTGCACGGAAATAATCGTCGGGCCAGCGCAAACGACGACCGATATTCACCGAAGCACCTGTACGTTGGTTGCTGAAGAAAAAGTTTTGTGTGTCGAAGATGTTGAAACCAAGCGTTGTCGGCTCGTCAAAAAGCCAAGGTTCGGTCAAACCAAGGGTAAAGGTACTGAGCGCACCGCCCAAAAAGCTGTTATTGAAATTTCCTGCACCAACCCCGCCTGCCCCGCCAATTCCGCCCCCGCGCTCATAGTTGAGGTTAAAAATCTGCCCGCCGCCGCCTTGAAGCGGCTCTGCGACGGAAAAGTTATTGAGCGTAATACCGACAGAACCCGTAAAACCAAACGCCCCAGCATAACCAAACGACGCATTAAATGTGTCGTTGGAGCGTTCTTCGACCTTGAACGTAACATCTACCTGCGAGTTATCGGCGAGTTTGACATCGGGGCGCAGTTTTTCAGGATTGAAAAAGTTCAACTGCCCCAAAAAGCGCACAGAACGGATGATGGCAGCACGATTGAAAAAATCGCCCGGACGTACAAAAAGTTCACGGCGAATAACTTTGTCTTTCGTTTTGGTATTACCCTCAATTTCCACACGGCGAATGGTAAATTGATTGCGTTCATACACTTTCACAATAATGTCCACCGAATCAGGCGCGACACGCTTTTCTTCTTTTTCTACACGGGCTGTCAAATAGCCGTTGTTCATGTAGAGCGACGCAACGTCTGTCTGTTCTTCGTTTCCTTGCAGATTTTTGTCGAATTTATCAGCATTATACAGGTCGCCTTTTTGCATTTGCAAGCGGTATTCGAGATAGAGCGTTGGAAACACAAGATTTCCCTCGAAAGTCACGTTGCGTAGATAGACTTTCTGTCCTTCATCAACTTTGATGCGTACATCAACCGTTTCCAGTGAATCGTTGAATGTCAGCGAGTCTCCAAGCACCTGTGCGTCAATGTAACCGTTTTTGCGGTAGAAGGTTACGAGGCGCTCGTTGCGGTCTTTTTCGTACTTTTTCTGCTCGAACTTATTATTTTTCCAAATCTCCCACCATTGCTTGGTTTTCGTGTCTTCAAGAGCATTCGCAATTTCGGCATCCGAAAACGCCTTTGCGCCGGGGAATGTTACGGAATTGACGTAGAACGTAACGCTCTCTTTGATGTCGAGAACGATAGTGAAATATCCTACCGTATCGGTCGGTTCTTTGCGCACTTCCACCTTTGCAAAGGGCTTACTTTCTTTATCGTAAAGCTGCTTTACGGCTTTGCGTCCAAGTTCGAGGTCATAAGGCGTAAAAGCATCACCGTCTTTTTTGTCGAATGCTTTCAAAATGTCTTTGTTGCTGACGGCAGAGTTTCCTTTGATAAGGATTGCCCGAATGTGGGTTGCTTCCTGCACTTTAATCGTCAAATAGACACCCGTGCCGTCCATTGTTACTCTATCCACAACCACGTCCACATTGGCGTATTCACGGCGCTTCCAAAGATTTTTGATAGCGTCTTGAATACGCCCGCCGCGAGCATCCAAAAAATCACCTACCTGCAAGCCCGAATAAAACAGTACCGCTGAGGTATCCACAGGCGTAGGAGATTCCACGCGCAGCCCAAGAATTTTAATCGGAACAGGACGCTGCTGGCGCGGAGCCGCTTGAGAAAACGCTTGGTGAGTATTGGCTGCCAAGAGCAGCGTCGAAATCAGCAATAGCGCAGAAAAACGGACGTAAAAACGCGAAAAGACGAAAGAAAACATAATGGGCAATAGTGTTTGATAAAAAACAGATGTCGCGGTTGTGATACTAACCAGACACATCAACGAGGAACATTGTACAGAAATTCTACAACCTACGAGCGCAAAACGTTCAAAATCCGCTTCAGAGAGCCTGTTTCAGCGGATTCTTCTTCAATAATTTGCTGGGAAGTTTTTCCGAACCGACGTTCACGCTTCATGTAATCGCCAAGCGCTTCGTAGAGTTCATTGCGGCGGAAATCGGGCCAAAATTTATCGGTAACATAAATTTCAGAATATGCTAATTCCCAAAGGAGAAAGTTGCTAATGCGCATCTCGCCGCTTGTGCGGATGAGCAAATCGGGGTCGGGCATGGTGTGAGTTTGCAGATAGCTTGCAAAGCGCTCTTCGGTGATGTCTTCGGGCGAGAGTTTTCCGCGTCGCACATCTAAGGAAGCCATCTGCACGGCTCTGACCATATCCCAACGAGAACTGTAACTGAGCGCCAGCGTGAGCGTAAGCCCGGTGTTATTTTTCATGGTCTCAATACACTCAAAAAGCTGCTTTTGGACATTTTTCGGCAGTGCATTCACCTTCCCGATAGCTTGCAACCGCACGTTATTGCGGTGAAGTTCGTCTAATTCAGAACGAAGATAGTGGAGTAGCAAGTCCATCAGCACGGTAACTTCCATGCGGGGTCTGCGCCAATTTTCCATCGAAAACGCATACAGCGTCAAATACTTCACCCCAAGCAACGACGAGGCTTCGACAATATCCCGCACCGAATTGATGCCTTCACGGTGTCCTTGTGTGCGTGTCATAGAGCGCTCTTCCGCCCAACGACCATTGCCGTCCATGATAATTGCAACGTGCTGCGGCAGTTTGCCCGAAGCACACAACTGATGCTGAAGCAATTTATCATCGGCTGTTTGCGATGCTAACCAACTCACGTGGTTTCTCCTAAAAATTTGACAAAAAGAGACTTGCAAGATACGAAGATTTTTTGAGCAAAAGAGGAGAAATTTTTCAATAGGCGTGAAGGGAATGGGGATGAATGTCAAAATTGTGCGCGATAAACCGCTAAATTACAACATTTTCGCGTTTAGTCTATGATATTTCTACGACATTTTGGCTTGGGGAATGTTAAAAAATGTCAATGCTTGGGCAAAACACCTGTATTAAATACGCTTCGCCTGCTCTATCCGCCCTTGATTCACAAAAAAATGTCAAAACTGTTTCAAAAATCCGCGAACTATCGTATCTTGTGGCATGACACTGTGATTGTTTCTTACGTGAGTACATTGAATAAAAAATTCAACGTATAATTACATCGTACCGACACCATTCACACCAACCACCACCTCCAAACACGCATCAGGGCTGAGGATTTTTATGGTCAATATACTTTTCGTTTGTTTAGGGAATATTTGTCGCTCACCAATGGCAGAGGGGATTTTTGAACATTTAGTCAAAGAACGTGCCTTAGAAAGCAAGATTTCATGGGATTCCGCAGGGACATCCGGTTTTCACGCCGGCGAACCTGCCGACCCGCGCATGATGGAAACAGCCCGTGCGCACGGCATTGAACTCACGCACCGTTCACGGAAATTGCTTATCGAAGATTTCTCTCGCTTTCACTATATTATTTCAATGGATAGCGCAAACCTTGATATTATCTTGGCTTTGCAGAAAAAAGCGCTCCAAGCAGGCTTAGAAACTATCCCCAAAGTCTTGATGATGCGCTCGTTTGACCCCGATGCCAACGACGCGGACGAGGACGTTCCCGACCCGTACTATGGCGGTCAGGATGGCTTCGAGAACGTCTATCAAATGCTGTACAGAGCGTGTGATAATTTTCTGGATTTTCTGGAAAATACGGCGATGAAAACCGCTAAAGCCTGATAATATCGGCACTGCGAGGCTTTAAGAAAAATGATACAGATTGCATAAATCCTTGAACTCAAGTGTCTATTATTTTTATCATTGTTCAATTTTACGCTGACTATGGATTCGATATTTATGAAAATTATTCGCCGCGAAATTCCCGCGACGATTGAATATGAAGACGATGAAGTTATTGCTATTAAAGATATTAACCCCGTTGCACCCGTTCACATTCTCATTATTCCGAAAAAATTTATCCCCACAGTGAATGATGCCTCCGAAGCAGATGCAGCCTTGCTTGGTAAGATGATTCTTACGGCAAAAAAAATTGCTGCCGAAAAGGGCATTGCCGAAGACGGCTACCGTTTAGTGATGAACGTGGGGAAAGACGGTGGGCAGACGGTGTTTCATATTCACCTGCATCTTATCGGCGGAAAAAAACTCGCCTTTGAAACGGCGTAGAAATTTGTATCTTTGCCTGTTTGTCTTGATGCACGAAAACCAGAACTTTACTATTTTATTTTCAGATTCCGGGAGGAATACATCATGTCGCCTTTAGAAAAATACAGCGCTGAAGAGATTTTCACGCTGAATCTCGTTCCATTGTGGGTATTTTACGCCGTTGCAGGGGCGGATAGCGTGATTGACCAGCGTGAAATTAGCTCGTTTAAGGGGATGCTCAAAGAAGCGCATCAACTGAAAGACCAATTTTCCCGCGAAATCCTCACCTCCTTGCACGACCGCTTTGACGAAGTTGTCCTCAAATCCAAAAGCGAGCAGCCGATTCCCGGAATCGAAAAAGCAATGGACATCGTTTCACAAAAATCGTCTCCTGCTGAAAGCGAAGAATTTAAGTTGGTAGTATTTTCGATGGGCTGGTCTGTTGCTGCCGCGTCGGGGGATTTCACCGAAACAGGGGAAGGCTCAAATATCTCCGATGAGGAAATCGAAAACTTAACGCATATTGCCGATGCACTCAGCCTGAGTATGGCAAAATTACGCAAAGTTATTACTTCAACTGATGCGTCCAAAATTTGGAGTATTTTCTTGCAGTAAAAGTGCTCGGAGATACTCACTCGGAGATACTCAAGTAACTATCTTGCTTTTCAACTATTTTACCTTTCAAGTTTTTTCCTTTCAAGGAGCAATACGCCATGAATGACCAACAATTGACTCCCTTTTCTATTGAGGAACTCTCAACCATTTACATGGTTCCTTTTTGGGTGTTTTACCAAGTCGCAGGGGCAGACAGTGTGTTCGATGAACAAGAAACAGAGGCATTCCAAGCAATGCTGGACACTGCACCAAAACTGCGCGACAATTTTGCACGAGCAATTTTCTCGAACATGAACGCTTCGTTTATTGACATTTTGCACCGCGCAAAAAACAATCCCACAAAGGCTTACGAAGGCTTGCGTGAAGCCGTTACGGTGTTGGACAAACTTCCGCCCGATGTCACCAACGAGTTCAAGACACTGGTCTTTGTCATGGGTTGGTCGGTTGCTGCCGCGTCCGGCGATTTTTCCGATACCGGCACAGGCTCCAATATTTCCGAAGACGAAATCGAAAACTTGGTCGTCGTTGCAGAAGTATTAGGTTTGAGTTTCCCAAAACTTCAGAAAGTCATCACCTCCAGCGACGGCGATAAAATCTGGGGTTCGTTCTTACAAAGTTAGTAAAAGCCCGTTGTAGTCCGCTTTCCGAGGCGGACTACAACCGCACCACGCGCCAATACTGCCGAATCATCACGCTTTTTTGTTCACCACCACTATTCTTCCTGCTTGTGTCCTCAAGGCAGAAGCACCGTTCAGGAAAGGTTTTGTGTATGCTTTTTGATGTTACGCATCTCGAAAAAGTCTATCCCAATGGCACATATGCGCTTAAAGGTGTCAGTTTGTCGGTGGAAGAAGGAGAATTTTTAGTAGTGATTGGACTAAGCGGCTCAGGGAAATCAACGTTGTTGCGCTGTTTGAGCCGCCTACACGAGCCGACAAGCGGCATCATCAATTTTGAAAACCGCGATATTACCCACATCAAAGGCAATGACTTACGGGCATACCGTCAGCAAATCGGTATGGTCTTCCAACATTTCAACCTCATCAAACGCCGCTCCGTGCTGGATAACGTGATTGCAGGGCGCTTGGGAAGCCTTCCGGTCTTGCAATCTATCTTCGGAAAATTCCCCTCCCACGTGCGCGACGAAGCAATGGAAAAACTCAGCATCGTCGGGCTTGCCGATAAATCCCACGTCCGCGCCGATGCCCTGAGCGGCGGACAGCAACAGCGCGTCGCCATTGCACGGACACTCATGCAGCGCCCCAAAGTGCTGCTTGCCGATGAACCCGTCGCCAGCCTTGACCCCGCTACGTCGCATTCTGTCATGCAGTATTTGGAATACATCAACAAAGAATACGGTACGACTGTTATTTGCAACCTTCATTTTCTCAGCCTTGTGCGACAGTACGCCTCACGTGTGGTCGCACTCAAAGGCGGTGAACTCATGTTTGAAGGCGGTCCGGGCGAGATTGACCGTGCGTGGTTTGCCCGTATCTACGGCGATGAGGCTGTTGAAGTGGAAATTGAATAACATTCGCATTTGTTCCCCTTCATGCTGCGTTCACGACTTGCCCCCACTCCAAGCGGCTTTTTGCATTTGGGAAATGTTTTCTCCTTTGTTTTGACGTGGCTTATTGTCCGCAAGCAGCACGGGCACTTGCATCTGCGCATTGACGACCTCGACGCTGACCGCGCTAAACCTGCCTTTTACGACGATATTTTCACGACACTTGATTGGCTGGGGCTGGATTACGATTCCGGTCCTCGTTCGACGGAAGATTGCTTGCGCCATTGGTCGCAGCGTCATCGTTTGCCTGCCTACAACCAAGCATTAGAGCGCCTTGTGCAGCAAGGGGTGATATACGCTTGTGAATGTTCCCGCTCTCTCTTGGCTACGCAAGCGCCTGACGGCGTGTATCCGGGGAACTGCCGTGCAAAAAATCTCCCACTAACCGCACCAAATCTTGCTTGGCGAATGATATTGCCGAGAGAAACAACCATTGCATTTCACGATGTGCAGCTTGGAGAAGTGAGCATAGATGCGGCATTGGGGCAGGGAGATGTGGTTTTATGCCGCAGGGACGGCATTCCGGCGTATCATATTGCGTCGCTGGTGGATGATATTGAGCAGGATATCACGTTTATTGTGCGGGGTGAAGATTTGCTCCCTTCCACGGCTGTGCAAGTAGCAATCGCACAAACACTAGGCACAGAGGCGCTTTCAGGAAAATCATCACAAACACTTCCGAATCGTTTTGCGAATGTACAATTTTTGCATCATGCGCTGCTCAAAGAAGATTCCGGCAAAAAACTCTCCAAGTCGCATGATTCCTTGTCGTTGAAGGCAATGCGCGAACAGGGCATTTTGCGGGAAGAGGTGTATGGACGCTGTGCGGAATTTTTAGGCATCACCATGGAGAACCCCAGTTTACAAGCGTTGTTGGAGGCTTTTTCACTACAAGAAATTCTATCAACAAAGTGATGAGAGAATGAAACATCATCAAACATTAGTGGCACAGGCATTTTTGCCTGTACGTGTAGCCGCAAAACCTCGCCAATACTCGCACAGACAAGAATGTCCGTGCCACTAAAGAATTTTTCATGGTTCGACTATCACGCCACCTTCACCGAAAGCGCAAGCGTCTGCGCCGCCGCAAGAATACCTTCGGTCGGTTTCATCATGGCTTCAAGCCTGTCTCCCGCAACAACCTGCCCAACGCCTTCTGGCGTTCCGGTGAAAATACAATCGCCTTTGCGCAAGGTAAACACTGAAGACAAATACTCAACGAGTGTTTCCACGCTGCGTTCCATGAATGTCGTATTGCTTTTTTGCCGCACCGCACCGTTTACCGAAAGTTCCAATTCAAAATCGGGAATATGCGTAAAGAGCGACGAGGGAAGAATACGCGAAATCGGTGCAGAGGTGCGAAAACCCTTCGCCACAGCCCATGGCGAACCTTGTTGCTTGGCGGCGTTTTGAATATCGCGGAGCGTCATATCCAACCCCAAACCGTATCCCGCAATCACGCTTTGTGCCTTGTTTGCAGGCACATCGGTACAATCTTCCCCGATGACCACGACCATTTCTACTTCATGGTGCAGATTGTGAGAAAAATCAGGACAGATAACCGTTCCGCCGTCTGCAAGCAAGGCGGCTGGCGGCTTGAGAAAAATCATCGGAGAAGCAGGAACTTCACCGCCCATCTCACGGGCGTGTGCGGCGTAATTTTTTCCGATACCGTAAATCGTTCCGGCTTCAAGAGTTGTGCCGTCGGTAAAAACAAAATTGGTGTGTAGCATAGTTTGGTGAGATGGTGAGTACCTGTTTAGGTCAAAAATTTTTGACGCAGATTATCATGATTGAATGGATTATCAGGATTTTTTTTGGACAGCCAACAATTGGAAACAAGTGTGGAAACATCTCAAAATCTGCGCAATCTGTTCAATCATGACAATCTGCGTCGAAGCCCTGAACAGTTACCATGATGAAAATATGATTGTAAAACACAGTCTTTACGCGGGCTTTTCCAACGTAACATGAAATTTTTTCGCAGCAATTTCTTTGACAATTTCCTTCACGTGGGCGTGTCCTTTTGTTTCGAGCAAAAACTCGACTTCGGTTTCGCGCAAACTTGCTGCCGTGAACACACGGTCGTGAGCGATGTTCAGAACATTTGCACGGTGTTTTGCGACAATCGCAGCAATTTCTGCAATGCTTCCGGGTTTGTCCGGCACGATGACCTTCAAATTCGCCAAACGCCCGTCTTTTGCCAAACCGCGCTCCAAAATCTTCGACAAAATCGTAATGTCAATGTTACCGCCCGTAACGACCACCGCAACACGCTTGCCTTCAATGCCTGAAATTTTGTTGTTGTACACCGCCGCAAACCCCGCAGCTCCCGAGCCTTCGACCAGCGTTTTTTCGCGTTCCAGCAAGACCATAATTGCGTTGGCGATTTCTTCCTCGTTCACCGTAACTATATCGTCCACATACTTTTGCACAATCGGGAAAGTATGCCGCCCGACTTTCGCAACCGCAATGCCGTCCGCAATCGTGCTTGCCCGCTCAACTTCGGTGATGCGCCCGTTTGCAACGCTTGTTTTCATGCTGGGTACTTGTTCGGCTTCTACGCCAATCAAGCGAATTTTCGGGTTGATTTCCTTCATGGCGATTGCAATACCGGCAATTAAACCGCCCCCGCCGACCGGCACAACAACGGTGTCCAAATATGGGTTTTGCTCCAAGAGTTCCAAGCCCACCGTGCCTTGTCCGGCGATAATAAGCGGGTCGTCGAAAGCGTGAATAAACGAGTATCCATGCTCTTTTTGGAGTTCCATTGCCCGCCCGAAGGCATCATCATAGCCGCTTCCATGTAGAATCACTTCCGCGTTAAATTCTTGCGTACCGCGCACCTTCGCAAGCGGCGTAGTTTCGGGCATGACAATCGTTGCGCGGATGCCGTTGCGCTCTGCCGCGTAGGCAACACCTTGCGCATGATTCCCCGCCGACGCAGCAATTACGCCAGCTTTACGCTCTTTATCGGTCAAGCGCAAAATTTTGTTCAACGAGCCGCGCTCTTTGTAGGAAGCCGTCATTTGGAGATTTTCCAGCTTCAAATGCAGCTTGCAGCCCGTCATCATCGAAAGCCGCTCCGACATTTCGCACGGAGTCTCATGCACATAGCGCCGAATGGCTTCCCGTGCGGTTTCAATGTCTTTGAAACTCACGGTAATGGGCAAGTCTTCCGTGTCATTTTTTACAGAATTTTTTACAGAGTTTTTTGTAGATTTTTTTTCATTATCTTTCACAAGCAAAGATTTTACTTTGCTTTTTGTCGTAGTTTTTGCAGAAAGAGTTGTTTTTTTTGTCGAACTTGCCATAATACCATGCTCAAATAGAGGTGAAACAAGAACAAACGGGGAATTGTTTACAATGCAAAGGCAAAGCAAACACGAACACACAACCGCGAAAATACGCAAGAAAGTTCTTGCAAAAGAGAAAAAACCGCAGAAAGTTTGTAAGAATCACGTGAATCAGACAAAGATGTACATTTCCACATCCACATTAACCAACACTTATGACCTGCCGAATCGGCTGCGGCGCTTGTTGTATAGCGCCTTCTATTACATCGCCTATACCCGGTATGCCGAGCGGAAAACCCGCCGGAGTGCGCTGCGTCCAACTTACAGACGATAATCGCTGCAAACTTTTCGGTAAACCTGAGCGCCCGCTTGTTTGCCAAAACCTCATGCCGTCGGAAGAAATGTGCGGAAGCAGTGATAAGGAGGCGATGAAAATTTTGGCAACATGGGAAAACCTTACTGCGCCGCATGACGACTTTTAGACACGGATTACGCGGATTACGCGGATTACGCGGAACTGCACGGATTTATTTTGATTCAACAGGCTGGATATTTGGCATAGTAAGGTTTTGTACGGTTCTACAAGAAGCACAGAGAAGAGTGTCTGTGCCACGAAAGCTATGACAAATACTTGCGGCACAGGCTGAGTGCGGCGTTCACTTATCAGTGTAGTTTTGACCGTTTTCAGTCTAAATTCTCAATGCTTACCGAACTTTTTCACCTCCTTTGCGTGTTAATGCGGTTGATTACGCAAAAAGTCCTATTTTTGTAGTGATGACAATGCACAATGATTGAAAACATTTGTTGTACAAAACCTCCAAAACCCCGATGAACTCTACACTCCGCCCTTCCCAGACTCCTGCTCCGCTTGTAAACCCGCTTTCTTCCACCAATGGTAAACACAGTCACAATCCCGTCTTGAGCAACTTCGACGTTTTTGCCAACCGCCACATCGGACCCAACGCCGAAGAACAAGCCGCTATGTGCGCCGCTATCGGTGTGGATTCGCTCGAAACATTGATTCGGGAAACTGTTCCTGAAAGCATCCGCCTCAAACAGCCGCTCCGCCTCGCTCCGGCGCAAACGGAACACGAGTTTTTGGCAGATTTGAAGAGCCTCGCGCAGGAAAATAAAATTTTCAAATCGTATATCGGCATGGGCTATGCGAATTGTATCACGCCGCCTGTGATTTTGCGCAATGTGCTGGAAAATCCGGGTTGGTACACGCAATACACTCCCTACCAAGCCGAAATCGCGCAAGGGCGCTTGGAATCGCTTTTGAACTTCCAAACGATGATTATTGACCTCACCAAACTCGAAATTGCCAACGCATCACTGTTGGACGAAGCAACGGCAGCGGCAGAGGCTATGCACCTTATGTACGCGGCGCGGACGAAAGAATCTGTTCAGAATAACGCCAACGTCCTTTTTGTGTCGGAAGAATGTTTGCCGCAGACGATTGATGTTCTCAAAACGCGCTGTGAGCCGCTTGAAATCGAGGTTTTGATTGGCGACCACACGACGCTGAATTGGGAGAAAAACCCGCGCATTTTCGGTGCTGTGCTGCAATATCCGACCGTCAACGGGGAGGTCTATGATTACCGCGCTTTTTGTGACGCAGCACATGAGCATCACGCAATGGTGTGTGTGGCAGCAGATTTGATGAGCCTTGCTTTGCTTACGCCGCCGGGTGAATTTGGTGCAGACATAGCAGTCGGCTCTGCGCAACGCTTTGGTGTTCCCATGGGTTACGGC
This sequence comes from Candidatus Kapaibacterium sp., assembly GCA_025455065.1. Classification (GTDB taxonomy): domain Bacteria; phylum Bacteroidota; class Ignavibacteria; order Kapaibacteriales; family UBA4661; genus PH2015. Next base: position 28,501 of record JALONG010000042.1, on the reverse strand, counting down.
GGTCCTCACGCGGCATTTTTTGCTACGAAAGAAGAATACAAGCGGCTTTTGCCCGGGCGCATTATCGGCGTTTCGATTGATGCTCAAGGCGGCGTTGCTTACCGCATGGCGCTTCAAACCCGCGAACAGCATATCAAACGCGACAAAGCCACGAGCAATATCTGCACGGCACAGGCGCTACTAGCAAATATGGCGGCGATGTATGCGGTCTATCACGGTGCAAGCGGCATTAAATCTATCGCCTCAAGGATTCATGCTCTCACAACACTTTTAGCAAAAAGCCTCGTGAAGTTAGGTTTTTCGCTGGCAAACGATTATTGGTTCGACACGCTGACCGTTTCGTTTGAATACGCCAGCACGAAAGACAATATCCGCAAATTTGCTCTCACGCACGGCATGAACTTCCGCTATTCGCCGGATGACGCTCCAAAGCCGTTTGTAGGCATTTCGCTGGATGAAACCACGACCTTCAACGATATTCAAATTATCCTTGTCTGCTTTGCAAAAGCCACCGGACGCGATTTATCACGCATCGGGTTTGATGACCTCGCGCAACAAGCGGATTTGACGCACTTTCCGCCGGCGCTGAAGCGTGAATCCGGCTATCTGACGCATCCTGTGTTTAACCGCTACCACTCCGAACACGAGATGTTGCGCTATGTGAAGCACCTCGAAAACAAAGATTTGTCGCTGGCTCATTCGATGATTGCGCTGGGTTCTTGCACGATGAAATTGAACGCCACAACCGAGATGATTCCCGTAACATGGGCGGAATTTGGTGCATTGCATCCTTTCGCACCACTCGACCAAACGCAAGGCTACCAGCGCATTTTCAAAGAACTTGAAAACGCATTGTGTGAAATTACGGGCTTTGCCGATGTGTCGCTTCAACCGAATGCCGGAGCGCAAGGCGAGTACGCCGGTTTGCTTACGATACGCGCCTACCACCGCTCACGCGGACAGGCACACCGCGACATCGCCCTTATTCCATCCTCTGCACACGGCACAAATCCTGCTTCGGCAGTCATGGCGGGAATGAACGTTGTGGTTGTCGGTGTGGATGAACGAGGAAATATCAATATGGACGACCTTCGCGCTAAAGCCGAGCAGCACAAAGACAATCTTGCAGCGCTCATGGTAACGTATCCTTCCACGCACGGCGTGTTTGAATCTACCATCAAGGAAATATGCGACCTTGTGCATAGTTACGGCGGACAGGTCTATATGGACGGCGCAAATATGAACGCGCAAGTCGGTCTGACCAGCCCCGCAATGATTGGTGCGGACGTGTGCCATTTGAACTTACACAAAACCTTCTGCATCCCGCACGGTGGCGGTGGTCCGGGCATGGGACCGATTTGCGTTGCGTCGCATTTAGCACCGTTTTTGCCCGGTCATGCAGTGGTGAATATCGGCAGCGATAGCGCCATTCCTGCTGTTTCGGCTGCTCCTTGGGGTAGCGCGTCTATTTTGCTCATTTCGTATGCCTATATTCGCATGATGGGCGGTGCAGGCTTAACGCGGGCAACGGAAGTGGCAATTTTGAACGCGAATTACATCAAAGCCCGCTTGGAAAAGCATTATCCGGTGCTGTATTCCGGCGAAAACGGACGCGCCGCACACGAACTCATTTTCGATTTGCGCGATTTCAAGCGTACCGCCGGCGTAGAAGCGGAAGACGTTGCAAAGCGGCTTATGGACTACGGTTTTCATGCACCGACGCTTTCTTTCCCCGTTCCGGGAACAATCATGGTCGAGCCGACGGAAAGCGAATCGTTGGAAGAGCTTGACCGCTTTTGCGAGGCAATGCTCAGTATTCGCCGTGAAATAGCAGCAATCGAAGAAGGCAAAGCGGACAAAACCGACAACGTTCTCAAAAACGCTCCGCACACGGCGCACGTTACTTCGGCGGATAATTGGGCGCATAATTACACCCGCCAAGAAGCCGCATACCCGCTTGCATGGGTACGTGAACGCAAGTTTTGGCCCACTGTGGGACGCATCAACAGCACCTACGGCGACCGCAATTTGGTGTGTGCTTGCCCACCGATGGAGAGCTACATGGGGAATCAAGTGGAGAGTCTTCAGGCTGTGGGAAGCGTGTAAGCCATTTTTGAGTTGTGTACTTCTCGTCCTACCGCTTCACCATATCTTTCGTGGTGGCGGTAGAGCAGGCGGCGGAAAGCATTTACGAAATGGTAACACGCACAAACCAATGCTATGTCCGCCAAAATCATTATACTGTACTTGCCGAAATAACCGTTTTCTTCACATTCTTGTCCCTTTATGATGGCAAGTACGCTACTCAATCCAAGTTCTGACGCGGGTGTTATGAAAAAAGCCGTGTATTACGCTTCCCAACTGGTCTCGGCGGTATTCAGCCCTGTGGTACTGCCTGTGTTCACCTTCTCGGCAATCATGCTGCGCGACACGACGCTTCCGGCAGACCGCAAATGGCTTATTTGGGGCATTTGCCTTCTGACCACAACGGCGATTATTTCCGCGTATGTTGTGTATTTGAAGGCTTCCGGCGCAGTCGGCTCGCTCGACCTTGATTTGCGGGAAGAGCGCACAAAACCGTTTATTGTCGGTTTGGCAAGTAACTGTGCGGGGTTTGCGCTGGTTTATTGGTTGGATGCACCGCCGTTGGCGACGTGGTTGATGTTCTGTTTTATCACCAATACGTTGCTTGTGCAAATTATCACGCATTGGTGGAAAGTAAGTATTCATGCGACCGGTGTCGGCGGAGCAGTTGCATCGTGGGCATTTTTGTTTGGTGCGGCAGCGCTTCCTTGGCTTATTCTTGTGCCGATTGTCGGCGCTTCCCGCGTGGTGTTGCGAAAACACACGACGGCGCAGGTTATCGTGGGTTCGCTTATTGGATTGTGCCTCACTGCCGTGCAGTTGCGGTATTTGCTGCGTTAAAGCGGTGGTTATGGGAAGTTTTTTTTGACACGAAAAGCGCGGATGTCACGGAATGACGCGGCAGTATTGCTGCGGTAACAATGTATTCAAACAGTGTTCAAAGCCCTCAACGCAAGGTGTATTCTTGCGTTGAGGGCTTTTTCATTGTGGAAAGCGACCTCGCAAAAACGTACCGCTAGGAAAGTATCAACATTTCCCTACAAAAAACCCGCACCGATTAAACTTTTTCTCACGCAGATTCATCGAAATTGATGTAAATTACCCATGTTTAACACAGTTCGCTGAATTACCCATGAGTTACGCCATATCTGTGAAGCCTGAAGAAGCACTTTTGACAGCATTGCGCGAAGCAACCGATAGCAATAGCGCTGCGGCAAATGAGTTCGTGCGGAAATACCAAAAATTCGTTTACGCGACCGCTCTTCGCTATCTCAAGTCCTCCGATGATGCCTACGATGCAACGCAGGACGTGTTTATCAAGGCACTCAAAAATATCAAGAGTTTTCGCGGCGACAGTTCGGTTACGACGTGGCTCTACCGTATCACGATGAACGTTTGTTCCGGCATGAAGCGCAAAGAGAAAGTGCGCCAGTTTGTCGGCTTGGACGTTGTTGAAGAAATTGAACCCGACCACGGCATTACACCTGCACAAGCAACGGAAAATAATGATTTCAAAGCCCGCTTTGAATCTATGTTGGAGCAGTTACCCGAAAAGCAGCGCCAAACCTTCATTATGCGCTATTTCGACGAACTTTCGTACGAAGAAATCTCGAAAATTTCCGGCACAAGCGTCGGCGGCTTAAAAGCAAATTACTTCCAAGCGGCGAAAAAACTTGCTGAATTGCTGAAAGCAGAGAAGAAGTAGTTTTTAGTTGCTGGATTTTAGTTGTTGGTTTTTAGTTGTTGGTTTTTAGTTGTTGGTTTTTAGTGTTTGGTTGTTGGGTTTGAAGAATATATTTAGCGAAATTTTTGGACTATCACCATGAATACCGAATTTGTACCATCCCCCGAAAGCGCTCCGGTGCTTGCTCGCGCAGAAGTCGAGGCACTCTTGCCCGATTATGCTTTCGGCACATTGGCATCGGCAGACGAGAAAGCACGGTTTGAAGCCGCTTTGCCGTCGTATCCCGACCTTGCCAACGAACTCCGCCTTATTCAAGAAAGTTTTGACGGCGTGAGTGCAGAATTTGAAGCATTAGACCGCGCACAATCGCAGCGTTTGAAAAATCTTAGTGTCCACGTGCAAGAGCGGATACAGCATGATTTGGAGCGCCGTGCGCATTGGTTTCGGTTGATGAAATTTTTTGTTCCCGCGCTGGCAATGTGCGTGATTTTAGCGGTCATTTCCATTCCGCAAGCATTTCAAGCAGATTGGATGACGTTTTCGTCCGGTCGCAACAACGAAAGTGCAATTTTGACACCGGCAGATATTGAACGCTTGGCAAATCTCGAAATTGATGCTTCAGCATTGGAAAATAACGCTTTTGGCGATAATCTTGTCGCTGCGCCGAATGCTGCCGACGACGACAAAACCGCAGCAATGGTCGCCCGCCGAATGCTCGACAAGGAAACCTTACGCGCTATTGCGGCGAACCGCTCGGCGTTTCAAGATTATTTTGATAATTCCGCTATTTTGGACAATATTAGCGATGAAGATGCTGCGACGATTGCTGCTGCCATAACGGAAATGTAAATCACCAACAATTCCCGAAACTCACGAATTTGTAACGACTGCCCAATTCCCTTTTCATTTCTCGGAGACCGTATGACTTTTGCCCGACTTTGTTGCCGTTCAGCGTTCTCAGCGCTGGTTTGTCTTTTCGGCATGACGGCTTTCAGTATTTTTTCGGCAAACGCCGCGCCCACACCACCCAAACAAGACGGCGGCAAGGCGAAAAAGCAAATCGAACAGCTCAAAAAATTGAAACTTATCGAAGCGCTGAATTTGGACGATGCGACGGCGGAAAAATTCTTCGTCCGCTACAACGCCGAACAGAAAAAAGTCGAAGAAGCCCGCAAAGCGCTTGAAGACGCGACTAACGAACTCGAAAAAGCCAAAAGTTCCGGCAATAGCGATAAAATCAAGCAACTTTCCCAAGTGATGCTCGACAAACACAAGCACCTTCAAGACGCAAACAACGAGTTTTTGCGCTCTTGCCGCGAAGTGCTGAATGACAAACAATACGCGGATTTTCTTGTTTTTGAGTCCAAATTTCAAAAACAATTAACCGAAGTTCTCTCGAAAATGAACGCAAAACGCGATTCGGTGAAAAAGTAGAAGCACCCGCCCAAAATCCTCATTTGAAGCCCTTTTGTTGGCATAGTTGCCCAACAGAAGGGCTTTTGTTTTGGTATAACGGGAAAGTTTCTCAGTCTCGTGAACAATTATACTTTTCCGTCTCTCCAAAGCATTGTATTTTTGCGCTCGAATAAAATTTTCGTATCTGGTCAGGACCACAAAATTCATCCACGAATCACACGAATTGACACGAATCTTGCTTGAAAATCTGATGTTGTGCTGAATAAAAAAACGTTATGATTGCCTTGATTCGTGAGTATTCGTGCGATTCGTGCGATTCGTGGACAATCATCCTCGAAAGACCTGACCTCTTACCATTTCTCACAAGTCCGACAGCTTTTTCCTTTCCAAACCGCATGAACACTCGCAACAAAGGCATCATCCTTGCAGGCGGCAGTGGCACACGCCTTTACCCGCTCACATCGCTCTTCAGTAAACAACTTCAGCCGATTTACGACAAACCGATGATTTATTACCCGCTTGCAACGCTGATGCTGGCTGGGATTCGGGACGTGTTGATTATTTCCACACCGATTGACACGCCGAATTTTGAGCGGCTTTTGGGCAACGGTGCGCAGTGGGGCATCAACATCCAATACATCGTGCAGCCTGAGCCGAAGGGCATTGCACAGGCATTTATCTACGGGCGGGAGTTTATCGGGAATGACCAAGTATGCCTCATTTTAGGCGATAATCTTTTTTACGGCAAACTCAATTTCCTTCGTCAAGCGCTTGAAACCAATACGGGCGGCACTATTTTCGGCTATCCTGTTAATGACCCTGAACGCTACGGCGTGGTAGAATTTGGCGCGGACAAACGTGTTTTGAGTATCGAAGAAAAACCGAAAAAACCAAAGTCGAATTACGCTGTGCCGGGCTTGTACGTGTATTCATCGGACGTGTGCGAGATTGCCGCAAATCTTGAGCCGAGCGCACGGGGAGAACTGGAAATCACCGACGTAAACAACACGTATTTACGCCAAAATCGTTTGCAGGTTGAAGTCATGGGGCGCGGCTTGGCGTGGTTGGACACGGGAACACCGAAGAGCCTTTTGGAGGCGAGTATGTTTATTCACACGATTGAAGAGCGACAAGGCTACAAAATTGCGTGTTTGGAGGAAATCGCTTTGCAACAGCGTTTTCTTGCGCCTGAGGAGTGGATGAGCGTGATTGAACGCCTCCCGAAAAGCCCTTACAAAGAGTATTGCCTCAGAATTTATGAGGAATTTCGCGGTCAGCACTAATTTTTTTTCGCTAAAAACACTTTGACTGCCCTCTACTGCCGATGGAATCTTGGCTGGAGGGCATTTTTTATGAAATTGCCCTTTGCGCGGCAAAACCCTGAAGCCAAGTGCTCATCAGGCATTCAGGGTATTTTTCTTCAAAGGTGCGTTAAACCCTTGTACATGAGTGCTTTACCCAAAAATCTGCGCTTTTCCTTAAAATTCTAACGCCGCTTGTTCGGCAAACTGTCTGGCAAAATGCGGGTTTTCCAGTGTGAGGAGTTTCTTTTTTGCCGGAAGCCCTCCTGCATAGCCCACGAGCGAGCCGTCAGAGCCGATAATACGGTGGCAGGGGACGATAATCGAAATAGCATTTGCGCCATTCGCCGAGGCGACAGCCCTGATTGCGTCTTTGTTGCCGAGTTTTTCCGAAAGTGCTAAATACGTCGAAGTTTCGCCGTAACCGACGTTTTGCAATTCCCGCCAAACACGTTGCTGAAACTCCGTTCCCACAAATGCAAGCGGCAGCGTAAAATCAAGCCGTGCGCCTGACCAATACTCGCCAAGTTGTTTGCGAGTTTCCGCCAACATTTCGTTATCCTGCTCACGGTATTCAGCGTTCAAGCCTTTTTGGATGCGCTTATCAATGGCGCTGCGCATGGCTCTGTATCGCCAGTCGCAAAGACAAAGTTTGCCTTGAAATGTGCCGAGAAGTAGTTCGCCAAACGGTGTGGGGAAGTGTTGCGTTTCGATACTGTGCATTGGTGCTTGGGTTTGATGAATTTACTTGTCAAAAACTTTTACTTGTCAAAAACTCTGGTGGAATGGAGTTGTGCAATTTTCCAAGCGCCATTCACTTTTTCCACAATAGCACTTTCCAACCAGCGAATATCCTGTTTTTTTCCGTCAGGGCGGTGAAAAATTCCCGTGTTCCAATAGCTCACCCAAGCAACAGCGCCATTTCCAGTTCCGCGCACGTTGAACTTGAGAAAATCCAGCTTGTTTTCTCGCTTAAAGGGCTTCGTGTTTTTGGTGATGTACGCCCTAACGCTATCGGCATTCCAGACCAAACCGACATCGTAGAGTTCAAAACCTTGCGTTACGGTACGCTCCATGTATTTCGCATCAAATTCGGAAAAGACCTCGAAAAAGTCTTGGATAACGGCTTTGATAGCGGTGGAATCGTGTGTTTGTGCCTGTGCAGAAACCGTGAAAATCACAAACAATGCGGGAAGGAGGAATTTGGTCATGGTAGTAAAAAAATGGTGCGAAAAAAGGAACTTATTGAGGTTGGAATTTTGCCACGCCGATTTTAATAGTTACGGAAAGTGTTTCAGAAACTCTTCCGTGCTGAGAACCGTCGCAAACTCATCATGGAGGCTGGCTAATGCCGTTTCGTGGATAAGAGCAGCCGCGTAACGTTGTCCGTCAAAACCCACTTTATCAAACGTCGCAGTAGCGTCGGAAAGGAGAAAAACTTCGTACCCAAGATTCCCTGCCATGCGCGTTGTCGTCGAAACGCAGTGGTCGGTTGTCAAGCCGACAATGACCAGCGTTTTGATGTTTTCCTTGTCGAGTTGTGCTTGTAAATCCGTTCCAATAAAAGCGCTATTGACATTTTTTTTGAGAACAGGCTCATGGTTTTGGGGTTTGACAATTTCTTGAAACTCATTGCCAATTTTTCCTTCGGCAAGCGGTGATTCAGGAGTAGTGGAGCAGTGCTGAATGTGGAACACAGGTAAATGATGGCTTCTCCAAACATTAAGCATTCGTGCTGCATTTGCTTCTGCATCGGGATTATTGCGCGGTCCCCAATAGTCTGTATCGTAAAATCCTTGTTGAATGTCAATCAGGAGTAATGCGGGTTTGGTCTTGGTTGTCATAGAAAAATAAGTGTGTAGAAAAGGGGGTGGAGGAACATTCTTTAAGCGTCTGTACGCCCCGTGTATTCTTGCTTATTTGCTTCTCGCTTAAAATTGTCCGTAGCAATGATGCGAATGCTCATGCTTCGTCAAATTCCTGCAAAAATTCGCGGAGCGCTGTACCAAACTCTTTCCCACTCTGCATACGCCGTACTTCGCGGAAGGCATCGGTTAATCCGCTCTCGAAACGCAAGAGCGTACTTATACGCTGTACCCCCACGCACAAACGCCGCCCACTCTTTGGCGCGGGAAGCTGCATGAAAGGCGGGGTTGCCGTGCGCGTCAGGGATGGTCTGGGGTTCAGGGATGGTCATAATTCAGCGATGAAATGCTGTGGAATCAAGATATCTTGTTTGACTTCAGTTTCACCTATTTGATACTCAGCGTCAGCTGTTTTCCCAAGCCTGTTTCGATGATACGAAAGAGCGTTGTGAGTTGAATATCGCTTTGCCCATTTTCGATACGCGAGATGTAGGTTTTCTTTGTGCCTGCTTTTTCAGCAAGCTCGCTCTGCGTCATATTGGCTTGTTTCCTTGCTTCTTTAATCAGTTCACCAATGGCAAAGGCTTTGGAGTTTTTTTCAAACTCATCGCGCTGTGCTGTGCCGATTTCACCGTACCGTTTGGCGAAGTGCTGTTCAAGTGTGGTGGTCTTACTCATTGATTTTTCTCCTCAAAATATTGACGTTTTAATCGTTCTGCTTTCACGAGTTGGTTCGTTGGTGTTTTTGGGGACTTCTTTTGGAAGCCTTGTAACACCACGACAAGTTTTCCAGCATCAAAAAAGCAAAAAAATCTAAAAATATCAGAGCCGACTTTGACACGAATTTCATACAGCCCGTCGGTGTCTTCCAGATGCTTCAGAAATTTCTCTGGAACTCTTTCCACATTCGCAATCAAATCAAATCAAATCAAGCACATAGTCAATTTTCTCTTGGACTTTTTTCGGCTGCGCGTCGTAAAAATTAAAGAAATAATGTTCGTAGAAAATGAGTTCTCGTATCATCTGAAAAGTTATCGAATTAGATAACAAAATGCAAGTAATAGTTGCAAAAAGGCGGGGTTGCCGTGCGCGTCAGGGATGCTCTGGGGTTCGGGAATGGTCATGGTTTTTGAAAAATAATTTTGTAGAATAAAGCCGCACCGCAAGCAGCAGTGCGGCTTCCAGTCAATTAAAACGTACCCATTCTTCCCAAGCCAACAGCTATGTAGTTTCCATTTCTATCACCTCAAATGAGTGCGAAACCTTGATAAACTGCTGCTTCGCTCCTTCTTTGGGCGTTGGGAAGGGTTGGTCTTTTTCGACGAAGACCAGTTCTGTGCCGTCGGCGAACTGCTCTACTTGCTCCAAGAGCGCGGGGTTGTGGATGCAAGCGCGGATGAAATCGAAGGTTAAGCCAATATCGTGGCGAACCGCTTCAGCGTTGGTTTTGGAGGTGTGCATGGTGTTTCCTTATGTAAGTTTACTCAGATAGCGTTCTTTGTAAAATTCCCATTTGTCTTTCAAATCTTGTTCAGCAAATATCGCCGCCATTTCAAGCGTTGGAAAGTCAAGAGGTGTCTTTTCTTGAGTTCCATTCGGAAATAAAACGTCTCGGTGAAAAAATCCGTGTGCCACATCATACCGAACAATGGGATGCCATTCACCACCAATCAAACTTTCGTATTGATAGACCAAATCCGCCAGTTTACCCTTCTCTAGTGGTCAAGCGAACCCGCACCCGCTCTTCGAGTGCGCTATCCAAGTAAATGAAAAAGTCGGTGAGAGGCATAATAGTGTGATAAAAATTTGGAAATCAAAGCCGTTGCACAAGCAGCAGTGAGGCTTTCAAGTGATTACACATAACACAACACCGTACTCATACGCTGTACCCCCACGCACAAACGCAGCCCACTCTTCGGCGGGAAGCTGCATGAAAGGCGGGGTTGCCGTGCGCGTCAGGGATGGTCTGGGGCTCAGGGATGGTCATGGTTTTTGAAAAATAATTTTGTAGAATAAAGTCGTACTACAATCAGTAGCGCGGTTTACAGTCAATTAAAACCTAAGCATTCTTCCGCGCCAAAAACTGACGTGAGCGCATACTGCAAAATCCCACTATGCTTGTAGTATTCCACTTCGCAATTGCTGTCAATGCGGGAATCTACATTTCATAACAACTCAGGCTCTATAAATTGCAAGGTCGGCTGCTTTTCAATGCTCTTGACTCTCTGCCTCGCTAACTCGCAGTACTCATGGCTTATGTCAATTCCAATATAATTTCGCTCCAATTCATATGCGACTCGCGGTGTTGTTCCGCTTCCACTCATTGGGTCAAGCACAATATCACCCGGATTTGTCCACGAAATAATGTGGTCGCGGACAAGTTCACAGGGGAAAGGTGCTGGATGCCCCTTTGCCTCTTGGTCTTCTTGCTTTTTGCCAACGACGTATTCCCAAATATTGCCCTTGATTTTTTTGTTTTTAACGGGTTTTGCCAACTTTTCGCGTGTTTGTTCATTCTTGGAATAATTCTTATACGTTGTGCCATTCAGCTCTAATCCAGCGTGCAGACAATCTACCATGATTGAATTATGCGTTTTCACCACTCCTTTGCTGAACACAAACATATATTCAAACTCATTGTTATAACGTTTGCGATAAATCTGCGGAATCGGGTTTTTTTTGCGGAAAATCATTGTGTCATGCAGATTGAAACCGATTTCTTTGAAGTACAAAGCCTGCTTGAAACTCGTTCCTGTCTCCGTTGCCTCAATCGTAGCATCAGCAACAACCCAGACGACAACACCGCCCGGCTTGGTAACACGATACAATGCCTGTGCAATTTCCTCAAATGGGAACACGTAGCCCTTGTAATTTCGTAAATCATCGTATGGCGGCGATGTTACCGTTAAGTCAATACTGTCATCGTCGAATTGCTGCATTATTTCGATGCAATTACCTTCAATGATTTGATTGATGTGCTGATTTGTACCCATTGTTTGCTTTACTGTATAGAAAATAAGCCGTTGTCGGTAACAGACGAAATAGTTCTCATTCTACTGTCAATTTTATGAACCTTGAGCAATTCTTTGAGTGCTTCTTGGTGGCTCAAACGCATGATTTTTTCACGTTCTTGAGCTAAAAATATCAATGCCTCTTCCTTCCCGATAGCAACAGATTCCGTTGTTGCTTCTTTCTCGGCTTTCCACAAAGACGGAAGTTTTTTTGAGAAAGAAAGTATTGCCTTGTTGATTGCCAGCCAGTAATCAACGGCATTTTTTGAAGGATTCATTGCGGGAATCGTTTGGAAAATTTGCTGCAAAAGCCGTTGAGCTTTCGCGCTTCCAGCGTGTTGCGAATAGGTCAGCAACAATGCCAGATGCGAGTACGTAAAGATGCAGACATTTCGCGTTGTTGCTTGCTGGTAAATCTGGCTTGACGTGTTGGGAAGCTGATAGATTGGACAGACCACCATAGCAAACGGTTTACCTCGTTTCCAGCCGTCAATAGCTTGAACTTTGAAGTCTTTTTGATTTTTAGCGGTTCTGCTCAAACGGAATGCTTTTGCATCGGCAACAAAACTGTAATCTTCTGCAAAGGCTTCTACATCGGCAGCATCAGCACGTTCCTTCAATACCAAACTTTTCAGCCCCAGCATTTTGAATGATAACGACAGCAACGCATCCGTATATTTTGAGTACAGTTTTTCTTCGCTTGTATCATGTCCGTAGTTTTCAGGAATATTGCCGCAAAGCCGCAAGTGGTCTATGAGAGCGGGAACGCCTTGCGCTGTAATTTCTTGCTCCAATTCCTGCTCTAATCGCTCATAATCATCAGCAAAATTACCACTGAGTTTTTGGATTTCTTTCACCCAATATGCACGACGTTCTATGCTTTGTTCGGAAATAATTTTGCCCATCGGTAAATGTGAGAAAATAGCTGAAAAATATAAGCCGCACCACAACCAGTAGTAGGGCTTCCAATCAATTACTGTTTATGGACGGTACAAATCCCAATACTCTCGCGGCGTAACAATTCTGGTGTATTCAAATTCTGTTATCGTGAAGTCTTGCGTATTGCCTGTAATGAGGAAATCAGCTGAACTTGCCAATGCTAATTCTAAAAATTTGTTGTCATCCGCATCACTGAGAAGTTCAACGGCAATCTGTGGTTTGTAGAACTGTGCCAAATCGCGTATTTTCGACAGTACCACGTCAGCATTATGCCTGAATCCTTGCACTTTGCTAAATTTTCCCCGTGCCAATACCTCGACGTATTCTTCCAGAATTGCATCCGACAGGCACAGCATGAGGGCTTGCTCCAACACACATTCATAGACAATCTGCGTTGGAGCAGAATGTGAAATAAGTGCCGAAACAATAACGTTGGTGTCAAGAATGATTTTTTGCATGGCGAACAGCCCGAATTTCCGCATTGATGTCGTCAAGGCTCATCGCTGAAAGCCCGTTCTTTTCTGCAATGGCGTTACATTCGAGAAGTGCTTGCTTGGCATAGACGCGGCTAATGCTCTCTACCAATTCAGGAAAGGATATTTCCTTCTCGGTGCTGAGATTGTACGCCTTTGCGTCGCGGTCGCTGATGCGGATGTGGAGTGTTTGCATGGTGCTGATTTTCTGGTGCAGAGTTATTTTATTTTTATTGATTTGCTCTTTCTTTTATTTTCTTCAAAACTATGTCTACGTCATTTTTTGTACGCCACCAAACAATAAAGAGAATTACTCCTAAGCAAATTCCAACAATAGTTACAAGAACAAAAACAATGAATAAGTAAATTTTATCCTTGAAGTCAAACGTTAAGAGGGTAATCAAAAAAGAAATAGCAATAGATAACAAAGCTATTGATATATTTAGATATAAAGAACTTGGTGACCCTCTTTCGATAGTTTCAAGCTCTCCTTCAGTAACATCATAAATAATGAGAGAATCTACCCTAGCTCTTTTTATTTGAGGATGAATTTCACCAGAAGAATTTTCTTGAGCCGATATATGGCGTTCAACTGAATGACCATCTTGAATTTCAGCTTCTATGGGTGTGTTAATTAACTCTGTCATATAATTCTAGCATTATAGATTTTTTTTCAGCCATTCATTTGAACATATTACATTATCCCAGGCAGCTAATGAAGCGGATTTTACAACAAAAATCCTACTACCAGCAGACATCAAACTTTTCAGATGATCGCGTACATCTGTTATACTCTTATCCGTTGCGATAGCCCAGGTAGATTGTGTAATATGCGCCCAAGTTTTGTATGATTTGATGGCATTAAATATAGCATCATAATCACCTCCTTGCGACAGATCATAACTGATGATATATGTGTTATTGACTGTATGATATGCCATTTGATTCAAGAAAATATGTTTGAAAATTTAGCCCAGCCTCTTGTCATTATTTTTTTTCATTTTTCCATTCTTCCAACTCATTATAGAGCCAATCAACAAACTCACTCAGATTTGCTTTGACCTTTTCTAAATCAATATCATTTAAGAAATAACCATCTTCGTTTATGGTGATTTTGCGATTGTTTTCATCTGTAAAAACTTCAAACAGCTTGTCATTTAACCAGTCTCTAGCAAATAGATTTTCATCTTCATCACGGAGTTCAACTTTTTGACCATTTACAATTCTGTATTCTTTTTCTCCATCATCAATACCAGCTATTGGCTTCCACGAATACTCCAATGTATTATCTTCTGGAAATCCAATAATATCAAATACAATTTCCGCTATATCAAAAGATCCAAATGCGTGAGACGCATCTATGCCCATCGCAGCAAGTTTTCTTTCCAACTCCGACAGTTTATATGCTTCCAGAAGGAGGTTTACAAGATGATTTTTCATAATAGCTACAATACAAATCAAGTAAGATTTAGAATTAATGAAAATTAATGAAACTCTCCACCCCGCCAAGGCAAGGTGGAGAGCCGCAAGCAAATCATTTACCCATTCTTCCTTGCCAAAAACTGACGCAACACATACTGCAAAATCCCACCATGCTTGTAGTATTCCACTTCGATTTTGTTGTCAATGCGGGAATCTACCGTGAAGGTGAAACTCGTGCCGTCTTCGCGCGTGGCTTTGATGGTCAGTTCTTCGAGTGGCACTAAGCCTTTCGAGATGCCCTGAATATCAAACGTCTCGCGTCCCGTTAGCCCCAGCGAAGCCGCCGTTTGCCCGGGTTTGTACTGCATCGGCAGAACGCCCATGCCCACCAAATTCGAGCGGTGGATACGCTCGTAGCTTTCGGCAATAACCGCCCGCACACCCAGCAAAAACGTACCTTTTGCCGCCCAATCGCGTGAGGAGCCGCTTCCGTACTCTTTGCCTGCTAAAATTATCACGGGGATTTTTGCCGCTTTGTACTTCACCGATGCTTCATAGACCGTCGTTGCTTCGTTCTCCGGCAAATACGTCGTGAAGCCGCCTTCTTTGTCCGCCAGTGCATTTTTGATGCGGACGTTAGCAAATGTGCCGCGAATCATCACCTCATCGTGTCCGCGCCGTGCGCCGTAGGAATTGAAATCTTCCTTTTTCACGCCGCGCCCAACCAAATACTTCCCAGCCGGTGTGCCTTCTTTGAAGCCGCCTGCGGGCGAGATGTGGTCGGTGGTAATCATGTCGCCCAGCGCGAGCAGCACCCGTGCGCCAGTGATGTCTTTCGGGTCGGTCGGTTTTTCAGGCAGGTCTTTGAAAAAGGGCGATTCTTTGATGTAAGTCGAACTTTCTTGCCAATCGAACACTTTGCCCGTCGGCGCAACGAGGTCTTGCCACTCTTTGCCGCCTGCAAACGCGCTTCCGTACTGCGTTTTGAAGTCTTCGGTTTTGAGCGCTGCGCTCACGGCTGCATGAATTTCGTCGTTTGATGGCCAAATATCTTTGAGGAAAACGGGCTTACCGTCTTTGCCCGTGCCAAGCGGTTCGGTCTCCATGTCAATATCTATGCGCCCTGCAAGCGCGAATGCCACTACCAGCATCGGCGACATGAGGAAGTTCATTTTGACTTGGTTGTGAACACGCGCCTCGAAATTCCGATTGCCCGAAAGAGCCGACGCTACCGCCAAATCACCTTTGTCAATCGTCGCAGCAATCGGCGCGTTGAGCGGACCGGAATTGCCGATACACGTGGTGCAGCCGTAGCCCGTTACGTGGAAGCGCAGTTTTTCGAGGTCGCCAAGCACATTGGCGCGTTTCAGATATTCCGTAACCACCTTCGAGCCGGGCGCGAGACTTGTTTTCACCCAAGGTTTCACTTCTAATCCCAGCGCAACTGCCTTTTGTGCCACCAAACCCGCACCAATCATTACGTCGGGGTTGGACGTGTTGGTGCAGCTTGTGATAGCGGCAATCACGACCGAGCCGTCCTCAAGCGTGAAATTTTCGCCTTCTACTTGAAGTGAGCGCACGTGTCCGTTCAATTCACCGACTTTGCGGTCTTTCGGCTCAACGTATTTGCGTGAGAAGGTTTTGTCCATCGTGGAAGCAACAGTGCTTTTCAAATTGCGCATGAGAACTTTGTCCTGCGGGCGCTTCGGACCGGCAACCGTCGGCTCTACGGTACTCATGTCGAGTTCCAGCACGTGCGTATAAACGATTTGGTCTTCGTTTTCGCGCCAGAGCAAATTTGCTTTTGCATATTTTTCAACCAAATCTACTTGGTCAGCCGAGCGACCGGATTTGGTAAGGTATTCCAGCGTCCGCGTGTCAATCGGGAAGTAGGTTACGGTGCAGCCAAATTCCGGCGACATATTGCTAATCGTTGCGCGGTCAGTTACGGAGAGGTTGTCTAATCCGGGACCAAACACTTCCACAAACTTATTCACCACTCCGTAATCGCGGAGAAGGCGCGTAATGGTGAGAACAAGGTCGGTAGCGGTGGTGCCAAGCGGCGGCTTGCCCGTGAGGCGCAGACCAATCACTTCGGGAATGAGGAAAAACGACGGCTGACCAAGCAAGGCGGCTTCTGCCTCAATGCCCCCAACGCCCCAGCCAATCACGCCGATACCGTTCACCATCGGCGTATGCGAGTCCGTACCGACGAGCGTGTCGGGGAAAGCATAGCCATCACGAGCAATTACGCCGTGTGCGAGGTATTCGAGGTTTACCTGGTGGCAAATGCCCATGCCCGGCGGCACAACGGAGAAATTACGGAAGCCTTTTTGCGCCCATTTCAGGAACTGATACCGCTCCATATTGCGCTCGTACTCGACTTCCACGTTTTGGTTGAGCGCGTCGGGTGTGCCGTAGTAATCTACCATCACGGAGTGGTCAATGACCAAATCCACGGGAATAAGCGGGTTCACGTCGTCGGGATTACCGCCTTTGCGGGCGTATTCAGCGCGAATCGAGGCAATATCCACAACAGCTGGAACGCCCGTAAAATCTTGCATCAGCACCCGTGCGGGCATATACGGAATTTCCTCTTCGGGCGGTTTTGGCTGCCAGTTGAGAATGGTTTCGATGTGGGAGTTGTTGGTCGCAAGGTCGTCAAAATTACGAATAGCGTTTTCGAGCAGAATGCGAATCGAAAACGGCAGTTTCGCAACTTTGCCGCCATTTTTCGCGTCCAATGCCTTCAAATCGAAGTATTTATGCGACTTGCCGCCGGCTTGGAGCGAAGCGTCAATGCGGTAGGGGGAGGTTGGTTGGCTCATAAATCCAAACAAGGTTTAGAGGTGAAAAAATGAATTGAGTTAGGGAGTTAGAGTAGTTTTCTTGTAGTGTTTTTGGTTGAGGAATGTTTCGATGTTAGTGAGGATTGCGTCCAAATACTCGACAATATTCGTCTTGTATGTCATCATTTCATCCTCAGTGAATTTGCGCCCACATTCAGAAAAAGTCTTGAGCCCGTGCGCTAAATCCTGTCGGCGGTCTTTGATTTCCAACAAATTATCACCAAGTTGCTCTCTGCCCGTTGGCAATGTAGAGCTAAAACCATATTCCGCAGCAAGACCTCGTATTCCTTTGGCATCAATGTTGCCTCGGAAGCCTTGTAAAAGCTGCCTTTTGACATATTTTTCATCGAACTCAATAATTTGCTGTGTGAGAATGAAATCAATCATTGCGCTTGCCGTCAGCAATGTGTTTTCGGGCTTTGTTTTACCGCCAATAATCTGCTTAATCCAGAGTTTTTGTATGGTTTCTGCGGCATTTTCAAAGTGCATCTGCTCGCTATTGACCGTATCATAAATCGCACGAAAAGCCTCGCGGCATGAGGATTCTACGAGGTTGTAGAGCAGGAGAAATCCATTTGCTTTCAGTATAGGCACAAGTTCACCTTGAACATTGGTTCGTTGCTGCCCAAGCGAGGTTTCATACTCAAGGACAGCCTTGATTTTCAAGTGAGACAGGAACTCAAAGTACACGTTTACTTCGTGAACTCGTTGATTAAAGTCGTTGCGAAATGCGTGTGTAATTGAGGTCATCTTTTGTAATGCGGTTTAGTAAACAATCTCTGACAAATTCAACACGGCGTTTTAATTTTCCTTGATTATTGCTTGCATCTGAAGTTGTGAACTCAATAAACTCATCGGATTCCAGCCAGTCCATGTATTGCGGAATAGTTTCCGAATTTTCTTGAAGTGCCAAATGAGAACCAACGGAAATAGCTTCAAATCTCACTCTTGGTGTTGCCTTTGATTTGGCAGACTTTGCAAAACCATGAGGAAAATATTGATTAACAAATACAATCATTTTTTCAAAATTCTGCGATTTTTTTGCTTGATTTTGCTCGTCAAACTGTTGATTCTCTTGCTGCACATATTCATCTAAAAATGGTGCAACGTCATGCTCAAAATCCGTATAGTTTTCAGAATATGCGAAAAATCTCAAGCATAATTCTTGATGCTCGTCTTTACCGCGCTTTTCTGAAACAGGGCATAGTGCTGTAAATCGTTCATCACTAGCTGAAAGAACAACAAAATCTGTAAACGGTCCAGGGAAAGCCCCTCTGCGCCTTTCATTTGAGGTCAGAGGTAAAGATTGCGTATTAACGCGATTAAAAATGTCCGACCGAATACTTTCGTCTGTTTCATCATAAATCACTTGCACTCGTAATGTCTCCTCGGCAAATTTTCTTTGGCGTGACAAAGAGAAATCCTTGAAATAGAAACCTGCAAATTCCGTCAGTTTTTCTAGTTCAGACAAGCAGAGACGATTCTTAAAAAACTCCAGCAATGTTCGTGTACGTTGCGTTCCGTCTATAATTTCTAGTCGCCCATCGTCAAGTTGAGCAATTAATAAGGGAGCTATTGGAATGCCTAACAATAAAGATTCAATAAATGAAACTCGAAACTTTTCGCTCCATTTTAGCTCACGTTGATATTCAGGAACAAAAAGCTCATCTTCCTCAAAAAGTTGCATAATATACCGCAAGGGATAATCTTTCGTATCATAATCATACTGCCTCTGCAAGGTTCTAAGCTGTTCTTCGGCTTTTTCAACTTGCTCCGGGGGAATAATATTATGTCCGTTTTGATTGATAGCCATTTCCATTCTCCTCACAAATATTCTTGTAAATGCTCGTTAATACTCCGCGCTATCACACGCCCCAACCGCACCGGAACAGCATTCCCAATATGCTGCCCCAAAACACGCAAAGGCATTTGTCCATTTGGCGGCATAAATTGGTAATGTTCGGGAAACGTCTGGAATAATGCCGCTTCACGGGGTGAAATAGCGCGGTCTTGTTCAGGATGACCAAAGCGTCCGTTGCCGTAGCCATAAAACTGTGTAGTCATGGTTGGTGCGGGTTTGTCCCATTCCATGCGCCCATAGACGCTGCCGTAGTTTTTTCCTGTGTCTTTTTTGTGGCAATCCACTATCAAATTCTCATCCCAATCCTTCCACGTTCCACCCGGCTTGGAAGCGCGAATACGCTGTTTGTTAAGCGCAGAAAGCGAACTTGTCCAATGAAGCGTATCGCCCGTGTGACGCTCTCCGTCTTGGATTGACGGCAAATGCGCAATCGTTGTACGCACAGTTGCATACTCTTCCGGCGTGTGCGTTGGCGGCAAAAGATGAAGCGGAGCAAGTTTTGAAGCCAACAACACCAAGCGTGTCCGTTGCTGCGGAATGCCGTAATCAGGACAATAGACGAGTTGATACGAAACGTGGTAATGACTGGCGTTCAAGGCGGCAACAAACTCTTGAAATATCGGATATTTTTTATGCTGAACCAGCATTGGCACATTTTCCATAGAAACAATCGTAGGCGCGGTTTCTTCGACAAGTCGTGCAAACGATTGTAAGAGTTTCCACTTTTTGTCGCTTGTGCGGTTCTGGGTGTACATGGAAAAAGGCTGGCACGGCGCACAACCAACGAGGATGCGGACGCTACCTTTCGGATACAGTCCCAACAATTCTTCGCCCGAAACATCCTCAACACTTTTCGCAATAAACCGTGCTTGATTATTCTCTTCATATCCGTAACGACAGCTTTCGTCAATATCAATACCTGCGGCAACATGAAATCCTTCTTGACAGAAACCGTGTGTTAATCCGCCAATACCGCAGAATAAATCAACGACGCTGTGTGTGGGATGTTTCTTTTTCATGATATTCTCAGTCAAATCAATGTTGATATTTAGTAAAGACAAACCCCGCTTGTTCCTGCTTTTTATGGCATTGGAAACATTCGGTCGAAGCGAGGTTTTTGATATTGCGCTCCGTTGTGCTATTGCCGTTAAATTCTTCAAACCCCCAGCCACCTGTGTCAGCAAAACGTTTTGCATCCTTTACCATCACATCCACAAACCTGCGTGGAC
Organism: Candidatus Kapaibacterium sp.; assembly: GCA_025455065.1. GTDB lineage: Bacteria > Bacteroidota > Ignavibacteria > Kapaibacteriales > UBA4661 > PH2015. The sequence continues at coordinate 8,366 of JALONG010000042.1, read as the reverse complement.
CCTCTTCGGTAACTCCTTGCTGTTCAAGTGTTTCAAGCAAATCAAAAACGAGAATTGCACCATCGGCAAATTGCCCTGTTTTGTAGCCCTCCATTGCTTTGGCATTAGCGTAAATATGATGAATGCCGCCAAACCGCTTAAATGCTTTGCTTTGCGGACCGATAATAGCGGTTTTTACCCGTACCCACTGGCGATACCCTTCAGGATAGGGAACTTCCGCCGTATTATCGGCGCGGAGAGAAGGCATCGTTGAAGTTGCTTGAGTATCGTTGCAAGTATCGTTACTCATCATGCCCATAGAAAAAAGGGCAATAGCAAGAACAATCACTGAACTGAAGTATTTGTGCGAGTTGCCGACTACTTCGAGATTTGTGCGGGTGCGGTGAGGGGAGGTTGGTTGGCTCATAGAGTAAGGTTTGTTACACCGTGAAACAAAATGGTTAATTGAAGAATTTTTCGGAATGTAATAGGCAAGAATAAAGCAAGCGAATATACAAAAGATTCAGCAAAAATGCGCCTTTCACGATGTTTTTTCCCACAAAAACTTCGTGATAATTGGTAAAAAAAGAAGCTAGGCATCGCAGAGAAGTAATCCGCTCAAAAAATGCTCACTGTTGGAGTATTCCCCGTTGTAAAAAATCCCCGTCAATAATCAGTAACTGTACCTTTTCCGTGCAGCGTGAACGATGCGAACTCATTTCATCGGACACAATGTACGTCATTCCCGCCTCAAGCACGTATTCCGATCCGTCCTCCATTTCACTGACCAAAATACCCGTCAAACAGTGAACAATATGCCCTTTCCGGCACCAGTGATCGGCGAGGTACCCCGCCGAGTATTCGACAAAGCGTACACGCAAGCCATCAAATTGGAGCGTGTGCCACAGCGCTTCACCGCTTGTTCCCGGGTGTTTTGTTGGTGTAATCTCTTCCCAGCGAATTGTTTGAAATGTGATAGGCTGCATTGTCGCTTTGAAGATGATGATTGAAGTTCAGGAAAATGAAAATGTTACGCCAACGCTCGCGCTATTTTCGCCACAACTTCCCCCGCTTCCGGCGTAGGCATAATCATCCAATCATGCAGCATTTCTGCGGCTTCGTGGTAGTCAAGTGGAATATTTGCAGTACGAAGTTTTGCATGAAATTCGCGGCAATCCGCCACAAACATATCCCGTGAACCGATAAACAGGCTCATTGGTGCAAGATTGCGACAATCACCAAACATTGGGCTTACACGCCAATCCCGCGTAGAAAGGTCTCCCGCGTACATTTCCCCTGCGGCTTTCAGCCCTTGAATATCCAAAATTGGGTCGCGTTTGTCGAGCATGGGAAGTTCGGGATTGCTCATGCTCACATCTAGCCACGGCGAGAGCAGAATCAAACGCTCCGGCTGCGGCAAACCTTCCTCGCGTGCCATTTGTGCCAAAGCAAGCGCCATGCCACCTCCGGCTGAATCGCCCATCACCGCTACATTCTCCGCGCCATACTCTTCTATCATTTCACGATACAACGGCAACATTTGAGCAAAAACGTCTTTCACTGTAGCCTTCGGCGCAAGCGGATAATCAGGAGCAATGACGGCGCGGTCGGTGGCGGTGATAATCTTGGAAATGAAGAGCCAATGCGCCCCAAGAAACTGTGCGACATATGCCCCGCCATGCAAGAATAATACAGCCTTCCTCGGCATTGCGGCAGTTTTCGGCGAAAGTGTCCAAACGTTCATTCCATTCGGTGCGTTATTGCGCTTCATGGAAACATTATACCGCCGAACAATGCTCTGAGGCGGCTTTGCAGGTTTTATTGCAATCGGGCGCTCTTTTAATTTCGCAAGTGAGCGACAGAAATATTTAACTCTGCTAATGCGCATGGCGAGAACCATCAAACGGCTTTGGAGGCTTGGTTTCATCAGGTGTTGGTTTTTTGGTTTTTCGTTGTTGGTTTTTCGTTTTTAGTCCAATAATGTTTTTTGCCCTGCGAGGCGCAAGTTTTCGTCAATCTCGCGGAAGGATTCGACAAGGCACATGGCTATGAGTGTGGCGTAAGGTTTGAGGTCGCCGTGATTGGCGCGTTTTAGCGAATAGAAATAGCGATTGCGATATTTTGCTACGCTTCCTCGTAATGCTAGGTTGAAAGGTACACCAAAGGCACGAAGTGTCATTGCAAGCAGCAAACGCGACATTCTGCCGTTAAAATCAGGAAAGGGATGAATACGAACAAAACGAAATGATATTTCCGCAGCAACCATCACGATGTCCGTCTCTAAGCCTGATAACACTTCGCTGACACGGTTGTTTGCATCGGCAAAAAAACGCTGCATTGCTGACGGAACGAGTGCTGCCGAAGGAAATAAGACATCGGAACCTACAATTTCTACATTATGAATGCGATACATTCCGGCTTCCACTTCGGCATTATCGGGCATCAAGCCTGTTCCGATGAGGCGATGCAGAGCAAATATCTGTTCTTCATTCAAAAATGGTGTTTTCCGACGCGCAGCAATAGTAGATACAAAATTCAACGCGGCTTTGTGTTGCAATACTTCTTGTTCCGTGCGAATGCGCCCTTGGAAGCCAATGCTTGGCGGCTGCGATAGTTGTGTACGAAAATACTCTGCAATGCCCGTAAAATCTGCATCATCAGGAAATCGTGTTGCATACCGCCGAATAATTGCTTGTGTTTCGCCTTCAGTTTTTGTTCCGGCTTTTTCGATAGTATTGCTCTCAAAAATCAGTCGCACCGATGAACGTTCTGCAAAGGCGCATATTTCCTTGTCTTGGAGAGTGCCTTGTTGTACATTCCCAATCGCCTTTGTGTACCTGAGCGCCTCATCACGGTATTCCTCATAACGCTTGTACCATGCTGGTTGTGCCATTGTGTTTGGGAATTGGGAAAAAGGGTGGGAAAACTATCAACACCTGAGAAAATATAAGCCTTCGGCGGCATTAGACAATATGCGCTATCCACGCACCATACAGCACTGCACCATACCGCAAAATGCGCATCGCAAAGACAATCCCGATAAACCACACCACACGAACTCTCACCGTTCCTGCGACAACCGTCAAAGGGTCGCCCACAAACGGCAGCCACGAAGCGAACAAACTCCACACGCCCCAACGCTCCATCCACCGCAGCGCTCTTTGACCGCTTTTGCTCGTTTCCAGACGCGAGAGCATTGCCGGACGCAAGGCAACGCCTAAGCCGTAGTTGCACACACAGGCAAAACAGTTTGCCACAGCGCACACCACAAAAGCAGGCGCAATCGGCAATCCGGCTGCAATGCCTGCGAGCATAATTGCTTCCGAACTGAGCGGAATAAGCGTTGCCGAGACAAACGAGGCTCCGCCTAATCCCCACAAACCGTAGGTTAAAACGATGTCGTGCCAATTAATATTCATGGTATCTGCTACAAGCCTGATAAAATTTTGTTGGTAATCACTGCGGAGTATTCTGCATATTACTTTAGTCGTTGCCTTTAATCGTCTCCGCGCCTCATAGACCGCTCCACATCGCGCTGTTTGATAGATTCGCGTTTGTCATATTTCGCTTTGCCTTTGGCAATGCCAAGTTCGACTTTTGCGTAGGGACCGGAAAAGTAGATAGCAAGCGGTACAAGCGTCGCACCTTTTTCCTGCACTCGTGAATAGAGCTTTTGTAGTTGATTGCGTTTCAGCAAGAGTTTACGCGGACGGACGGGTTGGTGATTGTTGATATTGCCTTGTTCGTAATGACTGATGTGGATGCCAAGCGCGAAGAGTTCGGGGTTTGCGTCTTTTTTGCCCTCGAACATTGCGTAGCTGTCTTGCAAATTACATTTTCCCGCACGGAGCGATTTTACTTCCGTTCCTTGCAGCATAATTCCTGCTTCTATTGTGTCGGTAATGAAGTAATCATGCCGTGCTTTGCGGTTTTGCGCCACGTTTTTTATGGGACGATTTTTGTAATCCGGTGGCGTGGGTTGTTCGCGGTGTTGCTGTGATGTGTTTTTTGCCATGCGAAATGAAAAACAATTATAGCTGCTTAGGTCGTAAATTTTTGACACAGATTTTCATGATTCAACAGATTTTCATGATTGTTCATATATACTGATAAAGGATGAAAATTGCCTAATTCTTTCGTGTAGAGACAAGGCATGCCTTGTCTCTACGGTGGCTGCAACAGGTAATTATGAACCATATCTAGTATAGATAGGAATCCGAAAACTGCTTAAAATCTGCGCAATCAGTTGAATCATGATAATCTGCGTCGAAGGGCTAAATGGGTAAACAATTACTGCAAAATTTGACTAATCAAACTGACGCTGAAAATGGAGAGCAAGAACCACCCCAGCGCACCTTCCAAAACCGCTAAATACCTTGCCAAACCTCGTGCTTGAATCTCTCCATAGCCCAACGTAACAAACGCATTCAAACTCAGCGCAGCCGCATTGATACCGCGAATAGCCGCCGCAACCAGCAACAATGCGCCAAAATAGCCACTTGCACTCAGAATAATACCGATTTTGTTATGCTTCCGCTCGTCGGCTTCTTCCCAGCGTTTTTGCAGGATTTGGACAAATTCACTTTGGCGAATGTTCCACAAACGCAACTGGTAGGTCACAATATGCCCGTAATAAAACGGAGTGCCAATAAGCCGCACCAAGACAGGCGCTTTGTTATGAGAGTTGCGCAAAGCATCCATTTCTTTGCCGATGCGCAACACTTGGCGAATACGCTCTTCTTTGTGCGTCGCAAGGTCGTAGAACGTATGTGTGAAGCGCACTCCGTTCACGGCTTCGGGTTGGCTGGGGAAAATAAAATACAGCGCCGCAAAAAAGAATAAAATCCAGAGCGAATACTGAATCGCCATCACCGGCTCTGTACCGTATTTGCAGAAGGTTTCGAGGAAAATGTTCAGTTGCCAAACCATCCAATTCGTGAACGTGGGATTGCGCTTGTAACTAATCCCAAGCCAGCGCGTTTGAACGGTTTTCATCTCCACGTAACAATCATTTTTCGATTCATCCTGCCAATTTTTGCCGTAAATGTTGTAGAAAAAGCTGTACGTTTTGAGTAGCATTTCGTAATCGTCCAGCTCCTCAACATTCTTGCCCGTAACCGTGTCGCGGACGGTAATTTTGTACCCCGAAAACTGCTCCCAACGCAGCGTTGTAGCGCGTTCCGGCGTATTGAAGGCATCGTACAAAATTGCACCGTTAAAAGCACAACGCTCGATCGTCATTAAATTCAGCACCACAGGGCTGATATTCAGCGCTCCGTAGGTTGTATCTTCGCTCAAAATGCAAGAACGAATATAGCCGCCAACCTGAAATGTCGCCGCACTATCCACCGTGCATTTGGTCAGAGAAAATTGGTTCAAAGGTTGTGAAAATGGTGCAAATACTTGCGAGAAATTTTGCCCCGTAAAGTGCGTTCGCTCGTAATTGACGCTGTTAATATCATTCGAGGCAAAGACGCATCCGCCAACTGTGCAACGGTCTAACTCGAAATTTACCAATCCTTCTACTTCCACTTTCGTTGTAATTGTCGTTTTGGAAATGCCCAAACTTGTAATCACGCACTTCTGAAAACCCAAGTATTCATCAATCACGCAGCCGTTAAACGAGATACCCTTCTCAAAGTGAAAACCCGTAATTTTCATCGGGGCAATCTTGCAAGAATCCAACTGCAATTTAGAATCCACAAAAATTCGCCCGTCTCTGTTGCTGGCTTTCAAAAGGTTTTCCCGCCATTCCGCTTCCCGCACGGGGTCTGCCAGAAGGGAATCACTACGAATCGTGCAATTCCGCAAAACTAAATCACCTTGCGCAAGCGTAATCATGGTGAGAATTTCCCGAAACGAGAGATTTTGCCGCTCAACGACGGTTGTTGTCTGAGTGGAAAATTGCGAAAAAACGACGGTGGAAGGCAAGCAGAGTAGCATAAACGACACTGCCAGACAAATAAGAAGGTATTGACAACCCCTGAAGAAAGAATATCGCATTTGACCAAAAAATAAAATGAATACAAAACGGCTTCAAATCTTGGTTTTAAGGCTACCGTGCAGACAAACTCGGGCAGCATTATGCCAATGCGCTCGTAAAATACGCATCCACGCGCTTTTATCAAAACCATTCCGCCGCTTGCATCAAGAAAAAGGGTGGAAATAATACCGCGACTTATACATTCTTGTTGTCGCAGAGTTCATTCTTGTTACCGCGTTAGCATAGCTGCACGATTCTTAATTCAACATTAGAGTTTTCGTCATCAATTGTTAGTTCCTAGCGGTTTTTCTTCCACAGAGTTCACAGAGAGCGTACAAGAGTCTCAAACAAACTATCATTCCTTAGCGAACTTGGAAGTGAACCTGGATGTCCTCTCTGGCTCAGTATCTCTAAGTTTTCAACAATGCGTTAGGTACGGAACGTTTGGGACAGCAATCTGCGCAATCTCGTCAATTTGTTCAATCTCGTCAATCTGTGCTTCGTCTGTGTTCTCTATCACGAAAAAGCCGCCTACAAAAACTCTCGGTGTCCATAAAATGAACATCCTCTACACGAAAACGGGCAAGATTACATCTCTTTTTGCGCCAAAACCTCTCCAAAGCAAGCAATAATGCTGCTTGCCGTTACGCTTTGCTGCCCTGACAAGGCGGCTGCGGCATCTCCGGCTGCGCCATGACAATACGCCGCAAGTGCAACGGTTTCCAAAAACTCCCACCCGTGCGCCAACCGTTGGGCGAGAAATGCTCCAATCATCCCCGCAAGCACGTCACCGCTTCCCGCCGTCGCCATACCCGCATTGCCGCTTGTGTTCCAGAACGATTGCCGTCCGTCGGTGATGATTGTCGGAACATTTTTGAGAAGAATAGTGCAGCCGATTTTTGCCGCCCATTCAGGAGCGAGGGTTTGTGCGGTTTCGGGGATGGTGCCGTAATCACATCCCGTGAGATGCGCAAACTCTCCTCTGTGCGGCGTAAGTACGGTGTTTGTGTGCAACGGCACGAAGGAATCTTTTCCCGTGTCATCTACGGTACGCACAGCACGAAGCCCGTCGGCATCAATAACAACGGGCTTTTCTGGCGGAATATGACGGATCATTTCGCGTATGAAATCAAGAGTGTAAGGGCTGTTCCCCAAGCCGGGACCAATGATAATAACAGAATGTTTTTCGATTGCTTCTTCTAAAAATGGCAGCGCGGAGCGAGTAATGATGCCGCTTTCGTCGGAAGGAAGCGTTTGTGCCATCACTTCAGGTTTGAGCGACGGGTGAATACACGGGGCATACAAGCGTACAAGCCCCGCACCCGCACCAATACACGCATTAGCGGCAAGTGCTGGAGCGCCGGGCATTGCTGCCGTGCCGCCAATCACTGCCACTGCGCCGAAATCATATTTTGTGGAACGTCTGGGGCGTGGTAAAAAAAACGTCGGAATATCGCTCCGCTCTATAACCCGCACTGTTGCTTGCTTTTCTAAAAATGCTAACGGAATGCCGATTGGCACCGTGAAACACTCGCCCGTGAAATCCGGTGCATCGTTCAGCAGCAAGCCCGTTTTGAGCGTTGCCATGCTGACGGTTGCATCGGCGCGGAAGCAGTCCGTATGAGCTTTCCCCGTCTCGGCGTTCAATCCGCTTGGAATGTCAATCGCAATCGCCAAGCGCCCGGAATGGTGGGTTTTGCGGACAGTGCGAAGAATTTCCGGCACAATGCCGCGTAAATGCTCGTTTCCACCATTGCCGATGAGTGCATCCACGATGCAATCTGCTTCGCGGAAAAGGTGCTGAATGGCTTCAGAATTAAGGATTTCTGCGGTGTTGCAGTGCGTTGTGGGAATGGTGTGGGTTTTCAGGAGTGTCAAATTGCCGCGTGTTTCCTCGCTCATTTTTTCTTCCGCACCGCACCAAATCACGTGTACATCGGCTTCATGCGACCAATGCCTTGCCAGCACAAATCCGTCTCCGCCATTATTGCCCGAACCGCACAACACCAGTATTTGCGGACGTTTTCGGCGATGGTGCGCCATAAATTTTTTCAGCAAACAGCGTGAAATGTCAAACGCAGCACGGGCGGCATTTTCCATGAGAATCGGTGCGGGAATACCGAGCGTTTGCATGGCATAATCGTCTGCAAGGCGCATTTGTGCAGGTGTTAGGATAGGTTTCATCTGTTGTAGGGGGAAAGTTCTGCGGTGTGGCGGCGTTGAAATTGGATGAAAAATACAAAAAAAGGCGAACAAATGTTCGCCTTTGTGGGTTGATACAATTCTTTTGGTGTATGTGATGCGATTTATACCAATTTAAGTTAATAATTGTGCATTAACAATCTCCATAACCCAATCAGGACTAACAAGAGAGCGTATAATGTCATTGCTGATGCCCTCTACT
>JALONG010000090.1 GCA_025455065.1 Candidatus Kapaibacterium sp. | reverse complement strand
CGGCGCATGATGTTGAGCAACAGGTTACAAACATTGTTCTATTCAATCCAATATACAAAGAATTTATGCATAATTGTCAACTCAAATTGGTATTACTCCAAAAGCACCGCCAATACTCGCACAGACAAGAATGTCTGTGCCACCGAAGCCTGTTTTTATGCACAATTATCAACTCAATTTGGTATTACATTCCAAATGACTGCGAGAACTGATTGAAATTCTGCAAGTGTTTTCATAATGCTCATAGAAATCTACTCTCCCACCACACTCAAAAGCGCTTGCAATATGCGCTCTGCGGGTTTGAGATGGGTGGTTGAACCTTTATTAAAGCGCTTCATATTTGCTTCGGGAAGAAGAATGGTTGTGAAGCCCAGCTTTTGCGCCTCGTTCACGCGCTGTTCAATCGAAACAACCGCCCGAACCTCGCCCGTCAAGCCAATTTCGCCAATCAACACCGTTTCTGCCTGAATCGCCACATCGCGGAAGGAACTGACAATAGCAGCCGCTACGCCCAAATCTACGGCGGGGTCGTCCAAACGCAGCCCTCCGGCGATATTCACAAACACATCATGTTTGCCAAGCGCCAAACCAAGCCGTTTTTCCAACACCGCCAAAATCATCTGCAAACGCCTGTAATCAAGCCCTGTGGCGCTGCGCTGCGGTACGTTGTAGCTCGTCGGTGTTACAAGTGCCTGCACTTCGACCAAGAGCGGGCGCGAACCCTCCATAGCCGCTACCACAGCCGTTCCCGACTCGCCCGCATTGCGCTGCGAAAGGAAGACCTCCGACGGATTCGAGACCTCGCGCAAGCCGTCTTCGCTCATCTCAAACACGCCGATTTCGTTGGTCGAACCATAACGATTTTTCGCGGCTCGCAAAATTCGGTATGAGTAAATACGCTCTCCCTCGAACTGCAAGACCGTATCAACAATGTGTTCAAGCACCTTCGGACCGGCAATCGTGCCTTCTTTCGTAACGTGTCCCACCAAAAACACGGGTTTGTGCAGCGTTTTTGCGGCTTGCATTAGCAGCGCTGCCGATTCGCGCACCTGCGCAACGCTTCCGGGGGCAGATTCAATCGCAGGGCGGAACATCGTTTGGATAGAATCGGCAATAATCACGCCTGCTTCGGGTGAACGCATTGCTTCGACAATTTCCTCCGCATTTGTTTCCGCCAAAACGCGCAAGCCCGTAAAATCAAGCCCCAAGCGGCTTGCACGGGATTTGATTTGCTGAAGCGATTCCTCGCCCGTTACATACAGAGGCTGCTCACCTGAAAGACGAGCGCACATTTGCAGCATCAGCGTTGATTTCCCAATGCCCGGGTCACCACCCACAAGCGTAATTGAACCCCGCATAATTCCTCCACCCAATACGCGGTCAAGCTCTACGATGCCCGTCATTATGCGCTCTTCATTATTTTGTACAATCTCATCCAGCAACACAGGCTTTTGGCGAGTCGTGGTGCGGTTTTCCGGCAGCACGCGCCGCGAGGTTGCGGCGGATTCTTTCACCTGCGTTTCTTCCGTCATTGTGTTCCATTCACCGCACGAGGGGCATTTTCCTGACCAGCGCGGCGCGGTGAAACCGCAGTTTTGGCAAGCGTAAATGGTTTTTGTTTTCATAAAGGGTCTATCGGTCTTTCAAGGATAATTGTCCACGAATCGCACGAATCCTCACGAATCAATCTTCGTTTCTGAAAATTGAGTGATATTCGTTAGGGCTTTCGCAAATTTGATGGGCAAGGGGTCAAAACCCCTTGTTAAATAAAGACTTAACAACAAGGGGTCTTGACCCCTTGCCCTAAAAAATGCACTTCTGCGAAAGTCCTATTCGTGTCAATTCGTGCAATTCGTGGAAAAAATTTTCGCAACGAGTTACTTCGTCGCGTCAGTCATTATCTCGGTCATGCGCCGCACAAACAGTGCCGGAGAAGCGAGATTCGTTTCAATCAGCAGCGCACCTTCGTAGAGATGCAAGATGTACTGCCGCAAAAGCGGGCTTCCCGCATCGGCAAGCTGCAAGCGTGATAAATTCTTGATGAGCGGGTGTTCCATATTTACTTCCAACACCTTTCGCCCACCTTTGAAATCTTTGTCGAGCATCTTCATCATCCGCTCCATTTGAGCATCCAAGCCCTCTTTGCCCACAACGAGCGTAACGGCTGAATCCACAAGGCGTTTAGAAGGCAAAACATCCTCAATTTTTTCGCCCAGCACGTCTTTGAAGAGCGCAAGCAAGGCAGAATCAAGCGTTGAAGGCTCTTTTGTTTCTTCCGTCTCACTGACGCTCACGTCGGCTTTGTCAATGGAAACAAGTTTTTTGCCCTCAAACTCAGGAATAGACGGCACAACGATAATATCAACGGGGTCGGTGAGCAGCAGCACTTCCAAGCCGTGCTTTTGGAAATACTCCAAATTTGGGTTATTGAGCATCGTTTCGCGATGTTCGCCCGTGAGGAAATAAATCTCCTTCTGCTCAGTTTTCATGCGGCTTGTGTAGTCTTTGAGCGATGTCAGCGAGCCTTTTTCCGTTTGCGTCGTGTCGAAGCGGAGCAGTTGGACAATCTGGTCTCTGTTGGCAAAGTCAGAATTGATGCCGATTTTGAACTGCTGCCCAAAAGCCGCATAAAACTTGGTGTATTTCTCTGCATCGGTATTCGCCCAGTCTTGCAAGAGGCTTAAAATCTTGCTTGTCAGCACTTTGTTGATTTTCGCCATCTGTGGGCTGGACTGCGTGATTTCCCGCGAGACGTTCAGAGGCAAATCATCTGTATCCACCACACCCCGCGCAAAACGGAGATAATCGGGCAAAAGGTGCTTGCAGTTTTCTTCGATAAGCACTTTGTTCGTGTAAAGGTGCAAGGATTTGTCGTTGTCGGTGGTGAAAGGGCGCATTGGTGGGGTTTCGGGAACAAACACCAGCGCTTTGAAATTCACCGAGCCTTCAATGCTCAGATGGACGTAACCAAGCGGGTCTTGGAAATCGTGCGTGAGAAATTTGTAAAACTCATTTGCCTCGTCAGCACTGATGCTGTCTTTCGGGGCTTGCCACAAAGCGCGAATCGTATTGGCTTTCTCCGCTTCTGCACCATTTTTGCCAATCAAAATCGGGAAATCCACAAAATTGGAATACTTCTGAATGATAGATTTTAAGCGGTATTCCTCGCTAAATTCTATTGCGGAATCTTTCAAGTGAAAGCTAATGCGTGTGCCGCGTGTGGGCTTGTCAATTTCTTCAATCGTGAAACTGCCCTGCCCGTCGGATTTCCACCGAAGCCCGACAGAATCAGCGTTTGCATGGCGTGTTTCGACCGTTACCTCGTCGGCAACCATAAACACTGCGTAAAATCCCACGCCGAATTGCCCAATCATATTGCCGTCAATCGCCGTGCCTTGTTCTTTGAGCGATTTGATAAAATCTAGCGTTCCCGAACTTGCAACCGTGCCGAGTTTACCGACCAAATCTTCTTTGGTCATACCGATTCCGGTGTCTTCGATAGTAAACGTTTTTGTGTCTCTGTCCAGTGTGATGCGTATTTCGAGCGGAGCGCCGTTATCCAACATGGTATTGTCGGTTAAGCCTCGAAACCGCGCTTTATTGAGAGCATCGGAAGCATTGGAAATAAGTTCACGAACAAAGACTTCAGGATGCGTATAAAGGGAGTGAACGATGAGATGAAGAAGCTGCTTCATCTCGGCTTTGTATTCAAAGGTTTCCGGCGCAAAACCCTGTTGTGGAGCGCTTTGTACAGTGGTGTCGGTCATGGCTCTTTCTGTAAAAAATGAGTGAAACAACGTTGTTATTTAAGAATACCAAACACCTTCAAAATGAAGGTGAGAGAGTTCTGATTGGTGATGATAATGGCAAAAAGAATCATCGTCAGAAGAATACTGAATTTGCGGTCGAGGCGTTCGATTTTGAGGTCAATTTCAGTACGCACTGCCTTGAACTCGCCGCGCATTTCCTCGCGGAGCGCCTTGATTTCACCACGTAATTCTTCGCGGGTGGCAGTCACGGCTCCTTGCAGTTCCGTTTTGACCTGCATGAGTTCTGCTTTTGATGCGAGTTCTTTGAGTAAATCCTCGCGCAGTTCCAATTTCTTTTTTTGTGCAAGTTCATCGCCTCTCGCTTCGATGGCGGCGACAGTTCCGGCGTAGATATTAGCGATACTCACGGCAATTTCCTGACCGTGCTTATCGGTAATTTGCTGATAGAGTTCTATGGGAAGTGTTGCGGGCATGGTGTTTCGTGGATTGTGAGAACGAGTTTCCCACAAATCTAGCATTTTTCAGGCAAACAACAATTCTGCATTTTCTGCTTGCTTATTGATGCCCTTTGCGTATTTTCGGCAGACTGACCTACAAGGTTTTATCTCTTGTTCACGCCTTTTTCGGAAAAATAGTCATGGCAAAACGCACCCCAAAAAACGAAGAGCAAACTTCTGACGAACAGCAACTTGCTCCCAAACCCACATCGCTGTTTTTCACCGATAGCGAAGACCCTGATTCTTACTCGCTTCAGAATCAATTTGCGGAAAATTTGGAGTTCCGTCTTGTGCGCGACCGCGAGACCGTTACACCGCAAGATGCTTACAAAGCGCTTGCACTCTCGGTGCGCGACCGTATGATTCGCTCGTGGATTCGCACACAGCGCGAATACGACAAGCGCGATGTGAAGAAGGTGTATTATCTCTCACTGGAATTTCTTATGGGGCGTTTGCTGGGTAATGCTTTGACTAATATGAACTTCCGCGATGAATGTAAAACAATTATGAAGTCGCTTGGGTATGACCTCGACGAAATCCGCGATATTGAGCATGATATGGGCTTGGGCAATGGTGGTCTGGGGCGCTTGGCGGCTTGTTTTCTGGATTCGATGGCGACGCTCGAACTGCCGGCATTTGGTTACGGCATTCGCTATGAATTTGGCATTTTCAAGCAGGAAATCGAAAACGGCAACCAAGTCGAATACCCCGACAACTGGCTTCGTTACGGCTCTCCGTGGGAAGTGCTGCGGGAGGATTTGACTTACCGTGTGAAATTTGGCGGACGTGTTACCAACTACACCGACGACAGAGGGCATCTGCGGTTTTCGTGGGTGGACACCGAAGATGTGCTTGCTGTGGCATACGACGTGCCGATTCCGGGCTATGACAACAACACCGTGAACAGCCTCCGCCTTTGGCAAGCAACAGCCACGCAAGATTTTGATTTTAAGGCATTTGATTCCGGTGATTATTTAGGCGCTGTGGAAGGCAAAAGTGCTACTGAAACAATTTCCAAAGTCTTGTATCCGAATGACAACACCGCCGCAGGCAAGGTTTTACGCCTCAAGCAGCAGTATTTCTTTGTTGCGGCGAGCCTGCACGACATTATTGGTGCCTACAAAAAATTGCATAAAAATTTCAGCGCTTTTCCGAACAAAGTGGCTATCCAACTCAATGACACGCACCCATCTATCGCTATCCCCGAACTTATGCGGATTTTGCTGGATGAAGAAGGTTTGACGTGGGATGACGCTTGGCATATTACCACGAACACCTTTGCCTACACCAATCACACTGTTCTTTCGGAAGCCCTTGAACGCTGGTCTGTGAGCCTTTTTGAACAGCTTCTGCCGCGCCATTTGCAGATTATCTATGAAATCAATCATCGTTTTTTGAAAATGGTGCATACCTTTTACAGCGAAAACGACCCGATAATTTCACGTGTTTCGATTATTCAGGAAGGCGACCAAAAGTATGTGCGTATGGCGAACTTAGCGATTGTTGGCTCGCACTCGGTGAATGGCGTTGCGGAACTCCACACGAAAATTTTATGCAGCGAACTGTTCAACGATTTTTACCGCTTGCACCCCCATAAATTCAACAACAAAACCAACGGCATCACGCAACGGCGCTGGCTCAAAAAAGCCAATACGCCGCTTGCAGACCTTATTTCAAGCCGTATTGGGGACAAGTGGGTAAAAGACCTTTCAGAACTGCGCCGTTTGGAGGATTTCATACACGACCAAGCATTTTGCGACGAGTGGCGCATTGCGAAAAACCTTGCAAAGCAGCGTTTGATTGAATATATCTACATCCAAAACGACTACGAAACCCGCATCAATCCTGAATCTCTCTTTGATAGCCAAGTCAAACGTCTGCACGAATACAAACGGCAATTACTCAACGCGCTGCATTGCGTTTGGCTTTACAACAAAATCAAAGATAATCCGAAGGGCGATTTTGTGCCGCGTACCGTCTTTTTTGCTGCGAAATCTGCGCCCGGATATTACATGGCGAAAAACATTATCAAACTCATCAATTCGATTGCTTCGGTGGTGAACCATGACCCCGATATTGGCGACCGCTTGAAAGTCTTTTTCTTGAAAAATTACTCAGTATCGCTTGCAGAGCGCATTATTCCTGCGTCGGATTTGTCGGAACAGATTTCGACCGCAGGCTTGGAAGCAAGCGGCACGGGGAATATGAAGTTTCAACTCAACGGCGCACTGACTATTGGCACGATGGACGGCGCAAACGTGGAAATTCGTGAGGAAGTCGGCGATGAGAACATCGTGATTTTCGGACTGCTTGCCGATGAAGTTGCCGCACTCCGTTCGCATTACAATCCTTGGGAGCATTACAACAACAACCACGATTTGAAGCGGGTCTTGGACATGATTCGGGACAATTATTTCTCGCGGCACGAACCCGGTATTTTTCAGCCGATAATTGATTCGCTGCTCCGCGACGGCGACCGTTACTTGGTTTGTGCGGATTTTGCCGCGTACATCGAAGCGCAAGAGCGGGTAAACACGCTCTGGCGCAATCACGACGAATGGACACGAAAATCAATTTTGAATACTGCCCGAAGCGGAAAATTTTCCAGCGACCGCACAATCATGCAGTATGCCGATGAAATCTGGAAAGTCAAGCCGGTGAGGATTGTGTAGGGCATAGGGCAATATGGCTATTTCTGCTGCATCAACATTCTTTTCGCAAACTGATTCGCAGGATTAATGCGCAATGCTTCTTCCAATGCGGCGACAAATTCACTGCGTTTGCCTTGCCGCTCTTTGACAAGCGCGATATTCAGCCAAGCGATATCGCCCACAGCACCAAAACGAAGAGCTTCTTGATATGCAGTCAAAGCAGATTCCAAGCGGTTTGCACGAAGCTCTGCATTTCCCCGCTCAATTGCTTCTTGGGCTGAACACAGCGCCAAACGTGCATTGATGGTCTTGTCGTAAGGATGAAGCGCAACGGCTTTTTGCAAATATGGCAGGGCTTCGGCATATCGTTGTCTGCGTGCAAAGACCGAGCCGATATTTGCTAAAGCCAGATTTGATGAGGCATTGTAGGTCAGCGCTTCGCGGTAATGTGCCAAAGCTGAGTCAAATTGCGCGGAATCACCTTTTGAAGCCGTTGCTACGGCAAGAGCTACTGCACGATGTCCACGAAACATTGCCCAATCGTGTTTATACTCACGGTTTTCCGGCTCATGCTCAATAGCTTCAACGTAGTACATTCGTGCAGAATCTTGAGAAGGCGTGTCTTCATGCGGTGCGTAGCGTTCAAAGTAGAGTGCCAATGTGTAAAATCCTCGACCGTATGCGGGTGCAAGCGAAGTCAAAGCACTTGCACTGTTGTACACTTGGTGTAAATAGGAAACTTTTTCGGTGGAGTCGTTTGTCGTATTTGCTTTGAGAAAGGCTTCCAACGTCATCGCTGCATGAGCCTTAATGCTTCGAGGAGTATCATTTACGGCAGCTTGTGTTAAGTCGTATGGGGAATTCCACGCCGGAATACGTATGAGCGATCGAACAGTGTACACACAAACAATACTTCCACACAGTCCGATGAATACTGGCTCCCAAGTCTTCACACGAAATTTCTTCAAGAACCAAATAATACCCGAAGCAAGCGCCAAAGACCACGACAAGGATGGTAAAAACATAAAACGATCTGCCATTGCTGACCCGGAATACAACACGAGGTTTGATGCGATAGACATTGCGACAAGCATCCACAAAAGGCAAAAGGCAGGAAGCGCATCCTCGCGCTTTTGTGAACGAATATACCATACGCCGTGTGCTACTAACGCCATAACTAAAACTACTGCCGCAGCAGGCTTCCAACCCCATGACATCGGTTCAATAACGCGGTAACCGTAATCAAACGACATTGTATGCGGATACACCAACTTCAAGATATACTCTCCCAAAACACTGAGTTTGGTAGGCAAAATCTCGTCTGATGCTGCTTTGGCGTAGGGATTGTTGAGAATAGACGTAAAATTACTATCGTCCGTACCCCACGAAGCGAGACGAAAACTTATGCCCAGCCAAACCGTCGCAAGAACCACAACAACACAACATATTATGCCAATACGCTGCCAATCCACCGTTTTGCCCCGAAAACGCATCTGGAGCCAAACACCGAATGGAATTATCGGCAGCATCGTTATCGCATTCTCCTTTGCGAGCAAACTCAAGAAAAAGAACATTCCACTACCCACAAGGCTCTTGAATGTTTGTGTTTCGGCATATTCCAGTGCAAACCATAGGGCGCTTGCCGCACACAGCAACGCTAAAAGTTCATCGCGGCTTTTGATGTTGCAAACAACTTCGGTGTGGAGCGGGTGGGCGGCAAATATGAGTGCGGCAAAAAACGACAACAACGGATGAATCGTTGCACTGAAGTGGCAAAAAACCAAAAAGACAATCACAACAACGACTGCGTATATCATAACATTCGTTGCATGGCGCACAACGGCACTATTCTCGGCAATTTGGTATTCTATCGCAAACGTTATGAGCGAAAGCGGTCGGTAGGCGCTACGCTGTTTGCCTAGGGTTTGAGCACTTGTTTGTCTCTGTTCTGGCGAGTTCGATGAAAATGCTCCTGTAAACGTTGTTGCAGAACTAAGAATCTGCGGTATTCCTCGAACACCTTGCAAAACCATCGGCTGCCTCACGACCATTTCTCCGTCATCCAAGACATAATCAAAATGCAGTGTTTGTGCGTACAACATCATAGCGAAAACGGCAAGAATAAGTGCTTGTAGGCGGGTATTCAAAGCAAATTTCATAGGACAATAATGCGAAAAAGTTCGTCAATGCTGAAGATTCGTTGATTCAAAGAACCGAAATTGGAGAAGCAAATTTGCGCAAAAGGTGGAAGAGTTGCAAACGAAAGAAAAGGCACAGGTAGGTGGCTACATTCAGGGACCCATTATGCTGATGCGAACAAACTCTACGTTCAAGTAAGAGCATCGTCGTAGAACAGGGGCTGAAAGGTACTTTACAGACAAGAAACTTGAAGAGGAAGACTGCCCAATGGGATACTGTGTTGATTGATCTGTGGCAAATCTCGTATTTTTAGCACGATAATTCAAGAGATTTGGGGCGAAATGACATTGGGCTGGGGTGAATGGTAATGAGAAGGAGGTACTTTTTAAGATGATGCTCTTGCAAATGCAATGAACCGCAACAGGAGTAATTCCGTACACTTCTGACATTAAGCCATTTGAAGGATATTGGACTCGCTCAATGCAGATACGGACAAGTTGAGTGCCGCGCTCTGTCTGTGCTGCAAAGAGGAGGTCTAAATCATTACCCTTGATAATGTCTATTGCGTTGAGTCTATTTGGGAGCGCGAAAAACCTCATCATTCAAAAACACATTAATTTCGTACGTGCTTTTGCCGATAAGTACGCCGGGACCGGTTTTGAGAACAATCGTCGTCGGGAGTTTAACACCTTGAAAAACGGCGTATTCCCGAAATTCCTGCACCGATTTGATTATTCCTTGCGGTGTTTGGCGAAATTCTTCGATAGCACTCAGTAAATACGTCGTTGCATCAAAGGAAAGTGTTTTCCTTGTGCCATTTGTGGTTTCAGCTTTGACGACATAATTTCCGTTACGTTTACCGAGCAGTTCTGCCTGAAAACCGCACGATTTCATTGTGAGTGCGGGAAAAATTTGTGCATCGAACAAAGCACTTTCGGTTTCTTTTGCATCGCGCTGTTTGAGTGGTTGTTCTTGCCCCATCATTTCAATTTTGTCGAAGGCATTTTGCCCGTCGCACCAGAGTTCTTGCAAGATTTGTGTTGCTGCAATTTCCAATTTCCGCACAATTTTTCCGGGATGTTTTTGCTTCGTAACGATTGTTCCCGGAAATTTTTGCGCCATTGCCGAAAGTTGTGTTTGTGTGGTTGTGATAAGCGTGGAAACGCTTGCTGTGGCTGTTGTCCCGCCGAGTGCTTCTTGGTGACGAGTAAGAAGTTCCGCAAGCGTTATATCTGCTGTATCGAAAGCAAGTATCGGCTCCCCGTCTGGGGTATAGCGGGTTATTTGCCCCAGCCCCTGCATGGAAGTTGTCTGCAAAGAAAGTGTTGCGCTGTCGCCAATGACAACAAACCCACGCTCAGGCTGAAAATATCGTTTTGCGGCGGTCTGCACGGCTTCCGGCGTAAGCGCCTGCAACCGTTTTGCGTACCCGCGAAGTTCTTTGAGCGTGATGTTGTTGGTCTCCGCCTCGGCAAGCACCATCAAAAGCCGCTCCGGTGAACGTAGTTGGTCTGTAAAGCGCTCCAATGCTTGCCGACGAAACAGTTTGATTTCATCAAGGCTTGGAGCGGTTTCCATAATCGTTGAAACTGCTTTGCGTACAGTATTCATACGCTCCAAAAGCGGCGTTTGTGCCGACAGGTTTTGCTCAATCACACCAAAATTTCCGTATTTATGACGGCTGACCGCAGCACGGCAACCAGCATCAGCAGGCAATGTTGATTGTAAGCGTTTTTCTAGGATGGAAGTTGCTGTGCAATAGGCATCGTAATCCATGTCATTGCGCATCGGTGCATCCAATGCCGACGCGATACGTGCAGTATTGCCCTTAGTATTGCCCTTGAGGCGCATTGGTGCTTCATCTGCGGGAAGTTCCATTGCATAAACAGCATTTTCTTGCGGAAGTGCGCGTGGGCGCGGCAGATAGGGCGCTTCCCTGCTTTGCCATTTCCCGAAGGCAGTATTGACGAGGGCTGCAAGCGATTTTTTGGTGATATTGCCTGTACAATAGAGCGTTGTGTTATTCGGCATGGACAATGCTTTGAATGCTGATTGAATATCAGCATCCGTCAGCTTTTTTAGCCTTTCGGGTGTGGTCAGCCGTGAGTAAGGATGCTCAAAGCCATAGACAACGGCGCTAGCCATCGGCTCGGTCGGGAGCATGACGGAATCGACGGTGTAAGCCATCACATTGCGGACAAGATTCAGATTTGCCGTTTCAATACTTGGCTTCATCAAGAGTTCTGCCATATTCACAAGCGCTTGAGCGAGAGCGGTTGTGCGCAAATTCAGCGTGATCGCACTCCCATCGGCGCTGACAGAAACGGTTGTGCGTGTGGAAAGCCGCATTTGGACTTGTCCGGCGAGGATATGAACCGCAAGGGCATGGCTGCCCTCTTTGCCAAAAGCATCCAAAGCCGTTCCTGAGCCAAACTGCACTCGAAGCGTGATGCGGTCTTGCTTCTTGTCTGCAACAAGCAGCCCACGGAACCCGTTTTTCAACCGAACTTCTTCCACAACAGGGAAGGCGGGCAGTGACCGTGTTTCGGGAGATTGCGCAAAAAGAGTATTCGGAAATGATAGTATTGCGAAAAGCAGCATCACCAATACTGTCCTTTCAGTGGCATTAATTACTGCCGAAATGCAAAGGGTATTCATCGTGAAATGGAGTGTACGGAAAAAAGAAATTCCTCACAAACTGCACCGGAGCATGGCTTCAGAATAAACGTTATGAAACTACCTCGCTTGGTAACTCAAAGGTAAAACGTGAGCCAAAACCATATTCAGACTCACACCAAATCCGCCCATTCATGGTTTCAATCAGCCGCTTGGTAATTGCCAATCCCAAACCGGTTGAAGATTCACCGCCTGTTGGTTGTGCAGAAAGACGTGCAAATTTACCAAAAAGTTTGGTTTTGTCTTGGTCGGTCAAACCAGGACCTTCGTCGGTAACGCTGACGCGGACACATTGAACAAATGCTGATTCGTCCAGATTGTTCATTTCATTGTTAAAAAGGGTTACATTATGTCGAAGCACCTGCACTACCTGAATATCCACAGCAACATCTTTACCCGGAGCCGTGTATTTGAGAGCATTAGAAATCAGATTGTCTAAAACTTGCAAGGTTAAAGATTCATCTGCATAGACCGTTGCAGGCGTTATGGGCTTAACGTAATGAATTTGAATATTCTTTTTGGCAGCCTGTTGCTCGTAGTTTTTCAGTGTGAGTTCTACCACGTCACCAATGTCAAATTGAATGAGCATTATCCGTAAACGCCCCTCTTCAGCACGCGCCACATCAAGAAAATTTTTTACCAGAAATTCAGTTGCAGCTGTCAGAGTCAAACTCTGAACCTGATCAATAACCAGTGTTTCGCTTGTTGATGGCGTGTTTCTCACGGAGGGGAGCGGGGCGGGAGTCAGCCAGGGTGTGGTGTGGTGTGCAAGGGTGCGGCGCTGCGGCAGCGAGCAGAATCTGAGGTACGGAGTCCCTGCTATGGAGGCTCCATTGGCACCCAACCAATGCTGCAACCTGTCTGTGTGGCTGAAAGTGGAGGTGGGGGGAGCAAGGAATAGCGTGCTGTGCAGCACACCTGGCTG
>JALONG010000124.1 GCA_025455065.1 Candidatus Kapaibacterium sp. | reverse complement strand
AGCAATGTAAAAAACTCTCGCCCAGCGTCTTTGCCAAAACTATCAAAGAACTCTTTCAAAACCTCTGGAAAACCTAGCAAAATCCGTTAGGTACTAAATTTATGCACAATAATCAATCTAATCAATTCGTAACGCGGGTAATCCTTTGTAGTATATGCTGTTGCTTTGCCTTGACGTTTACTACCCAAGCCCAACCTTTTTTACGCACAACTCCCTTTGGTTTAGATAGCAATTTTAATGGAAAGTTAACGGCTCTTCGTAGCATAGAAAGTCGATTTTTACCGTCTATAAACGCAGATTCACTGATACAGGAAGATAAGAAACTGAGCGATAAAGATATTGAAGACGCACGTAATGGGCGACGTATCAAACCAAGAGCTATGAGGTTTGCTCAAGCTATAACAGTGTCATTTAATTTGCAAAATGTAGGAACTTGGGATGAATTGTCAGATGGTTCGAGGGTTTGGCGATTAAAATTAATTTCCCCCGGCGCACAATCAATGAGTTTTACTTTCGATCGGTTTTATATACCCGAAGGAGGAAAATTTTTTGTGTACAATGAGATTGAACGAGAACAAGAAATACTAGGTGCTTTTACATCAATTCATAATGCAGGTGGTGGTAAGTTTGCAACTGCACCTATTAATGGCAGTGTTATTGTCCTTGAATACTCTGAACCGAGCATTAGTAGAAGGAAAGGGAAAATATCAATCAGTAATATTGCTTTGGGGTATATCAATATCATTGAGTATGGAAAACGAAATGAGAATAATTCCATAAAAAATGGTGCAATCGTAACCAAAGATATTTCGGATGATATTAAAACGCAGGGGTACGTCGGTGCTGGTGGTACAGATGATAAGCCTTGTATGACAAATACAGATATACGTTGTCCACAATTTACTGGGTACTCCGATGTTGGTCGAAGTGTTGTGTACACGTATGTCAACCAGGGAACTGAATTATGTAGCGGGGCGCTTGTAAATCGTGCTGGTAATAGTCTTTACAACGTCACGCCAATGGTCTTGACGGCTTATCATTGTTTCGATAATAATCAAGATGGACAATTATCTTCTGGCGAGATTGCAACGGCAGAAACAGTCGTATATCGCTTTAAGTACGAACGTATTTCTTGTGGTAGCAACACATTGGATAATTCGGATTACTATTCTGGTTCAACTTTTTTAGCTGGTTATCATCTGGCTGATATAGCCTTATTAAGGCTCAATGTCTATCCTGCCGCTATGTTATCCACAAATATATATTTGAGCGGCTGGACCAGAAGCCCAATTTACAATAATACTGCTCTACCTTTAACTGGAATACATCACCCGCTTGGCGATGTTAAAAAGGTTATGCAACAAACCCAAGGCTATGCTACGGTATCTTATAACGGTAATCCGATAATTTCTTATACACGCACTGTTACGAACATTGGTAAAGCCTTTAAAGGTTCTTCAGGATCCCCATTATTTAATAACCAGAAACTCATTATAGGCGTTGAGTCGCAAACTGATCACTTAGACAATTGGATTAACTCAGGCTGTACAGAACGTAGCCAGCTCTATGGAAATTTTGATATTGCTTGGGAAGGTGACGGAACATACGGAACGAGATTGAAAGATCACCTCGACCCTTTTAATTCTGGTGTTGTTACACAATCGGGAATAAATTTAAATACAGCGTGGAATGGTAATACATTCGCTAAAGCACCGATAAACAATGATATATCCAATTCCATAATCACTACCGCAAAAGTATATCCAAGCGTTTCAACAGATAATGCTTCAGTAGCATATTCAATTTCTGAAAATGCTGTAGTGCTTGTCGAAGTATTTGACGCTCTGTTTAGAAAGGTTGGCGTATTAGTAAATACGAAAAGCCTGTCAGGTTTTTATGAGCATTCTCTGCAATCTTTAGACCTAAACAGCGGTTCATATAAAGTCAAAATCACCGTAACAGGTGATGATGGTCGGATTGATACAAAACTGCTTAATGTAAACTTTATTCGATAACCTGAACTCTGAAGCGGAGGCTACATAAATTAGCCTCCGCTTTCTTTTGAAAGGCAACCTCTATGCAACCACGATTATTCCTCGTTCTCCTGTTCATGCTGCTTGTGCAGCAAACACTTACAACACCACTTCTCACGGCACAAATCCTCTCAGAATGGCAGACAATCTCGCCGACAACGATGAATGATGCTGAAAACGTCCTCATCACAACGTCGAATCGTGTGCTTGTCTTGACGCGCAGTATCGGTATTTGGGAAGTTCCGCCTACCCCTCAAGCCCCATGGACACTTGTCAGTCAAAACATTCCTGAACTTGTTCCGATGCCACCGCGCCCCGATTTGCCGAAGATGTTCCGCAGAATGTTCGCCTACACCGTTGCAGATTCAGGGGTTTATGGACACGCCGGTCCGATGTTGTTTTTGGACAACACACAAAGCGCGTGGGAAAGCCGAAGCAGTAACTCAGCGCTGATATACACTGCTTTGGGGCTGCTTAGGCAAACGCTGTACGCGGGTGCAGGTACTTTGGTACCAAACAGTGACGCAATCCGCATTTCCAACGACGGCGGCAGAACATGGCAGCAGAAAATGGGCGGCATTGGTGCAAATTCGGTGAGTGCTGTTTCCTTCATTCCGACAAGTGTAGGAATACTTGCCGGAACATCGCTCGGAATTTTCCTTGCCAGCAGCAATGAAAGCGACTGGCGACAAACACAACCCGCCACTACAAACCAAATTCCTTGGTACATTTTCAAAGCACACGACAGCCTGCTTTATGCACAAAACCGCGCTACCAAAGCAATCATCGTTTCCCATGATGCCGGAAGAACGTGGTCTGGTGAGCGATTGAACGGTTTTGACGGCGATACGATTTTTACGATTGCACGAAACGATAAGGTGATTCTTTTGGGTTCAAACACAGGGATATTTGTTTCAAGCAATAACGGAGCGACATGGAGTCGTGTTTCGAGCAGTGCCGTAAATAGGCAGCCTGTTTTGTCTATGGCTATTCGCGGCACGAGTGTTATTGCGGTGAGCAACGGCAGAGTGCTTCAAGCTACGCTGCAAAGCGCTACGACAAGTGTTTGGGGCTATAATGCCGATGAAAACTTCACCATCACTCACAACTCCGCAAGCAAAGTACTGTACATTCGTTTCGCACAAACCAGCCCCAAAGCCTCTCAAATACACGTGTTCAACGCATTGGGACAAATGCTCTTTTCTGAAGAAGTTTTGACGAAAAGCAGTTCAAAGGGTGAATTGGTGTTTCACGTCGGCACATTGCCGCGAGGCGTGTATTGGTGCAGTGTTTACGTCGAGCGAGGAGTCTTGACGCGAAAATTTGTTGTAGAGTAATCCCAATTTGAGTTGATAATTGTGTGTTGTCTTTTGAGAATTTTCCTTTGAAAATAGCGCAAATACTCGCACAGACAAGAATGAACTGTGTTAAATTCCAAATAAAATCTGCAAGAACATTACTTGGAAGCATTATTTTTTGCGGTGTGGGCATTTTTTCGTTGTTG
>JALONG010000089.1 GCA_025455065.1 Candidatus Kapaibacterium sp. | reverse complement strand
AGAACAACGCCATCAACAACGATGGCATATTGCCGCAGGCATTGCGAATCTTCGTTGTATCTCTACCAAGCCTGAGTTTATCGGGTTTTGGGTGTAAACTATTGAGAAAAAATTAGTTATCTCTAAATTTTGTCTATTGTTGATTGTAGTGTAAAAATTTCTTGCTCGAAACTAAAATACTCACTATTGCAACGAATTGAGAAAGCGAATAGTTTCATCCGCCGTAATGCGTTGCTGTTCCTGTGCGCTGATAGTCGCATCATTATCGCGGTTTTGTTTGCCGTAATTACCGAATTGAGCATGATTACCACCTTCCAATACCACATAGCGTGTTTGTGGTACGGGAGGAAGATACTGTTTGTTACGGTCAATAGTTGAGGGCGCTGCTAATCCGTCTAAACTCGCAGAAACAGAGAGCGTACGAATGCTTCGTTTTGATAAGTCGTTTGAAACATCCGGATACGAGGCGTAAAGAACAAGCCCTTTGCAACGGGTTGAATCCTCATACACAAATCGTGCCGCCATAGCCCCACCAAGCGAGTGTCCACCGATTACCCATGTCCGTACAAAGCGCATTTCTTGGATAATTGGCTGTCCAACAAATGGGTTGAAAACAGCCAAATTGAAGGGCACCGGTGTAATTACTACAAAAAAGCCTGCTTCGGCAATCGTTCTGCAAAGCGGAGCGTATGCTCGCGCATCCACCAGACCGCCCGGATAGAAGATAAAACCAATTTCCGGTGCTTTTGCCGGACTTCGTTGCCGAAAAGCAATGAAATTGGTTGTTACCTCGACATTGATAGCATTATCTGATGAAAGTGCGTTTAATGCCGCGTCTGTTGCTTGAGCAGAGCAGGAATTTGTTCCTATTGCCCACACAAACAAGCTAGAGACAATAATACTGTGAAGAAAAAGGCGATTGGTAACAATTTTTGAGAGTAATTTACGCATATCGTAAAACATCATGCCGTGAAACAATCCCTATAATACGACCGAAGTCGCCCACCAAAATTGACGGAGATTGACGAAGGCGCTCTATAGCTTCTTTGACATCGGTTTGTGCATCCAAAACCGGCATGGATTCTTCCATCACGTCGGAAATCGAAGCATCGAGCGCATTACGGTCTTCCAGCACTTTTGCCATTAGGCGATTGTCGCGTACGCTGCCTGCGGGTTTACCTGCTTCATCTAAGACGGGCAATGACGAAATTTCGTATTTATTCATCAAATCTAAACATTCTTTAATGAGTGATGAAGTTTTGACGGAAACAAGTGGTGGAAGTGTTTTGGACGAGTGCTTCTCCTCCAATAACATCTTGAGTGTCATTCTGTCCACATCAATCATATTATTTTGCTTCAACCAATCATCCGAATGGTGTTTTGTCAAATAGCGTTCCCCTGTATCACAGATAATCGCTACGACGACCGCATCTTTGGGAAGTAATTTTGCTACCCGAAGCGCTGCTACAACATTCATGCCCGACGAGCCTCCGCAAAAAATTCCTTCTTCCCGTGCAAGGCGGCGAGCCATGACAAAAGATTCTTTGTCCGTGATATTGAGAACTTCATCCACAAGTGGCAAGGCAAGGTTGCCCGGGATTCGCTCTTGACCAACACCTTCGACTAAATAGGGCAAGGATTCTACCAAACGCCCTGTGTCCTTGAATGACTTAATCGAAGAGCCAAGGGGGTCTGCGGCGATAATTTTGATATTCGGATTTTTTTCTTTCAGATATTTCGCAGTGCCGGAAATTGTACCGCCTGTTCCCATACCTGCTATAAAATGGGTTACTTTTCCATCTGTATCGTTCCAAATTTCGGGACCGGTTGTACGGTAGTGTACATCTGGGTTTGAAGGGTTGTCGTATTGATTGAGCATTATTGCGTTGGGGAGTTCTTCCGCAAGGCGCTTGGCAGTGTTGAAGTAGTATTCGGGTGAACTGGATTTTGCAGCAGAAGGGACAATCATCACATCTGCACCCATAGCACGAAGATAGCGTACACGCTCAGTGGAGGCTTTTTCGGTCATAATAAATAAACAACGATACCCTTTAATTTTTGCAGCCAGAGCAAGACCAATGCCTGTGTTCCCGCTTGTTGGCTCAATAATCAAGCCACCGGGTTGCAAGCGCCCTTCGCGTTCAGCGGCTTCAACCATTGCAATGCCGATACGGTCTTTAACGGATCCTCCCGGATTACGGCTTTCCATTTTTGCAAGCACAGTTGCTTGTATGCCGTCAGTAACATGATTTAAGCGCAAAAGCGGTGTAGAGCCAATCATTTCAAGGATATTTGCGAAGTATTTCATTGGTCAATCCTACAAAGAAAAAATGAACGAAAACCATTTTTTACCAAAGACCTCTAAATTAGAGAAAAATTATGAGATACGCGGAGAAAATTTCGTTGAGCATTTATCACAGATATAGCCTAGTTAGTCCCAAAACATTGAGGAAAAGGCATTGTTTTCTTTATGTTCTATGGAAAATTGTTGAGCCATTCTGCATATATTGCAAAATCTCTTGGTTGAAGGTAACGACTATGGTTTCGCACATATAGACACCCATATCAATTTTTCCAATGAATAGTTAAACGTTGAAAAGTTCCAAGAAAAAAGAATCAAAAAATAAATTTTTATTTTGCCAAACATAAAAAAAGTGCCAACTTACGAACTATTCATAAAAAAGTTTCAGTTTTAAGAAATAATATATACACGGTAGGCATCGCTTCGATGTTTCGTTTATTTATGTAGCTTCCGTGTAAAGACGTGTTGTGTTACTTTCCAATTAGCCAAACCTATGCAATAGTTCAAGCTGTTGCTTTATGTTTCACCCAAATTCATATTGTTGTTATGATCAAACGCTTCCTCATTTTTGCATCATGTATGCTGATTGCGATTGCCGCGAATGCGCAAGAGAAGTCTGTGTCTGGTGTGATTAAAGATGCGACAGGAAATCCTGTTGCCGGTATTACTGTTACAGTGAAAGGTACTCGCGCCGGTGCTGTCAGTAATGCAAAAGGCGAGTACCGCCTTACTGTACCGGAGGGTGGTACCACTCTCGTTTTCCGTTCTGTTGGTTATAAAACACAAGAGATTGTTATTGGTGACAAGTCCTCCATTGATGTGAAGATTGCCACCGACGCAAAATTGCTGGACGAAGTTGTCGTAACGGGTGTTTCTGAAGGAACACAGGTAAAAAAACTTGGTTTTGCTATCTCGAAAGTCAGTGAATCCACACTTAAAGAAGTGCCTGCGGTTGATGCTGCAAATGCTCTGCGTGGTAAGGCTTCTGGGGTTCAGATTGTGCAGTCCACCGGTATTCCCGGTACAGCACCCGACATTCGTTTGCGTGGTGCAACCAATATCCAAGGGAACTCCAGCCCGCTTATCGTGATTGACGGTATTCTCACACCGCCTGGAACATCGCTTGCCGATATTAACATGAACGACGTTGCTTCGATTGAAATTGTTAAGGGGGCTGCTGGTGCTTCGTTATACGGTTCGCAAGCTGGTAATGGTGTTATACAAATTATTACCAAGCGTGGTGCAGAAAATGAAGGTGCAACAGATATCACTCTTCGGAGTGAATGGGGCATAACCGACCTCCAAAAGGAATTTCCCGTTAATAGAAGCCATCGTTGGGAGTTAAACCCAGATGGGGCTTTTCGCTTATCTAATCCAGCAAACCCTGCTACCCGTGTTTTTCGCGCTGACCAGATGATGGCAAGTCCATTTCCCGGACAGATTCGCAATCACCAGCGCGATTTGCTCGTTTCGCAGCCATTCAACACGAACTATATTTCTCTTGGTTCGACACAAAAAAACACGAACTTTTTGACATCCTTTGAGCGCTTGCAGTCCAACGGTATTTTGCAGGGTATTCCTGCATTTGAGCGCTTGAACGCACGGTTGAACGTTGATCAAAAAGTAAATGAGCGCTTTAAGATTTCTACATCATTCCTCTACAGCAGTTCAAGTGGACCGGATGCCACAGAGCGTACGCAAGGCGGTCCGTTCTACGGGGTATTACTACTTGAGCCGGATTTCGATGTTCGCCAAAAAAACCCCGATGGAACAAATTTTTACGCTTTTCCGGGTCGAATTACAAGCGGAAATAATGGCATCAATCCTTTGTATAGTTTGGCAACGACAACCTTCAATATTAACCGCAATCGTTTGTTAGGGAATGTTTCTGCATCATATGCTATTACCGATTGGTTGCGTGTTGAAGCACAAACTTCGTATGACAGGTTGAGCTATGTACGAGAATTTGTCACGCAGAAAAATACCTATAATACCAATATGTCAGGATATAATGGTGGTGGCATGAATAACGATAACTTCACCGAAGGCAATTTGGTTGCGACTGGTTCAGCGTATATCAATAAACAATTTGATGATTTTAACTTTGGCTTCACTCTCCGTTATCAGTACGAACAATATAATTTTGATCGTAATTTTGTTGGAGGTAGCGTTTTCGCAATTGATGGAGTACCGCAGTTGCAAAATTTAGATCGTACTACATTGACTGTGCTATCTGAGCAGCAGGATATTCGTGCTGAAAACATCTTTGCCAACCTTAAATTTGATTACAAAGACAAATATATCATTGATGCGTTGGTCCGTCGAGACGGTTCTTCTTTGTTTGGTATCAATGAGAGGTATCAATTCTTTTATCGAGGCAGTCTTTCATATCGTTTGAACGAAGATTTAAAAATTCCCGGTATTCAAGAGTGGAAACTCCGGGCATCATATGGAACATCAGGACAACGCCCGGTCTTCCGCGCTCAGTATGAAACATTTGAGCTTGCCAATGGCGTAGCCGTAAAACGCGCTATTGGTAATGCCAATCTTCGCCCGACACGTGTTGGTGAGTTAGAATTTGGTATGAATCTCGCGTTTTTAGATATGTTTAATTTTGAGGTCAATTATGCTCAGACTGAAGCTCGTGACCAAATTTTGCGAGTTCCTCTCTTTGGTGGTGCAGGATTTTCTGAGCAGTTCCAAAATTCAGGCACAATGCGTAGTACAACCATTGAGTTCTCTCTTGGTGCTGACCTTATAAAAGAAGGTCCGTTCAAATGGAACTTTAATTTGACAGGGTATCAAACAAGAGCGATTGTTGCTGAGCTTGGCAGACCCCCGTTTTCTACCAATGGTCTTGATGGTCAGGCTGGCAGCATTGCTATTGCAAACTCAATGTTCCGCATTGAGGCTGGGCAGCCTTTTGGTGCTATGTTCGGTAACCAGTTTGCTCGCTCACTCTCTGCGCTTACAACCAATTCTGCTGGTTTTGTGAATAACCTTGCTGGTGCTGCGAATTTACGTCCGGAAGATTTTGTTATCAACTCCGACGGGTATGTCATTCGTAGATTTCGCCCTGTTGCCACTGGTGTGCCTGCAATGACCAATAATGAAGGCTCTGTTGATGAGCGTCCATTTTTACTCCTTGACCCTGTAACAGGTCAGCCATTAGTAACAAGAATTGGCGACTCAAACCCTGATTTTATTTTCGGCTTTACCAATACAATCTCATATGAGAATTTGTCTTTATACTTTGTCATTGATGCGCAACTTGGCGGTAATGTGTATAATGCAACTCGTCAGTTGTTGTATTTTAATGAGCGTCATGCTGATTTAGATCAAGCCGGTAAAGCTGAAGATAGAAGGAAACGAGTAAGTTATTATACAGCAGGTTTGTATAATGGTAACAATCCCACAAGCCACTTTGTTGAACGAGGTGATTTCGTTGCTGTGCGAGAAATCAATCTTTCGTACCGTTTTGACCACGACCTCTTTGAAAATATTGGTTTGTCATTTGTTCGAGATGTTCGCCTTTCGATTATTGGTCGTAACTTGTTTATGTTCTCAGATTATTCCGGCTATAATCCCGAAGTAGCGTATAGCAACAATTCTGTGAACTTCCGTGTTGACCAGTTCACCTATCCGGTCTTTAGAACATTCACCGGCGCAATTCAAGTCCGTTTTTAATTTACTCCCAATTTGTGAACAAATCACACTGAATTCATTAACCTTTTATTTTTATATTGTTATGAAGCTAAGAATATTTTCATGGTTAATGTGCATTGCATTACTCACAGCCTCAGGCTGTGCTGATTTGCAAGTACAAAACCTCAATAACCCTGAAACTAAACGGGTTTTGGCAGCGCCGGAGGATTTGAAAAGTGTAACTGCCGGAGCATTTGTTAATATGTATAGTGCTTTCGGTAATAACCAAAACGCTTACTATTGTAACACTAGTATGGAGTGGACAGGCGACTATATTACCATGACCAATAATGTTCGTTCATGGTGGGCAATTTTCAAAATTGAACCGCGTAATCCCTTCAATAATACCGTTGCGTTTACTGATTTAGATCAAATCGGCTTGCCGTTCCGTCGTTGGAATGCCGCAATTTCAAGTGCAAATGATGTGATTAAAGCAATTGAAAAAGATAACTTCCAAATTGGACCCAACGGCTCGGAAACACAGATGGTTCGTGCTGCAGCCTATATGGTTAAGGCAATGGCTCAAGGGTATATTGCAAACACTTTTGATAAAGGCTACATCGTAAATTTTGATACCGATGTCAGCAAGGCAGTACCTTTGTCATCGTATAGAGAAATAATGACAGAATCGTTGAAAAATTTTGATGTTGTAATTGATATAGCTTCAAGAAACAGTTTTACTTTTCCTGCAAATTTTGTCAATACTCCAACTCGTTTAACAAACCTTACTTTAGAGCGACTTGCTCGGACATATGCTGCTAATTTCTTGGTCCAGAATGCTCGTACCCGTGCTGAAAACGCACAAACAGACTGGGCGCGTGTACTTCGATACCTTCCGGCTGATAAACTCATGACACAAGATTACGTTATCACTCTTGACGGATTGAACTGGCGCAACGGACTACAAGAAATTGCAGGGCTTGATTGGTATTGGCGAACAGACCATCGTATCATCCGTCTTATGGATACGACCTATCCCAGACGATTCCCTGTGTCGGCAACTTCCTTCCGCCAAGCTACTTCGGACGATGCACGGTTGGCAGAGTATTTCAAATATGAAACCGGATTAGCATTTTTCCGTGCTGACCGTGGTCCGCAGTTACGCAGCCATTACCGTTTTGCCCGTTACGATGCACTCTATAACGCTAACGGTATTGGACCCAGCACATTCCTTTACTCTGAAACTTCAAGATTGCTGAGAGCAGAAGCGCTTGCAATGACGAATGACTTGCCCGGGGCAATTTCTATTTTGAATAGCAGCCGCCGCAAAACCGTCGGTAGATTGCCTGATATTGCTACAGGTACTTCCCAAGCGTCTGTGTTAGAGGCAATTTTCAAAGAGCGTGATTTGGAACTTATGCTCACCGACTTTGGTATTCACTTTAAGGATATGCGTCGCCGTGATATGTTGCAACGCGGTGCTATATTGCATTTCCCCGTACCGGCTGACGAATTGCTGACCATTTCTCAAGCGCTTTATACGTTTGGCGGATCTGCGCCACAATCGCCCGGCGGTACGTCTGACGGTACGAATGCTTGGTACACGTTTGTTCCGTAATAAGTTTTTGTTGACACGATTTTGACAAAGCCCGATACTTTCCCAAGTATCGGGCTTTTGTTTTTGCGCGAAAAAACATACGAAAAAAGATTCAAATTGTACAGGAAAAATAAGCTATATTCGTCCTTAATAACAACCACACTTGTTTAGCGAAGCACAGATTTTTCACCACACAAGCATTTGTGCCGTTTGCTAAACGTTCCATCACCACGAATACTTACCATTATGCGTAAAAAAATAGCCATTATTGGTTCCGGCTTTGGCGGACTTTCTGCCGCAGTACGTTTGCAGGCGCAGGGATTTGATGTTACCATCTTCGAGAAAAATGAGCGTGTCGGCGGTCATGCCTACCAACTCAAGAAAAAAGGCTACACCTTCGATATGGGACCCTCCCTGATAACAGCGCCCGATGTGATTCAGAAAGTGTTTGCTACTGCGGGAAAAAAACTCGAAGATTACATGGAGATGCACTATCTTGACCCCTTTTACCGCATTTACTTCCACGATAAAACCTTCATTGATTATACCGGTGACGCTGAACGCATGAAAGCAGAGTTTGCGAAATTTAACAAAAGTGATGCTGCAAACTATGACCGTTTTATGGCGGATGCAAAAAATCTCTATGATGCCGTTATTACCGATGGGCTAGGTACAACGCCGTTTATGGACTTGAAAACGTATTTTGGGTTTGTGCCGCGTGCGCTGAAACTCAACGCGCTTTTTCCCGCATATACCTTCGTGAAGCGTTATTTTAAGGATTTCCGTACTCGCTTCACGTTCTCGTTTCATCCGTTGTTTATCGGAGCAAGCCCCTTTCGCGCTCCGGCGATTTATTTGATGATTCCCTATTTGGAAAAAAATGGCGGCGTATGGTTCTCCAAAGGGGGAATGTATGCCTTTGTGCAGGCGTTGGAAAAACTCTTTTTGGAACTTGGCGGAGAAATCAAAACTTCAAGCCCTGTGGAAGAAATTATTGTGAACAATGGTCGTGCAACGGGCATAAAAGCGAAGGGTGAAGTATATCCTGTTGATGCCGTTGTTTCCAATGCCGATTTTGCACATACGCAAACGAAACTTATCAAGCCTGAACACCGCAAAAAATGGACAGATAAAAAAGTTGAAAAATTGGATTATTCCATGAGTGCATTTTTGATGTACATGGGAACAAAGAAAAAATATCCCGAACTGCTGCACCACACCTTGATTTTGTCGGAACGCTACAAAGAACTTGTCAAAGATATTTTTGACAAAAAAGTGCTGCCGGAAGATTTTTCGATGTACCTCCACGTTCCCACGCGCACCGACGCAGACATGGCTCCCGAAGGCTGCGAAAGTATGTATGTTCTCATTCCCGTAGCGAATTTGGCTTCAGGACTGAAGTGGGAGGAGATTAAGCAAAAGTATGCCGATAAAGTCTTACAATTCCTCGAAGAAGATTTTGGTATGAAGGATTTACGGGCGAATCTGGACGTGTTGGAACTTTTCACCCCTGAAGATTTCAAGCGCGACCGCAATAGCCACTTAGGTAGCGCATGGGGCGTGGAGCCGTCGCTGATTCAAACGGCATATTTCCGTCCTCATAATCGCAGTGAGGATATATCGAATCTTTATATCGTCGGTACAAGTACTCATCCGGGAGCTGGGGTGCCGGGTGTGCTGATGACCGCCGAAACGACACATAAACTCGTTTGTAGTGACTTTGGTATTCCTTTCCGAGAGCAGCCGGAACTTGAGTCTGTTTTACGCTAGGATACATTTCGTAGTATGAAAGGTGCGGCTTGGCGCAAAAAGGCGTTGGGCTGCACATTTTTTTTTCGGTATATTGCACGAAACCCACGTTTTTATCATGCTTCTGTACAGCTATGCAACAATCAAGTTTCCGTATTCGTACACTCTGCATCTTGGCTTTAGGATGTATTGGCACTTTTGGGGGAAATTTAGGAAATATTCAGGCACAATCGTTAGAAAACATTGCCCCACAAGCCGTATCAAAACTGCGTTCCACTGTATTGTATTTTGGTGAGCCGATTCGCATACACGCTGATATACTGCGTGAGGCGAATATTCCTGAAAAGGAACTTACGATTGTTACGAAATTTATGGGGGATGAAGCCGTCGAAGCACCATTTCATGAGCCATTCACGGGTATGATTATTCCCGGATACGCCCGAAAATTAGATGTAGAAATTCGCCGAACAACCGTTCAATCTACTATTGCGACCAAACACGTACTTTGGCATCATACTTACGATGTGCAGCAAATCCCACCAACGTTTGATGCCTCAAAAGCAAGTGTCGAAAACGCTTTGAGCAAGGGAAAAGCCCAGAAGATCGGTGAATGTGCATTAGTGATTAAAGGTGTTCGGGTAGATTTTGCCAAGCCGGTGGACTTTGAGAAAAACGCCATTGTTCGTGCGTTAGTGAATGATTTAGAAATTGCCGACCCAGCACTGGACATGACAAAAACGACCTTGCAATTTGTTAGCGGAGGACAAAAAGAAGATAAGTTCCAAACGGCGTTGAAGCCCGAAAATATCAGCATTTCAGGCTTTTTTGATGCAGGAGTTTTTTTGCTTAATGTAACACTAAAGGGACTGCCCAAAATATCCCTTAAAGGTAAAACTTTGCAGGGAACTTTTGCCGTCAAACTCTCGGTTACGCTTCAAAATCGCCGCGCTATGCGTTCCGCAACGGCTTATGAAACGATTCTCATTCCATGTTCGGTCACATTTTAGTTTCTGTCAATCGCCATTATTTTTCTACGCAACACGTATGAACCTCATAAAACCTCGTTGTATTTTGTTAGGAGTTGTAATAGCTTTTGCACTTTTTGCATCAACAATGCAGGCGCAAAGTCATCGTGAAGTCTTTCAACGATTTCCGTTTAAGCGTCCTGAAGCCTCAATTACCCCCTCAAAAACGAATTTGGTAACATATAATGCCGATGAGGGCTATTTAAGCATCCAAATCCGCGAAGAAGCGAATATGGCAATAGATGTAAACTTCGTGCTTTTCAAGGCAGACGACGGAACGAAGTATTATGCGTATCAGGAAATTGTTGAAACTGCAAACGCGGCTTGCAAACGGGCTTTTCTCAAGTTTTATGTGCAGGATGACGGTGAATGGCGTGATGTGACAGGGCAGCTGCTTCCTAGTGTTCGCATTAGCGAGTTTTATGGTCAAAAAAGTACACCGAATTTGGTGGATGTCGGTGGAATCATTAGCTACACACCTGATGATAACAAGCGTGGAGTCGGTTTGGGGATTGATTACACCCTTCCGAAAAAAGGAACGAGTATTCAGGCAACATTGGCGAACAGATGCGAAGCGGCGGTGCAGGCTGACTATAAAAAACTCTACGATGAATGTAAATTCAAAACGATTGAACTGCTATGGAACAAGCAAAATGGCTGGTTTCTGATGGGGAAGAAGAAATAACATCGTAAACTTGTTGAACCTTGTCCTACACAGCAAAAAAAGCCTATCGTGAACAACCGCCTCGAAATACTTGAAGCCCGCTTGCGTTCAGAGCAAGGGCTTCCCCCGCTTGAATACTGCCGTTTAGCGATTGAAGTGGCGTACATTCTTGCGACGATTGACAGCACAAAGGCTGGGGAATATGCCCATGAAGCGCTTCAACAAGCACGTTCCGGCAGAGATGAAATCTTAGAATTAGAATCCTCCTTAGTGATTGCTGTTATTGCGGTTGAGTCTGCGGGATTTGATGATGCGCTTCCACGATTATTTCAAATCACCAAACAAGCTGAACTCCTGCATTTATCGGCACTTCAAGCTGCTTCACTTCGTTGGACAGGCATTTCCTATTTGCGAATTGCCATGTTTACAACGGCACTGGAGTATTTTGCGAAAGCAAAAATTATTGCTGAAACGAAGGGGCTTGATATTGAATTAGCCAAAATCATCAAAGCAAGTGGTGATGCCTACTTTGGCTTGGGAGAAATCGCAACCGCGCTTCAGCATTACCGAGAATCCATGCGCTTGTTGGAAGGCACTGATGAAGGCAGTGAACGCGCTGCCGCGCTGATGAGCATAGCCAATGCGCATAAGGCACAAAGCGGATTCAACCAAGCGCGAATTTTCTTTGAACAAGCACTTGCCGCTTACAAACACGCTGGTAATACGCCCGGTGTTCGACAGGCGCTTATTGGTGTTGCGGAAATGTATGCAGAGCAGAATCGCTTCGATATGGCATTAGAGCTGCTTTTTGCAACGATTGACATTAGTGGAAACGACGCAAGCCTTTTAGAAAAAGCGCAGGCGTATTTTGCAATCGGTGAAGTGTATTGCAAAGCAGACCGCACCGATAAAGCACTTGATTACTTGCTTCGTGCTGAAAAATCTCTTGTGGACACTCAAGCATTGGCGTTGCAAGCAAAAGTGTATGAACTTTTGACAAAATGTTACAAAGCGAAAGGTGATACTGAACGAGCGTTTAGTAATTTAGAACGGTTTCATGCTCTCCGCGAGCAGACTGCCATTCAAGACGGGAAACGGGCAATTCAGTATTTGCAACAGGGCTTTGCTTCGGAACAGGCGCAAAAAGAAGCGGAGATTTATCGCCTCAAAAACGTCGAACTGGCGCAAGTTCAGCAAGAATTAGAGGGCTTGTTGGTGAATATGCTGCCTGTACCGATAGCGCAGCGCCTTCGTGCAGGAGAAAATTATATTGCCGATGCCTTTGAAAATGTAACGGTTGTGTTTGTTGATATTGTCGGTTTTACGAGGCTTGCCGGTGAATATTCTGCTCAGGAAATTGTAAAAGTTCTCGATCACATTTTTACGATATTTGACGGAATTACGGTCAAATACGGCTTAGAAAAAATTAAAACCATCGGCGATGCCTACATGATTGCAAGCGGTATTCCGTACCCTCGCCGTGACCATGCAGAAGCAGCCGCCTTAGCAGCCTTGGAAATGCTTGATGCTATCCAAATTATTTCCTTTCGTCTTTCCGAAGAGGGGTTCACGGGCGATATCAACGTGCGAATCGGGATGCACACCGGAAGTGTTGTGGCAGGCGTAATCGGTAAAAAGAAATTTACCTACGACCTTTGGGGAGATACTGTAAACACTGCAAGCCGTATGGAATCTCACGGAGAAGCAGGAAGGATTCATGTTTCCGAAGATGTGAATAGAGCTTTGAATAGTCATTGGTCATTAGCCATTGGTCATTTGTCAAACGACACCAAATCACCCCAAGCAACCAACAACCAAGTAACCAACAACCAAGTAACCAACAACCAAGTAACCAACAACCAAGTAACCAACAACCAAGTAACCAACAACCAAGTAACCAACAA
>JALONG010000088.1 GCA_025455065.1 Candidatus Kapaibacterium sp. | reverse complement strand
ATTTGACGATATTGATGCTCTTTCTGCCCACATTAAGCACGTAGTAGAGGGCATCAGCAATGACATTATACGCTCTCTTGTTAGTCCTGATTGGGTTATAGAGATTGTTAATGCACAATTATTAACTTAAATTGGTATAACAGCAATGAGAATATAAGGAGGTTATTTCGCATGGCATCACACTTAACGTTACTGTTTTGATTTGATGTAATCGGCGTTTTCTTCGCGCCATTTTCGTATTCGCCTCTCCAGCTCTTCATCAAACAATCTCAGGTGATCAGGTGCATCAAATAACTCATCGTAACTCACTCTATAATTCACACGAACTTGAAACGCTCTTTTATCTTCAGCATCAATATTTGCTACAAGAATGTACTGCGGGCAGAAACACTCACCATCGGTTTTCTGACGCAGCTTCAGATATTGAATGATTTCTTCACAACTTCGTGAAATATCATAGTGTTTCAAATTATTGTAAACGATTGTATCTGAAGGCATGAGTTCGATAGCAACACTCCAAGCAGCCACATTATCACTTGTAGAGTTAAATGTCCTATATGGAGATGCGCCTACGCACCGAAACTGAGTATCCAGCTGAAACGTTCTCCGAGCAATTTCAATCATCTCTTCTGCAGTTTTCGCTGTACCTTTATGCAGCATCGCTGAAAACGAAATTGGTATGCTCTGTAAACTCGTATCCGGCGTAGTTTCAACGCATATTGCTTTTGAAACACTGTAATTTATTTCGGTTTTCGTAAAAAAAATCTGCTGAGGATTGTCCAAATAAAAATGTTCCTTAGACCTCAAATAAGGCTTTTCGACAACACTCAAAAAATACCAAAACTCAATAATCTCACGCTCTGTACCTATCCCCAGAAGTTCTCCAAGCCACGAGCCGCCATAATTTTTCGATTTCCGGTGTCTGCAAGAAAGCGTATCCATCTCAACGATGTATTTATCCAGCAACCCCAATTTATTCAACTTCGCACGAATGAGATTGTACCCCGTTTCGATGATTTCCGGTTTCGACCTGCCCTGAACATATCGCTCCGAAGCGCAAGAGCAAAGAAGCAATAACAGCAATGAAAGAATGAAGAGTTTCATAGGTATCATGGTACAAAATTGAAAAATTCTTGAAACAAAAGAATAATCACCCCAACACCGCATAAACACTCATCCCCAAAAGCAACACCGCCACAAATGCCCCCGCAAGCGTCAGCCAAAGTGGTTGTTTGTATGCCCCCACGAGCGACGGTTTGTATGCCGCAATCAGCATCAGCACCAACGCAAACGGTACAACAAACGCATTCACCAAACCCGCCGCCACAAGTATCTGCACAGGCTTTCCCACAAGAACAAACGTCAGTGCCGAAACAAGAATAAACCCCACAACCACGCGCTTTTGATGCCGCTCAATCACACCCGACAACGAGCGCAAAAACGATACCGACGTATAAGCAGAACCTACAATCGAAGTCATCGCCGCCGCCCACATCACCACACCAAACAAGCGCCTTCCCGTTTCCCCCAACGGCAGCGTAAACACTGATGCCGCAGGATTACCTTGCTCCAAAATGCCTCCACCCGACACAACACCCAGCGCCGCCATAAACAGCAACACCCGCATACAGGCTGCTATGCCGATGCCCATTGCTGCACTCACTGTTACGCGGCGCACAGCACCCACGCCCACTACACCCGCGTCCATGAGCCTGTGCGCTCCGGCAAAGGTAATGTACCCGCCAACCGTTCCTCCAACAAGCGTCAGTGTTGCGGCAATGTCTATGCGCTCCGGCAATACTGCTCTGAGCAATGCTTCTGCTAGTGGAGGTTTCGCAATAACAGCAACATAGAGCATGAGCAGAATCATCACCGCACCCATGATTTGCGCGAATCTGTCCATTGCTTTTCCTGCCTCCGGCGCAAGGAATAACGCGGCTCCGAGAGCGGCACTTATCGCCGCGCCCCATTCAACCGAGATTCCCAATTCCGCCCCTGCTACGCTCACCACGCCTAAACCCGCTCCGGCAACGTTGCCGATATTAAACAGCAACCCACCCGCAGCAATCACCAACGCCAAAACCGTCCCACTTCCCGCAAGTACGCTGTTTGCAACTTCCTGCGCCCTGCGTTCCGAAGCTACGACTACGCGCCAAATCGTTAGCTGAGCGGCAATATCCAATAGTGTCGAAAGTACAATAACAACGGCAAAATTTGCCCCAAGTTTTTGCGTAAACAGCGCCGTTTGCGTGAGAAAACCGGGACCAATCGCGGAAGTTGCCATGAGGAATGCTGCTCCCGTTAGTTCACGAGCGCTGTTTTGAATGGTGCTGTTTGGCGGTGTATTTTTCATATCAAGTCTATGGTAAGAATTTTGACACGGATTACACGGATTACACGGATTTCGGGGGATTGCATGGATTTTTCATTGTCAAAAATTTATGACCATAAACTTGTTTATTCCTCGAAAATCCTTGTCATCCGTGTAATCCGTGTATTCCGTGTCGAAAATGTGATTGTTCCCACTCTCATTATCATCGTTCATCGTTGTACCACAAAAGGAAGTGTGATAAACCGCTCTTCACCGGAAGCCGAACGATACTGAACACGGCAGAAATACTGACCATTTGGCAAATGTTGAACAGAAAATATGATTTGACGTAAGGCAGAAAAGCTATTCCTCTCAAACCCCGCATCTACTCTTGCTCCAAGCACATTCAAAACCTCAATTCGCACATCGTGAGAAATGAACTCTTCGCCAAATTCTAGCGAAGCAATGTTCTGTGCGGGGTTTGGGCTAAGAAGAATACGGGAAAGAGCCAAATGGCGAACACTTGTCAGCAAAGCAGTTTTGTCACTCTGCTGCGTCAAAGCCGCTTGGAATCGTGCCGGAGAGAAATTCAGTCGCCAAATGCCGAAGTTCGTCAAAGCAAGGATACGTGCGCCCTCCACGACAATATCATTCACCTGAAAATTCGCGTGCTGTGGCAAACCTGTTTCAAGCCGTTCCCAAGCCACGCCGTTATTACCCGAAAACCAAATTTGTGTTCGCGCCTGACCGTTGTTTGTGTCGGCAGAAAGCGCAAATAATCGCCCCAAAGAATCCATGCGAAGCGAGTAAACATCTCGTGCAGGAAGCGAAATCGGCGAAAACGTCGCTCCTTGATTGTCAGAGCGAAACGCCCCCAAACGCCGCACATTCAGCAGCACTGCCCCACCAGCGCCAAACGCAAAACTGCTCGCACCTTCAAAACGACCGCCCGTGCGAAAAGGCAAGCCCTCTGCGGCGCTCCACGATGCACCGTCATTAGTGGAACGCATTGGGGGAGAGCCGCTTACAAAGAGCGTACCCGAATTGGGGTTTACGGCAAGCACATCCGGCACACGCCCCAAGGCGATTGTTTGCCACGTTCTTCCGGCATCCGATGAGCGAAAAATGTCATTTCGTTGAAATGCTCTATCGCTTGCAAACAAGATTCCACGCGGACTTTCGCGTATGTTTCCAATGGCTGCACTTTCCGGCAGCCCCATAATCGGTGTTAAAGCCCACTGCACACCACCATCGCGGGAAACCGCGAGGAATGAGGGTGCAAGCGCCCTTTGTGTGGTGTCTTGGATAAAAAACGAAAGTGCATTTGATACTTGAGCATAAGGTAGAATCTGCCGTGTACGAATATCAGCATACCATTTCCAATGTGCCGAAAGGCTGAAGACCGGAGAGAACCAGCGCTGACCGAAATCTGGAGAATACAAAAGCCCGTTTCTATGCCGCACAATTAAGGTCGGAACAAGCCCCGGCGGAAAGGAAACATCCACAATCGAATCCCGCAAAAGAAGTTTCCAAGACCGCCCCGAATCCGCAGAAAACCACGCACGATTGGCAAGCATACCCGCACCTTGCACACTCACCGCATCCACATTCCCACCAAGCCCCTGCACACATTCCGCAACGGCAAAACGCTTGAACGGCAACACCTCCAAAGGATTGAACTTCGCGGTATTCACTTCTTCAATGCACAAAACCGAGCGTTCCAGCGCACAATACACTTTCGCGCCAAGCCTCACCATGCCGATAATTCCTTGTGTTCCGTCGAGTGGCGAAGGCAATACACGAGCGTTTCCGCCCGTACTGACGGTGATTCCACCTCGGGTAACGCTGATTTCATGCCCTTCCACCATGCGGACACGCGCCTCATTCACCGTAGGCACAGTACGAGGAAGATTTTGCGACAAAGCGCGATGCTCCGCAAACGAGGAAATACGCCATATCCCGCTTGTTTCCTCGCGGACACGCACAAGTGCGCCAACAGCCAAAACAGCGCCGGAAGTGCTTTGCAAAAGCCTTCCGTCGGGAACACGTTGTTGAAAAACCCATTGTGTGGAATTGGTAGAAAGAGCAAAAGCACCATGTTCCGTAGAAATCAGCACCGTATCACGCACGGCAACAATACCCGAAATTCGCGGAGGAGGCGCACCAACACGCTCCCAAATACGAGTTTGCGCTTGTGCGATACATCCGCTCCAAAAAGCAAGCAACAAAAAACACCTCAAAAACCGCATAGAACCTCAAGAAATTTGATTCAGAAAAACATTGTAGGGCGAAAAAAAGCAGATCCGCTTGAGCAGTCAGTGTCACAGGCATTTTTGCCTGTGCGAGCGTTAGTGCTGCTGACGTATAATTCCGCACAGGCAAAAATGTCCGTGCCACTGAAAGCTGATTTTATGCTGCTTTACAAGGATTCTCTTCAATTCCTACTTCAAAGCGTCAAAACTTTTTTTTCAACATAAATTTGGAACAACCCTCACACCAACGCACGAATTTCCACACCGGCAGCTTTCAAACTCCGCACCACTGCACGTGCATACTTTGCGCTGTGTGGCGAGTCGCCGTGCAGACAAATCGTTTGAGCATTGATACTCAATTCTGCCCCACTCATGGAAAAAACCCGCTTTTCAACAGCGATACGAACCGCTTGTACAGCCGCTTCTCCTGCTGAGGACACAATCGCGCCCTTGTTTGTGCGCGGTGTGAGTGAGCCGTCGGCTTGATAGGAGCGGTCGGCAAATGCCTCGTGAGCAACCTTCAACCCCGCATCCAGAGCCGTTTTCAAAAAAATACTTCCCGCCAATCCAACAACCGTAAGGCTTTTATCAAAATCCGCCACAGCCCGCACAAAACCTCGTGACAGCGTTTCATTTGGTGCAAGCATATTGTAGAGCGCTCCGTGAGGCTTTACGTGTTTCATCACACCGCCTGCAACCAGCACAAAACCTTCCAATGCAGCTATTTGATAAAGCGTCATATCATACACTTCCTGCGCTGAAACTTGCATAACGCGCCGCCCGAATCCGGCTAAATCCGGCAATCCCGGATGCGCTCCGATAGCAACATTATTTGCAACCGCTAACTCGACTGTACGCCGCATCACTGCTGCATCTCCGCCATGAAAACCGCAGGCAATATTAACCGACGACGCAAGTTTTAGCAGCACATCATCGTTACCAATAGTGTACGCGCCATAACTTTCACCAACGTCACAGTTGAGGTCAATACAACGTTTGGGCGTAAGAACGCCGATTTTATGCGATTTCAGAACGGGAGCCATGATGAAAACAAGAAGAGTAGTGCTATGAGAAACCACAGGAACGAACATGGCGCTGCAAGCGATGTTCCAGCAAATCCAACGCTTGCAACTGCTCAATATACAATTTTTGCGCTCTTTCCACAGAAATTTCTTCAAAAACGACCTCTTCACCAGCCCTTATCTGTGCGGCGAATGGCACATCGGCGCTACAAACGTGCGCAATGACGGGATAACCACCCGTTGTTTGACAATCGGCAAGCAGCAAAATCGGGCGACCATCAGGCGGAAGTTGTATTGTTCCCGGAAGCACAGCACGAGAAACAAGTTGATTCTCTGAACCCCTTTTCAAACCTTGTGTTCCGATTGTTTGCAAACGCAAGCCCATTTTGTCGGACTCCCGCAATACACGAAAAGGCTTCCCGAAAAGCGCTTCTTTGCTTGCGCTGTCGAGTGTTCCCCATTCTGCACCACGAATAACACGCAGCCGTTTGGGTGAAGTTGGAATAAGGGTATTCAACTTGGTTGCAGCAAAGGAAAGTGAGTGATGAAGCGCTTTTGCAGGCAACGAAGAATGATTGGGAAAAAGCTGCTCGAAGGCAAACGTGCGCTTACGCGCCGCCACCGAAACCCCGTATTCGATAACATCACCATTCTGCAAACATCGCCCCTCGAAGCCGCCAAGCCCAGCCCTTGCGTAGGTGCTGCGACTACCCAAGACCAAGGGTACATCCAAGCCTCCACGCACTGCCACATAACTCCAAACGCCATTGTGTGCGCCTTCCAAGCGCACTTGCGTACCTGCACGAACAGCAACTGCACAGTTCATCGGTACTCGTACCGATGCGCCTTGATATTCAGCAATGACGCGGGCTTCAGCGCCACAAATCGCAATAACGGCATCTGCATTGAACCGAAAAGCAGATTTTCCGAATAACACCTCAAACACCGCTTCATTCCTCGCGTTTCCGACAAGCATATTGGCAATTTCTCCCAACAAACGGTCTGCAAAGCCGCTTTGCGGCACACCGTATTCGCGGAAACCAATTCGCCCGTCGTCTTGAATGGTTGTGAGGAAGCCACTTTCAAGGATTTCGATTCCCCCCGTAGCACAGACTTGAGGGAAGCCCCTCAACCTAACTGTGCCACCTGTACCCTCAACGCGCCCAAAGGCGCGTAATTTAGCGTCAGGTAAGTCAGCGTCAGGTAAGATTGTATTTTGCACCTTATCATCTGTATCTATGCGCTTTCGCGCATTAGGGACACAGACAAGAATGTCTGTGCTACGGGAAGCGACGATAACCGAATATTCAGCTTTTGAAATAGCTTCAAAACGCACCTTATCACCAGCTCGGAACAGTGTTGGAGGTATTTTCTCCGCTTCAAAAAGTCGCTCCGGCGTTCTCCCAATAATGTTCCAGCCTCCGGGCGAGGCAAAGGAATACATACCCGTTTGCACTCC
Organism: Candidatus Kapaibacterium sp.; assembly: GCA_025455065.1. Lineage (GTDB taxonomy): Bacteria > Bacteroidota > Ignavibacteria > Kapaibacteriales > UBA4661 > PH2015. The sequence continues at coordinate 5,863 of JALONG010000088.1, read as the reverse complement.
GGCAATACCAACCGAACCCGCTTCCACTCTTGTTCGTGGGCTTGATTTTCTCGGCATAGATAATTCTTCGGGCAGCCCCAAAAGATACGGGAAACCGGGTGTAAAACCAATCATCGCCACACGGTATTCTGCGGAACAGTACATTGCACAAACGGCTTCTTTACTCATGTTCTTGGCGATAGCGATTTCTTCAAGGTCAAGAGCAAATTCAGCATCGAAACAAACGGGAAGAGTAATAGTGCGGCTTTCAGAGGAATAGGAGTGAGGAGGTGAAGACCGAAGTAACGTCAGAAGTTCTGAACGCACGTATTCAAGCGGGTTTGGAGTATGTTTCGCCAGAGAAGGCAGATTCACAATAACCGTGAGCGTCGCAAAAGCAGAAACAAGTTCGGCAACCCAATCATACTGCTGCCCAGAAAAAAGGCGTGATACGCTTTGCACACGCTCAAAGGCACGGAGGGAAATATCATCAGAAAAGGAAATCGTCAGCGCTGCATCGCCACACGAAAAAATTTGACATTCGCTATTGGAGATGCTTGTATTCATCTGGTCTTTGGACAATGTATTACAATTCCACCGTCGGCAATTCGACAATAAATGTCGCTCCTTTGCCGAGTTCGCTTTCAATCCAGACTTTGCCGCCGTGTAGTTCCACGATTTGCCTCACAATGGAAAGCCCGACACCGCTTGACAACTCGCCGCCCGTAGGCTGTGCGGAAAGGCGCTGAAAATGCCCAAAGGCTTTTGCGATGTCGTCTTTGCTCAAACCCGGACCTTCGTCTCGCACGGAAAACCTCGCACACTCTGCGTTTTCTTGCCCCGGACAGCGCTCTAACGTTACCCAAATCCGTTTTTCCGGCGGCGAGTATTTGACGGCATTGGAAACAAGGTTTTCAAACACCTGCCAAAGCCTACGTTCATCAGCCATAGTGATACAATTTGCTTCCAGCGAGGTAATGAGTTCTTGTGATTTTTTCTCGGCTTGCGGCTTGTATTGCCATGCAACGGCAGTAATAATGTCGGCAATATCAACGTAATTTTTGTGCAGTTCAATTTTTCCGCTTTCCGCAGCCGCAGAATCCAACAAATCCTTCACCAATGCAAGCGTTTGTTCGGTCAAAGACTTCATTTCACGCGCCATTTCTTTGTATTCTTCCTCCGGCACAGAATTTTCCATCAATTTCGACAAACCAAGCAAAGAGCCGAGCGGGTTTTTCAAATCATGCGAAACCATGCTCAAAAGCCGTGTTTTGAAAATACCAGCTTCCTGCATTTGAGCGTTATATTTTTGCAATTCCACGTTTACTTGACGTAATTCCTCGTTTGCCGCCTGAATTTCCATTGTTTGTGTTTCCAAAAGTTCTTTTTGCCGACTGATTTCTGCCGTGCGCTCATCCACCAAACGCTGAAGTTTTATCCTCGCCCGTGCTTCATCATCAATGCGACTGCGCTCCCTCGCTGTCATCAACACCAGCACGGCAAATGCCACCAACACTGTACCCGCTATGGCGTAGAGCAGATATGCCCACCACGTGCTATAAAACGGTGGTTTGACGACAAAGCGCAATGCCAACGGCTTACTCCACGTTCTTCCGATTCCTTCGGAACGAGCGATAATTTCCACAATATACGTTCCCGGGTCGAGATTGGTAAAAGAAAGTGCAGGTTGCGCAAAAGCACGAGACCATGCGGGTTTTGGGGTATCAGTTTTGTAGATGCGGCTTTGGTATTGTGTGTTGCGCGGAGTGGCTGTGCCGGGAGCAAACAGAAGTTGAATCAAACTTTGGGAATCAAATGACTCCGGGAGTGCATCAAAACTGAGTTTCACACCATTCACAAGCGCTTCAACAAAACGTGGTGCTTCGGATTCCGAGATAAATCGCTTCGTGTCCAGCATATACAAACCATTGGTCGTAGCAGCCCACAAGCGCCCCGCAGCATCCATCATCAAACCTCGATAAGCAATAGTGCGTGAGTGCAAACCGCTTGCTTGATGGAACAATGTTGTTGTACCGGAGGCATGACGTAATAGTCCTAAATCCGTCCCAACCCAGAGAACATCAGGCTTTTCAATAACCACCGCCTTGCAAACATTGCCCTTAAATTCTTCACTCAAAACAACCTTTGTACTGTGTTCATTATCCACTCGAAAAAGTCCATGACCGGATGCAAGGTAGATTACACGAGGGTTTTCAGGGTCTGCCGTCAAATCATTGACCGTTATTGCGGAAAAGGAAGCATTGTCAAAAGGTTTACTCCAATTTTCAAAACGGTCTTCGGCTGCATTGTAGCGGAAGAGGTATTCTTCGGGTGTTCCGATTGCCCCTGCATACAACGTTCCATCGGCTGCGACACGAAGCACCTGAACAATACGCGGTAAGCCGCTTTCAGCGCCATAATACTGAATTGCCCCGTTAGGCTTCAAACAAAATACGGATGCTTTTGGATTGTAGAAACATCCCCAAATATTTCCTTCAGTATCTTCGGTTATAGAGAATATGCCTCGTTCGCTTGAACCACTGATTGCAATAGTTAGTGTACGTTCTACACTACCATTGCGCCAATACTGTAAATGTCCTGACAGTGAACCAGCCCATATTCCACCTTGCTTATCGGCATAGAGAGCAAAAAGTTCACTCGAATTATTGAGTTTTTCAAAAAGCATTTGCGTTGTCGTAAATTCAGGATGTACTCTGTACACCGATTGCCCCGTCGCGGCAATGATACTTCCGTCTCGTGCTTGTATGAGCGCTTTCACATCAGGCACACGGTCTTCGATGCCTGTAACTGCTCGTGCCAATGCAGGTTGCAAGATAATCACGCCTTGGTCGCCGCAAATCCAGATATTTCCTTCGTTGTCTTCGGAGATATTTTTTACCCTTTGCGGTTCAATGCTTGGAAGTGGCGTAAATACTCGCATAGTCGTATCTGCACAAAACACCCCTTCGTACCATGTTCCTACAATCACTTCGCTTGACGTAATCCCGGAACTGTGAGCATAGATGCCGCGTGTGAGCAACAGTGCCGATATTCGATTGATGCCGGAAAGCAATGGTGTAAAACCTACACGAAGTGGCAAAAGCAGCGTATCACCTACATTTGATTGATTTTTTTTTCGTTCAAGAACCTGCCCATTACCCTTTTCAACATTCTGCCTTTCAACATTCTGCCTCTTTCCCTGTTCTTGCAGCACAATTCGCACAATTCCTTTTTCCGCAGCGATAACAAATTCGTTCCGAGAGAAGGATTGTACTTGGGTAAATCCGCCGTAATTTTGCTCTATATGAATTTCGTCAAAACGCTCCAAAGCCTCATTAAACCTATACGCAAAACCCGGGTTTGCCGTTACTACCAGATTTCCCGCATTATCATTGGCAAAATAAAACGAAACAACGGAATTACGCGAATGGCATTTTTCTGGAAACGAAAAACGTTTGAGCGCCCCTTTTGCATAGCGCACTACTGCTTGCTGTTCGGCAAACCATAAGTTTCCCTTTGTGTCCTCAAACGACTCTTTGGGATAATGCAATTTCCCTTTGCTCTCTTCGGATTCTCCGCCGATAATAACCCGAAAGCGCACAGAATCAGGCGTTGAAAGCACTTCCACTACGCCCAAATCCGTCGTGGCAAGTAACTGACCGTTGTTCCGCAATAACAGCGATTTAACGTAATTGCTCGGTAAATTTTGGACAAATGTTTGAAAGCGCACCCCGTCGAAGCGCACCAAACCTGCATCGGAGGCAAACCACACAAATCCCTGCTTGTCTTGCTGGACATCTTTTATCAAATTCGTCGGTAGCCCGTCATCAACGGAATACGACGTAGAGAGAAAACGTCCGGAATACGTGATTTTATGCTGGGCAGAGAGCATCTTCGGCAATGAAATACTCATTACCGAAACCATGCACCACTGCAACAATATGACGAAAGTGCGCTGCATCGCTCTTTTGTTCAAATGTAGGTATGCGTGTAGAATAAGGAATTATGCGGCTTTCAGACCGCTTTTTTCTCAAAATGAAAATTCTCCTACTAAACAGAGAAAACCTTTCACATAGCGTGAACATCTCACTATCGCAATATAGGAAACCCCTGTTTTCTGGAAAGATTTTTGGGGTGAAATGACATTTATTTGGGGTGAAATGCACAGAGGAGACCAAGACTCAGATTTGGAGCATCAAAACACAGTGCAGCACTTACTTTATAAGATAAAACGTTCTCATCAATCCCTTTCCTTTAACTTCGATAAAGCCTCGCTCCTCAAAGGTAAACCGCCCTTGAAGGCGCTCCATGACGTGTTCGGTGCAGTGAATTTTTCCCGCTTCCCCGTGCGACTCCATGCGTGAAGCCGTATTCACGGTATCTCCCCAAAGGTCATAGCTAAATTTTTTTTGCCCGATAACTCCCGCCACGACTGCTCCCGAATGAATACCAATACGAATTGCTAAATCCACACTCATACTTTTCGCCAAAAGCCGCACCGTTTCAAGCATCTCCAATGCCATTTTTGCGACGGATTCCGCATGGTCATCGCATGGATTCGGAACACCGCCCACAATCATATACGCATCGCCAATGGTCTTGATTTTTTCAAGATTGTACTGCTCCGAAAAAATGTCGAAGGCAGAAAATATGCGGTTCAGAATATCAACAACCTCTTCGGGAGATCTCTGTGAGGAAAGTTCGGTAAAACCGACAATATCGGCAAAAAGCACCGTTACATCGCTGAAACGCTCTGCAATCGTTGTTTCACCTGCTTTGATGCGCTTTGCAACGGCTTCCGGCAGAACATTGAGCAACAAACGCTCATTCTGCGCATTAGCGCTGGCAAGTTCCTCGTTGCGAAGGCGATAAATTTCCGTTTCTTTTTGCGCCCGCTCAAAATCAAATGCTTGGCGAAAATACTGCACCGTTTGCTTCGATTCGCGCTGCGAAAGAGCCGCACTGATACGGTGAAACTCCTCGTAATACTTCAGCGCCTCATCAAATTCCCCCAAACGTTTATGATACTTTGCAAAAAGTTCATTGAGCGAAGCCAACATCGGCTGCATATCAAGGCTTTGTGCGATCTCCAAGCAACGTTTCATAAAAGGAACGGCACGGTGAGGCTTTTCACTATCAACATATAACCGCGCAATTTCGAGGGTAATAAATGCTTCTGTTTGCGGCACACCGGAAATTCCAGTTTTGAAGGTTTCCCAAAGCCTTCGATAAATCCTCATTGCACGTGCGCGTTTGCCTTGCTTTTCCAGCACCGAAGCCATGCCGTAGCGAGAAGTCCCCATGCCTAAATAATCTGCCACAGCAGCACGAAGTTGAAAACTTTGCTCGTAATACGAATAAGCCTGCTCGAAACTCCCCAAATTTTCGGCACTCCGCGCCATGCTCCAGAGCGCTTGACTTTGTAATTCCTTGTCATTAGTGCGCAATGCCACATCCAAAGCGCGTTTGCGGTAATCCAAGCCGCGTTCATGCTCTTCCAAAAGCGTGTAGGAATCACCGATATTCATCAGTGCAAAGCCTATGAATACTTCGTTTCCGGTGGATGCGAATATTTTTTCGGCGAGGTCAAGGGCTTGATTAAAGTATTCCAACGAGGTTATCGGCATACCGATATTTCTGTAAGCTATTCCAAGCCAACGTGCTACGCGACATTGACCGTTTGACGACAAAGGAAAATCAAGCGAAGAGAAGTGTTCATACGCTTTTGTGAGCTGACTAAGCGCGAGGTCATACTCGGCACAGCACGAGTGAACTACTCCACTAACATACGTTGCTTCAGCAATACCTTCAGGAAAATTGAGACTTTCAGCAAGTGCTAATGCTTCTGCGACATACTTTTTTGCAAACGCCGAATTGTTATTGC
>JALONG010000087.1 GCA_025455065.1 Candidatus Kapaibacterium sp. | reverse complement strand
CGATTTGTCAAAGACTGCTTCCTCGACCATATCGTCGAGGCTACTCCACTGACGAGGGCAGAACGGACTGAGGCTCAATTCAGCGATCGAACGAGGCTTAGGGCGCTCCAACAGAGCGTCGAGGGCATTAAAAGCGGCATCGTGCCGTTTGCTTATCGCCGAAGAAATGTTTTGGCGGAAAGCGCGAAGGGTAGCATATTGCTGGTGTGTAGTTTGGTTCACAACGAAATCTGCACACCAGCGCGTTCATAGCAAAATGTGAGCACGCTTTTTTTTGCGCTTCCTACATTTTATCTAAACTTCAGTCGGCTAACCTACGCAACTTTATACAAATAAATTCACTAACCTTACATTTTGTCTATTCAAATATAACAACTTACGCTTAACTTAATGACATTGATATTTACGCTTCTTTTGGTGGTGCATCGGGTGAAGGCTTGGGAAGTTGTGTTGCGAGCGTATCGGAAACATTTTTTGCGAGATTGATAATCTCCGATGGCATCATCACTATTGTTGTGGTATTATTTTCTACACCGATTTCCGACAACATCTGCATACGGCGTAACTCCAGCGACATTGGGTTTGCCGCAATTTGCCGTGCTGCTTCGGTGAGTTTTTGTGAGGCTTCCAATTCTGCTTCTGCTTTGATAATTCGTGCGCGTTTTTCTCGCGTTGCTTCTGCTTCCCGTGCCATTGCTCGTTGCATTGCTTCGGGAATTTCCACATCGCGCATTTCGACCATTTCTACTTTCACTCCCCAAGGCGCAGTGGCTCTATCAACAATTTCCTCCAACATATCGTTGATTTTATCCCGTTCTTTCAGAACTTCATCCAAGTTATGCTGCCCGATGATGTTCCGAAGCGAGGTTTGAGCAATTTGATAAACCGCCGCACGGTAATCTGCCACACGAACAATCGCATTTTCCGGGTCGGCAATGCGATACCACAGCACAGCGTTGATTTTTACTGTTACGCTGTCTTTGGTAATCGTTTCTTGCTGCTCAATCGCCACCGTATTGGTGCGAATATCCAGCATACTTCCGCTTTCAATAAGCGGAATCATGTAGTAAATGCCCGGTCCTCGTGTGGAATGATACCGCCCAAAACGAAATACCACATTCCGCCGATATTCTTTGCCAACACGAATGCCGGAAAGCAGAATTGGAGTAGCAATGAGAGCAATAATTGCGAGAATGTCCATAATCAATTCCTCCTGAAAAAGTAGTAATGATGAGATTTACGCTTAATGATGCCAGAGTTTTGACACGGATTTTCCCGGAATTGCTATCGACAATCCTCGTCACTCCGCGCTATCCGTGTCATCCGCGACAAAAATTCTAAAATGCTCCGACTTACACAACAAAATCCAAAACATACCCATTTTGCGGCGTTGCAACGCCGTTTGTAGGTGTGGAAGGTGATTTCGCCATCAACCGTTCATACAGCGCGATGTAATGCGGTAAAAGCAACTTCGTTTCAAATTCGTCAATCGCTCTCTGGCGCGAAGCCTCTGAAAAACGCTTATGTTTTTTGGTGTTGGTGAGTAAATCCACCACATATTTTGCCATACGGTCTGTGTCGCCAATTTCTGCCACATATCCCGTTTCGCCATGCACAACCACCTCCGGAATGCCGCCACTGCTTGTTGCCACGACCGGCACACCACAACTCATTGCTTCCAACGCCGAAAGACCAAAACTTTCCGATTGGCTTGGAAGCAAGAAAACATCAGCCGCAGAGAGGATTTGCGGTAATCCGGTTTGTTTGCCCAAAAAGCGCACGTGTTCGGCAATGCCAAGTTCGCGGCTGAGGCGCTCGGCTTCGGAGCGGTCGGGTCCGTCGCCAATCAATATCAATTTTGCCGGAACGCTTTTTAGCACTTCTTTCAAAATCCGTACCGTATCGGTAATGCGCTTAACGGGGCGGAAATTCGAGACGTGCATGAGGATTTTTTCGCCTTGCGGTGCGTATTGCTCACGCAAGCCACATTCTTGCGAAGGTTTGTAGAGGTCGGTATCAATGAAGTTCGGAATAACATCAATGTCTTTGTTTTTGATGTTGAAATTGGTCAGCGTTTTTTCCCGCAAAAATCGGGAAACCGACGTGACGGCATCAGATTCTTCGATAGCAAACTTCACCAAGGGCAAAAAACTCGGTTCTAAGCCGATGAGTGTAATGTCTGTGCCATGCAGCGTCGTTACTATCTTGATGTCATGCTCTTTTTGAATAATTTGTTTTGCCAAATATGCGCTCGTGGCGTGAGGAATAGCATAATGAACGTGCAAAATGTCGAGTTTCTCATACCGAATTACATCCACCATTTTGCTGGCAAGTGCAAGGGTGTAGAGTTGAAATTCAAAAAGCGGATAATTCGGCATTTCTACTTCGTGGTAGAAAACATTGTTGTGAAAGCTGTCCAAACGGAACGGCATTGCGTAGGTAATAAAATGTACTTGATGCCCTTCCGAAGCCAATGCTTTCCCCAATTCCGTTGCAACTACGCCACTTCCGCCGTAGGTGGGATAGCAGACAATTCCGATATTCATAGGGTTTCTTTCAAGGAATGTGAATCGTGTGCGGCTTTTCTACCGCGTATTAGGAAAAATGATGTATTTTTGTGCTTTCTCTGTGGTATTTATGACTCATCAAACGGACACTTATTGTACTATTACCTCGCGGGAACGGGCTGAAATCGTGGTTAAAGGCTCACGATTTATCGGCTCGGTTGCCCCTGCGCGCTCTAAAGAAGAAGCGCTCAGGTATATTGAAGATATTCGCAAAGAGTTCTACGATGCAACGCATAATTGCTTTGCCTACCGTATTGGCGCTCAGGGGTTGAATTTTCGGACTGCTGACGACGGTGAGCCGTCCGGCAGTGCCGGGAAGCCAATGTTATTTGTCCTTCAAAAGTTTGATGTCAGTGATGTTGTTGCGGTTGTTACGCGCTATTATGGCGGAACAAAACTTGGAGTCGGCGGTTTAGCGCGAGCATATTCTGACGCTGCCGAAGCTGCATTGCAACTTTGCACAAAATTTGATGTTGTGCAAACAAAAGCACTCAGAGTTTTTTGTGTTTACGAAGATATAAACATCATCAAACGTCTGTTGAGCCAATATGCCGTTCGGTACGAGGAATCATACGGTGATATAGCGGAATTTGTTGCGCATTTGCCGCTTTCCAAAGCCGACGAATTCAGCGCTGCCGTTACCGAAGGTACATCAGCACGAGCGGGAACAAGCGAAGCACTTTTAGAAGAAGGCGGTTGAGAATTGGGCGAAAAAATTGTATCTTAATGCCGTTCAGCCACCCTTCATTTCTTCAGCCCATGTACCAATGGAACCACTTTCGTTTGACGAACAAAACATCATCGCACGTGCCGTACAGCTTGCCTACACAGGTGCCGATGCCCGTAAAACCGCATTGGAAGACGCTCAGGCGATGATGCGCTTAGTAGAAAATGTTCTGCATATTGCCGTTCCGCCAACAGTGAGGTTTCGCTTTACCGAGAACCCCACCGAAGCCGATGAATACACGATTTGGCTGCCGACTCTCCTCAAAAATCAAGCGCCGTTCAACATTTTACTGTTGGAGGACGACCTTGTGAGCGCGACGGTGTTGCAGGAGATTCTCGGCGAATACGGTGAATGTACGCTCACGAATAATGGCGCAGAAACTATTCGACTGTTTGATGAAGCAATAAGCCTGGGAAAAGCATATAACCTTGTTTCGCTGGATATTATGGTGCCGGAAATAAATGGTCAGGAAGTCTTGGCACATATTCGGCAAACCGAGCGTAAACGCGGTTTGTATCGCCCTGTTGCATCGAAAGTAATGATGACTACTGCTCTTGGGGATTTTGGTAATATCCGCACCGCCTACAAACACGATTGCGATCGCTATTTGCCCAAACCGCTTTCCCGCGAAGTCGTTACAAGCGCTTTGCGCAGCATGGGGATTAGGATGCAGTGAAAAGATGAATCAAAGGCGTTAAACCCTCGGCAATGTTTTTTCTTCCAAATTCTACACCGTCTCACTCTATTACCCGCACAAAATGGCACTTGCACGATACAGCAAATTTATTTTTACCTTCGCGGCAGTAGCAAATATTTTCGCGGCACTGTTGGCGTTAGGCGCTATGGATCTGCATTTGCAGATGTTTTACGGGCGTTTGCAGGTGCAAGATATTCTCTTGCGATTTTATCACTACAATTTTTGGTTTGTGGTTTTGATGATGGGCTTCGGCTACGCTGTCATTGCCCGTAATCCCCAGCACAATCGCGCTCTTATCCTTATTGGTGCAGTCGGGAAATTAACTGTTGCAGTCTCGTGGATGCTGCTTTACACGATGAATGAAGCGACGGTGATGGTGCTTGGGGGCGTGGTATATGACGGACTTTTCGGTATTTTATTTCTGTTGCTCTATCGGCAAATACCGCCACCGCAAGAGATAACGCCGTAATGAGCTGTTTATTTGGAATAGAACTTGCTTATTGTCGCTCTGCACTTGAGTATTATTGTTCAATTTTTTTTCTCCACACACTATGAAGTTTTTTCATCGGATGTTGATGCTCCTTTGCGTGGTCATCATGACTGCGAAGACGGGGGAAATTCTCGCTCAAAACCCTGATTCACTCTTGCAATCCGGTCCCATGGTCGGTTATGCACAGATGCGGGAAGTCGCGCTTTGGGCGCAAACAAAACAGGCAGCACGGGTAAAATTTGTCTATTACGAGACAACGATTGCTTCGGTGCGCTACGAAACTGACGAAGTACAAACCTCGAAGAACGACGCATTTACGGCACATTGCTTGGCGACAGACGTGGAACCGAGTCGGAAATACACGTATGAGCTTTACATCAATGGCAAAAAGGTCAATCGTCCGTATCCCTTGGAATTTCAAACACCCAAACTTTGGCAATGGCGCGGTGACCCGCCCACATTCAAGGTTGCAATGGGCAGTTGCGCGTATGTCAATGAGATTCAATATGAGCGACCGGGCAAATATTACGGCAGCGAATACCAAATTTTTACGACAATTCACGCCAAACGCCCTGATTTGATGCTGTGGCTGGGCGATAACGTTTACACCCGCGAAGTGGATTGGAACTCCCGAACAGGCGTACTGAAGCGCTATACGCACACGCGCTCACTGCCCGAAATGCAGCCTCTTTTGGCTTCGACGCATAACTATGCGCTTTGGGATGACCACGATTATGGTCCGAATGACGCTGACCGCTCGTTTTGGGGCAAGCATTTTACGCTGGATGCATTTAAGCTGTTTTGGGCAAACCCTAGCTATGGTGTCATGGGCAAACCAAGCTGCATCACACAGTTTGAATGGGGCGACGCAGAATTTTTCTGCTTGGATGACCGCACATTTCGCTCTCCGAACAACCGAAAAACTGGCGCACGGGAGATGTTTGGCGATGAACAAATTCAGTGGCTCATTGACGCGCTTTCTTCCAGCAAAGCGACGTTTAAGTTTATTGCCGCAGGCGGACAAATTCTCAATCCTCTGGCAATTTTTGAAAATTATGCCACATTTCCCGAAGAACGCCAAAAACTCTTGGATTTGATTGAGAAAGAAGGCATCAAAGGCGTGATTTTCCTAACCGGAGACCGCCACCACACCGAACTCAATAAACTTGAACGCAAAGGCACATATCCGCTCTACGAGTTTACAATTTCCTCGCTCACCGCAGGCACAAACCCGAAAGCGGTAGATGAAGCAAATCCTCTCCGCGTTTCCGGAACATTCACCGCAGAGCATAATTTCGCGGTTTTTGAATTTAGCGGCGCATTCAAAGACAGAACGCTAAAATGCACCGTGTACAATCCAGCCGGAAAAGAACTTTGGACGTACAGCATTAACAGCAAGGATATTCGATAATATGACTGTGCGGCTCTGTAGCAATAGTTCGGACATTTTGGCAAAATACTCGCACAGACAAGAATGCTAACATACGATGTCTGTGCCACTAAAGCCTGATTTTATGCCGCGGGGCAGACATTCCTGCCTGTGCAATTTAAGAAATGTCCGAACTATTGCTGTAGAAATGAACAAAAAATAAGTGGACAATCCTAATAATAGCGTAGTTATCGGCATTTCCGAGAATAGTATCCGTTGTTATGAAAATATTTCTTGCGCGCCAACAACTTTCTCGTAAGTTCGCCCAACGTTAAATTGATTTCGTCGCTGTAAATCGTTTTTTTTTTTTTTTGACTTACGGCGTTTTGTGATTTGAAATATAATTTGAGTGCGGCAAGAAGTTTATACAGCCGTCTCCGTGTAAGCCCCCAACACCACGATTTTTTTTTAGTGCTACACGCCTTTTTGGTCAGGGAAGAACCTGACTGTTTTGTTATCCCTCGCTATTCTCACCGCTAACGAAAAACCGTAGCGGTTCACTTTTACCTGCACCATATTCGGTGATGGACGTGTGTCTCTGTGAGAGGCAATATCCACCGCCACAATAAGACTATGTTTTTTTTCTGCATACCGCAAGAACAGACGCTTTGAAATCGAATATCGGCAAGCAATTTTGCCTGAATGTGTTTGATAATGAAGAATTTTCCATTGATACCAATCTTGAATTCAAAAAATATAGTTTTCTCAATTTTTCTCAAATTTATGCTTCGTTCAATTACCCTAAAACCCTCATCAAAACTTGCCTTCCGATGCCTTTTTCCTCTTCTGCTGTTTGTGCTGATACGCCTGCCTGTCACAGCGCAACAACCAACCTTTTCCCGCATTGCCTCGCTGCCTGTCGGCAACACCCCCGCGCTTGCTTTGCCGGGTGATTTTAACGGCGACGGGAAAATGGATATTGCGACGGTCAATATCGGCGTGAATGACGGGCAAACAATTACTGTGCATTTTAATAGCGGTTCGGGTGTGTTCAGCGCAAGCACAACGATTTCTTTGCCGTTTCCGATTGGCGGAAGAGGCTCAGTCGCAGATTTTAACAACGACGGAAAAGCAGATATTGTTGTGCTGGGAATCAGCAGTTTTGTCGTTTGCCTCAGCCAAGGAACAACGTTTCAGCAGATTACCATTCCTCACCCCGATATGCCTGCGGCGAGAGTTGGCTCTACAAGCCTGCGCACATCGAATACCTAGTATGGTATCGTTGCTGCGGATTTTGACGGGAACGGATTTGTGGACATTGCGTCGAATGGTCTCAATGGCGGAGCGTTTATTCTCTTGAACAGTGGTGCTGCGAATTTTAACCAAGTTGTCCGTGTTCCATTTTCGGGCGCTTCGGTCATGGGGCTTCTCAGCAGTGGTGATTTCAACAATGACAATAAACCCGATATTTGTTTCATTCAACGAGAACTTTCCTATCCGAATCCTCTGTTTGCCGCTGTCTTGACAAATAACGGATTTGCCAATAATACGGTAACATTCACAACAAGAACGCCCGTCTCGTTACTTGCACCCGACATTCATAGCGGGATGATTTGTGCTGATTTTAACGGGGATGGAAACCTTGATGCTGCCGTGAGTGTTTGGACGGCAGGAACGTATCAAGGACAGCTTGCGGTGCGGTTTGGTAATGGAACGGGGAATCTGAGCGGCTCAACAAATTTACCTGTAACTTTAACAATTCAGGAAGCAGGTTTTACGCCGCTTACCGTGCCTTGCACCGCAGATTTTAATGCGGACAACAAAATGGATATTGCTGTGGTACAATATCCTTCTACTCAGGCAAGCAGCGTCAAGATATTTCTGGGAGACGGTGCGGGGAATTTCCCTACATCTAGTGAACTTTCCTTGGGCGGTTCTGCACGATTCATCAGCACCGCCGATTTCACGGGCGACGGGCAGACAGATTTTGCTGTTTCCCAAGCACCAATCAACATCATTCCAACAGTGGATATTTACGCTAATCAAGCCATTCGCAGCGATTTTGCCATTCGCGGAATCGTCGCGGGCGGCAATGGTACGGCACTCACACTCACGGGCGCTGCAAGCCGCACCACAACTGCATCGGCAACGGGCATATACTCCTTTAGCGGGCTGACCAACGGCGCATACACTATCACGCCGACACTTTCGGGTAGCGTCATTGTGCCCGCCTCCACTAACGTTACCATCAACAACGCCAGTCTTGACAATATCAACTTTCAACGCCCGCAACCCGCATTAAGCCTCACGCCTTCGCTGCTTAATTTTGGTAGCGTAACGCTTGGAACTGTCTCCACATCCAGCCTGAGCGTGAGCGGGCAGGGATTGGCAAGCGCACTGACGCTTGCGGCTTCGCCCGGCGCATATTCGCTCTCGCTCACAAACAGTCCTTTCACAACACAAGCAACTATCACGCTTTCGCCATTGAACGGCATACTTGCACCGACGACCGTGTTTGTGCGCTTTACGCCGAGTGTTACCGGAGCAAGCGTGGGTGCGCTTTCCATCACAGGTGGCAGCACGGCGAGCGTGGCACTGAGCGGGAACGGTCTGAACATTCCACCGCCGCCCGTTCTCAAAGCCGCTTACGCAGGGGTGCGCAGCCCGATTGACCCAAGCGATGTGCAGACTTTTACCATCACCTTTCGTAATGCCGCTAATGCTTTGGTGGATTATGCCGGAGGTGTGGATTTTCGCGGCGGTACGCCTGTGGGCGCATCCACAGGAACGCTTGCGCTGACGCGCCTTAGTTTGGGCAATTATCAAGCAAGCGGCAGATTTTCTGCTTTGGGCGCATACACGCTTTCGCTGCAATCGGTAACAAGCACGACGGGAACACGCACCTTCACCGTGCAGGCTCTGGTGAATAATCCCGTTCCGACGCTCAGTTCGATAAGTCCCACCAGCACTAACGCCACGACAAGCACGTGGACGCTCACGCTGAACGGCACGAATTTCCTGCCCGAAACCGAAGTTTCTGTGAATGGCGTTACCTTGGCGACGCAAGCCGTCAGTTTCATTTCCGGCGCTCAAGTGAAAGTGCAGATGCCTCCGCAAGTTGCCGGAAACGTGAGTATTCGCGCCTTCAACCCCGCACCGGGTGGCGGTTTGTCGGCACCGCAAACGCTGTCGGTTACTAACCCCGCGCCAATTCTTGCACGTATCGCTCCCATCGGCATCCGTGCGGGTGAGGCGGCTCTTCTGACGCTGACGGGTTCGCACTTTACCACTGCAAGCGTGGTCAGAGTGCAGCGCGGCGCAACGATAGCAACACTTACTTTGCAATCATTTCTTTCCCCCAACCAAGCAACAGTGCTGCTTCCGGCAGACCTTTGCACGACGGCAGCGACGTACCAAATTTCTGTGCAAACGCCCGTCTTTGGCGGTGGAATCTCTGCTGCGCAAAACCTCACCGTGTTGGGGAATACGGCGGTCTTGAGTGAGTTTTTGAGTGTTCCGGCGAGTTTCGTTGCCGGAACGAATATCCCGGCTTTTAGTGTGCGTTTTCGGGATGTGTACGGCAATTTAACCGATGCACCGATAGCATTGGTGAGCTTTGGCGAAGTGACGGGCGCATCCTCAGGAACGATTGCACTTACACGTGCGTCGGTCGGAACGTCGTCGGCAACGGTGAAGCCGTTCTACGAAGCAGGCACGTACTCGCTTTGGATTGATGGCATCAGCAGCACGACGGGTTCAAGAAGTTTCATGGTAACGGGCGCAGGCGATAACCGCGTAACGATAAGCGGCGTTCCGGCGAGTATTGAAGCGGGTTCGGCGTTGCCAAGTTTCAGTTTGCGCTTTGAAGATGCGTTTGGGAATTTGACCGATAACGGTATCGGGCGTTTGACCTACACCCGTGCGGGGGGAAGTTCTACCGCAACACTAGCCATGACACGGGTTTCGTTGGGTGTTTATACCGCACCCTCCACCGTTTGCACGATAGCGGGGACGTATTCGCTGGCAGTGTCGAGCGTTAATGCAGCAAACACGCTTGGCACGAAGACGTTTGCGCTTGCGCCGACAGTGGCTGCAAGGGCAGATTTTGCTGGCGTAGCGATTAGCATTGCTGCGGGGACGCGGCAAAATGCGTTTGATATTGGCTTTCGAGATGTGTACGGCAACCTGACCGATGCAGGAATACCGCCAAACGTCGGCTATTCCAACAGCACCAACGCGACCAACGGCGTAAGCACAGGAACGGTGGCGGTCGGCGCAAGGGTGAGTTTGGGTCTCTACGATATGGCGCGGGTTACATTCACGACGGCGGGGAATTACACGCTTGCGGCGGCGGGGTTTGTTAATACGGGTGGGAGGTTTTTTACGGTGAGTTCTTCGACTACCGTGCGCTTCGCCGATTTTACCTTGCTTCCGCAAAAGGTCTATCTTTTTGCCGAGCAGAAAGCAAGCATTGTGTACCGCGATGCCTACGGCAATGCCATTGAAAGCAATCGCACGGTCACCTTCACGAAATCAGGCATACCCGCAAGCACAGGCACACTCTCGCTTTCCAAAGGAACTTCTGTCGGCGAGACTATCGCCAGTTTTTCCGCCATTACTCTGCCCGGCTACTACACGCTTGCTGTTTCGGGCTTGGGCGCAAGCGAGATTCGCACACTGCCCGGAAATGTGGGTTTGCCGACGATTCAAGTCTTTGAGAACGAGGGCAACATTGTCAATGTCTGCTTTGAAGGCGTTGCTCCCGCTATTTATGCGGGGAATGGGCTACCGAACTTCACGGCACGGTATATCTTGAACGACGGCAATCCGTCCATCACGCACCCGCGAGAAGTGCGCTATGAAAATGTTGCTAATCCAAGCATAAACGGCATAATACCGATGCGGCGCTTGACTTTTGGACAAGCGCAATCAATCCTTTCGCCGATTTTTACTGTCGCGGGAACGTACCGTTTGTTTGTGTCCGACAACGCTATTTCGCCGCTTTGCGATTTCACCTTTGAGGTGCGCGGCGGCACGGCGGCAAGCATTACCGCCATTGCCCCCGGAGCGTGTATTATTGCGGGTCAGCCCTTGACGGGATTGCAGTTCGCCGTGCGCGACAGGTGGGGCAATCTCACCAATCAGTTTAACAACGAGGTGCTGACGCTTGCGCCCCATACTGGCACGTTTACTGCGACGGTGGGCGTTTCTTCCGGGACAATTTCGCTGACAACTTCGGCAACGGGTATTCTGACCGAAACCGCACCCCGCATCATTACTACCTCCGGCACTTACACGCTCACCGTGCCGATTTATTACAGCGAAGACCGTGTTGCCGAAACAACGGCAACCTTTTGTGTGGAGCCGGATGTGGCGTATAGAGCAGTATATTCGAGAGTTTGTCCCGTTATTTTTTCGACCGAAACGATTCCGCCTGTGCGGGTAACGGTGTGGGACAGATACAGCAATTTGGCGAATTACGGACAAACGCTGCTCTTTTCCAGCACCGGAACGGTTGTCTCCGCGCCGCTTACACGCCTGCAACAGGGCATCTACCAAACGCAGCCGATGACGATTTCCACCGCAGGAATTTATACGCTGAATCTGCCTTCGGTTATGGGAACGACCACCACGACTATTCGCACGGGATTGGTTGTTTCTTCGGTGCTTTCCCACGAAACGAATGCTCAAAACGTTTTTTGGGGAGATGCTACCGTTGTAGCGGTGCTGCGCCGAGGTATAGAGTTTGGGCGCATACGGGCAGGAGAAACAAGTCCTTCGCAGGTAGCAACGTTCTACTTCAGCTATAATGACATTTTGGCATCGGACAATACATCCAGCTACACAATGCGAGTGGTGAATGTGCCGCGAGGCATTGAATTTTCGGTGGATAGCGGACGCACCTACCAGACGTGGAATAATGCACCTGTCGAGTTCCAGAGGCAGTATTTCAAGTGGGAACGATTGAAAAATGCTCCTTGGGTTCCGCGAGACCCTGTTTTTGTAGCGCCAATCTACATCCGTGCTATGTCAAGCGCTGCCGACAGCATCAATGCCTTTATCACCGTTGAACTTTCCACGTGCTTGGGAACGCGCTTGCGTGATTCCGTCAGGCTCACGGCACGGTGGATTGAAGAGCGGATTACCTCCGATGTGCAGCGTGTGGATATGCCGGATTTGTTCACTGCTGGAGCGACGGTAACGGAGGTGGTGAACATCAACTACGAAAACGTGAATACGCTCACTATTGCTGCGCCGACGGGCTTTCTCGTCTCCACTCCCACGTGTAGCACCCCTGCGGCGACGTGTACGGTCGCGGGCGGGGCATCCGGCTCGGTTGCTGTATCGGTGCATCTGACGGCGACGAATGCCGTAAATTATTTTGGTGCGCTGCGGGTTTCGGGTGCGACGGCGTTTTCGGCTATTCCCCTCGCCGGAACGCGGTATGATGCGGCGGTTTACACCGATAGCATTCCGAAAGTGCAGATGCTGGTGCTGTACAGCCCTCTGGCGAATACGTTTATTCTGAATGAAAATAATCGCCCCGCAAACGACCCCTATTGTGTCTGGAAACAGCAGTATAAATTTGGGCGGGATATTTTTGATTATATTGCGCAGAACATTGATTTGAGCAATCAAACGAATTACAATAGCGGGGCGTTTATTCGCTTTGGGTTGGATCCTGTTATTATGGCGACGACAGCAACGGTCAATGTTGGCGGTATGCCGCGACCGATATTTCCGCTCCATGATGGTCCGGGTAGTTCATTCAACCGTTTATTCGGTCCGCTACAAGACTTAATGCGAACCCCCGGCACTGCATTAAATCAGCACCAAAACACTGTCGGAGCAGATATGGTGGCTTATATTGGTGATCCCGATATTGTTGGCGATGGCGCTGCTCAAGCATTTTTGATTGAAGCAATAAAAAGAGAAGATTCAGGCTTCATGATTGATATGAATCGATGCAATGTTGATTCTTTTGTCTGGGCGCATGAGGCAGGGCATCTCTTTGGTGGTCATCATCATGACGATCCATTCTTTGACAGAACATCGCTTCTCAGATCAAAAGGAATTATGCTTTCCCTATATACACTCGAAGGCGCGATGTGCGATTTACCCGCAGGAAAGATCGTCAATTTGGGAACAATCATGGCACAAGTTGATCCAGGGCGGATACCGCATTGGTCTGACCCCGACCACGGATTTTACCGTGCGCCGCAAACTCGGCAGATTTACCCGACAAGCCGCGATGAGCAAGACGTTTGGAACTTTTCTTTCTCGCCCAATGAGCGCAGAATGGTTAATAATGGTGGTGCGCGTGTTGCACGGTTCTATCGGGAAGATATTGATGCGTATATTACTGGGCAGCCAATGATGTCCAACGGCGGCACACGAACGTTTTCAGCCGTCGCTTTACGAGGTTTTACCAAACAGTTTGGTCCGTCGCAGCAGCAAGCTATTTCAGGCGCAACGGGACAAACATACGCCTACACGATGAGTGGCAGTGAAAAACAAGTGATGTTGCGCGTTGTTATAACGGATGCCACAGGTCGGCGTGTAACGGCAGAAAAGTTTATTACCTGCCGCGATTGTACGCCTGCGGCAATGCGGCTCGCTGCCCGTTCTGCATCGCCTTTCGCTTCGGCTGAAGCAGGCTTTACAGCAACTTCTGCATTGTTTTCGTCGGGATTCTCCTGTGGCACGGGAGTAAACTCCTCAGCAGCAAATAATCGTTTGAAGGGAGCGAGCATGATGCAAGGCTTGGTACAAGATGATAGGATTGCATCGCAAATACAGATGGCACAAGAAGAAAGCAGCGAGGCCATTCCCAGCGTTACACGATTAGAACAGAATACACCGAATCCGTTTGAACATGAGACAACGATTCATTTTGGATTATCGAAGCCAAGTACAATTTCACTCACGATTTATGACGTTTTCGGGCGAGTAGTGATGAATGTTCTTGAAAAGCAACGTCTCAATGCTGGAAAACACAGTTTCGTTGTTATTATGACCTCTCTGCCTTCCGGCACCTATTCGTATCGGCTTATGACTGATGAAGGCGTTTATACGCGGCAAATGAAACTTATTCACTGAAATTCTTCCGATAAATACTATGAAATCTCTCATCATGTTCTCGTACTTTACCAGTTTATTCTTGTATTTGTGGCTCGTGAGTCAAACGTATATCATAGCCCAGGTCTCTCAAGGAGATCCCCGTTTATCAGACAGACCATTTATTTTTCGAGTTGATACCATAACACAAAATAGTGTAGTTCTTCCCATTAGCCTGCCTCGCTCTACCTTCATGTTTGACAGCGTAGGCAAAGAGATACCTTCAGGAATGCCATATGTATATCCCAAAAGAAGGTATATGAGTATATGCTATCAAATAGCTACGGATAGCTTATTTACTCGTGATGTTGCAGGAACAGCAAGGTTTGAATCGCTAGCAAATGAACTGAGGTGTTTTGATATTAGAGACTATTACATTGCTACTTTTCTTCCTTATCCGCCGGAAATTACTCATATAGACTCTGCGTTTACAGCAAGGATTCGAGTGAGAAATCTCCAACCCAATACGCAATACTTCGCACGTTCCTGTACCGAGTGTCTGCGCTATAATGATGGTAGTTCACGTGGTGCCGCAACTAGCGCATTCCCCTCCAACACCATAAAATTCACCACTCTTCGGGAAACCTCCGTGCGCGATGATGCGGGCGCGGAGGCGTTCACGCTGGAACAAAACGCTCCTAATCCCTTCAGCGATGAAACCAGCATTGGTTTTACGCTGCCTGAAGCAAGCGAGGTATCTTTGACGGTACATGATACTTTCGGGCGTGTGGTGGTGGAGGTCGCCAAAGGGCGCGTGGGCGCTGGGCAGCACAGGTACAGAGTGCAAATGAGCGCCTTACCGTCTGGGGTGTATTCGTATCGTCTAGGGGTGAATGGGCGTGTTCTCTCGCGGCAGATGGTGTTTGTGCGGTGAGTTTTTTTTTGGGGCGCAGGTTGCTGGTTGAGGCACTGCGCCTTTTCTTTTTCGGTGGTTTACTAAAAAATTTGGATCCTCACAACAGCAGATAATTCCGGGTGCGACGGGGCAAACGTACACCTACACCATGAGTGGAAGTGAGAAACAAGTAATGCTGCGTGTCGTTATTACGGATGCAGCAGGTCGGCGTGTAACGGCAGAAAAGTTTATCACGTGCCGCGATTGTACACCTGCGGCAATGCGTGTTGCTGCGCGTTCCGCTTCGCCGTTTGGTTCAGCCGAGTCTGGCTTTACCTCGACCTCTGCGCTATTCTCATCGGGCTTCTTTTGCGGTACGGGAGTAAATTCTACCACAGCAAGTAGAAGTATGAAAGGAACAAGTATCACACAGGGGTTTGCAACACAGCACAATTCGTCTGATTTATTACATCATGATAGCGATGAGCAGAATATTCCAAGCGTTGTAACTTTAGAACAAAACAGCCCAAATCCATTCAATAGTGAAACCAGCATTGGATTTTCTATTCCCGAAGCAAGTGAAATATCTTTGGCAGTATATGACACCTTCGGACGTAGTGTTCTGGAGGTGTGGAAGGGTGGCATGAATAGAGGGCGGCATCAGTTTACTGTGTTAATGAATACATTACCGTCCGGCATATACTCCTATCGCCTAACCGTCAATGGTCGTAGCCTTGCAAGGCAGATGCTTTATGTACGCTAAACTTCTCCCACAACTTTTGTCCTTTACTATGAAATCACATATCACTTTCTTACTCTTACGGTTTATCGTCATTTTTTTGCCCTTAAACTGTACGTCTGTATATTGCCTTATTGCGCAATCTGGAAACCCTTTAGATAAACCATTTATTTTTGGAGTTGATTCCTTGACACAAAATAGTGTCGTTATCCCAATCAGCCTACCACGCTCCACCTCCATGTTTGACAGCATAGGTAATGAGATACCACTGAGAACTAAGCCTCCATATCCCAAAAGAAGGTATATGAGTGTATGCTATCAAATAGCTACGGACAGCTTATTTACTCGTGATATTGCGGGGACAGCGAGAGTGGATTCAATATCAAGAACATTGTCTTGTTTCGATATTAGAGATTAGACAAAATTTAGAGATAACTAATTTTTTTCTCAATGGTTTACACCCAAAGCCCGATAAACTCAGGCTTGGTAGAGATACAACGAAGATTCGCAAT
>JALONG010000086.1 GCA_025455065.1 Candidatus Kapaibacterium sp. | reverse complement strand
ACAACAACGAAAAAATGCCCACACCGCAAAAAATAATGCTTCCAAGTAATGTTCTTGCAGATTTTATTTGGAATTTAACACAGTTCATTCTTGTCTGTGTCCGAAATGAGCGGAGCGAATAATTCCAAGTCGCTTATTAACAACAACTTACATCGTTACCCCTGTCGGCGTTAAGGACACAGACAAGAATGTCTGTGCTACGAAAAAATTCTTCTACTCTTAACTTGGATAAACTCTATTGCAATATACACAAAAAAACAATGGGCAGAATCTACGGTTGCCCATAAATCCAGCCCATTGGGGTCTCCTATGCGATCTCGTTTCGTCTCCCCTGCGAGATAGTTCCTTGGTGTTGGATGAACGTGGTGGTATTTTCCTGCCATATTCTTAAACAGGCTTATGCAGAATTGCTGCAAAGAAGCTCTGTCTTTAACTCTGTAACGAAGTGATGTCGTTTGGGAGGTGCCTTGGAGAAGCACAAGGAGGAAGTTCAAGACCAACAATACGTGAGAGAACTTTGTTTAACCATAGGAGCAGAGAGCAGTATTGCAATGCTCATCAGCCTTACGAAGATCAAATATACAACTTCTTTGTTGTAATAATCAAGGAAATAATGTGCAAAAAGCAAGATTTTTTGCGTGTTTCTACGATTGTTTTGCGTGTTTCTACGCCAATCCAGATTATATGGCTTTTTCAAGCGTCATAGGTACTTCGAGCGGCAGAACAATTTGTACTGTTGTGCCGACACCTTGTGTGCTTTGCATGATGAATTTGCCGCCGTACAGGTCAATTATTTTTTTAACAAGCGCCAAACCCAAGCCCACGCCTTGTTGCTCGTATTGCTGGCGGTCGAATTGGCGAAAGGCTTCGATATTGCGAATATGCTGTTTCGAGATGCCGCGCCCTTCGTCGTGGACGATAATACTATATCCTTGTGGTGTTTTCGACAATGTTGTCCGAATTGTTGTACCGACTGCGGAAAACTTCATAGCATTATTCACAACTTCGCGCACAATCATTTCTAAATAGTAAGGCTTAATTGGTAGAACCGCTTCGCCAATACCATTTTCAATGACAACGTCAGATTCTCTGCTGTTGCGGGTACTTTCTTCAATAATGTACTCGTGGATTGTGTCGCCGCCGTACATCGTCAGTTGTGAATAGAGTTGCTTTTCTTTTGTTTGCTCTGCCTCAAGCAATGTCAATTGCGCATAATGATTAAATTGCTCAATAAGGCGGTATAAGCGGCGTACGGAAGAATCAATCAATTCGCTGCACAGCAAGATTTCTTCGGTGTTTAACGGCTCAATATTTCGTTTGATAAGGTCTGCACAGCCCATGATTGCTGTCATGGGAGTACGAAGTTCGTGAGGCATTGCGTAGGCGAGGTTTTCGGTCAGCTGCTTGATTTTGTTATGCACGGCAGACTGCATCATTGCGTGTTTGGTGAGGCGGGTTTGTATCGTTGTAACGAGGGAACTTGGCGTAAATGGCTTCGTGATGTAATCATCTGCACCCAAGTTCATCGCAAAACGAATATCCTCAAAATCGGTCTTGGCAGACATAAAGAGGAACGGTATTAGCGCTGTTTCAGGGTCTTTACGAAGTTCGTTGAGAAGTGCATAACCGTCCATGCCATCCATCATAATATCCGACAAAATAATATGCGGCAGATATTTTTGCGCAAGGGGAATTGCCTCAATGCCGTTTGCAGCTCGTAACACGTTATAGCCACTGATTTGGAGACTTTCTGCTATGCTTTCTAGGACAATAGCATTATCCTCCACGACTAAAATTGTTTCCATGAGTGTGTGGTGTGTGTGTGGGCGCTGATGATTTGTGGTGAAGCGCGATAACTCGCCCGTTTGTTGCACAGATTTCGACAGTCCGAATGAATTCATAAATATGCAATAAACCTGAAGGCAAGGTGCAAGATCAATTACACACTCACTTGCCAAAAATGATAGATAGGTTGTTTACGCTCTGTCGCAATGTGTGCGTAAAAAACGAGATAACTCTTAAGGGCGATCGTCCATGATAACCTTCTGCATAGCAAATAGAACTTCAAATTATAGCGCGAAAAATGACACGCCAAAATACCACTCATCAGACATATTTGCTACATTTTTTTAGTTACGCTGCGTTTTTAACCAATACTGTGCCTCAGTAACCGACGAAACACGTTGGATTTTCATTCCATGTACTTGGCGCATCAGAACATCAAGTGAAAGTTTACCAATCAACGTTTGAGGTGGAATAATCGCTATGGTCCGTACGCCTGCTTGTTGCAAACGTGGGAACCAATCTTGTAATGACCATTGCTCGTCTTCGCTAGTCAATAGCGTCAGGTTGCTCATGTCGCCAATAATAGCTTTGCCACTATGTTCTTTGGCAATATCTACGACCGTATTTAGGGAATGACGCAATTCATTGCGGAGAGTTGCACCGCCGGTCAGAGTTATATCAGAAATTGTTGTCGAATCTTTGTAAGCAATTTGGACTGCTTGAGCGGTGGAATTCCATTCTACGGTTGCGAATGCTGAATCAAGGTAAGTCATATCGTAACATCTTGCTGAAAGTGGTGAAAAAGTAATGATGACCTTATGTTGTCTATCGCGGACATTCCCCGCAGTTTGTGTGCCAAAAATAAACGTGCCGATTCTTGCTGAAAAACGGTGTATTTTCACGATTTGTGGTGATTTATTGCGAGGCTCTCATTTTTCCTCTCAATAATGATAGCGTTTGGACTGTTTCAAATGAGAGAAAATACCGCATAAAAAAGCCGAGTAATGACAGAATCATTGCTCGGCTTTGATTCTTTTACTTGGAACAGTAGTAAACTGTAAACGATTACGGCTGCAATTCTGACGTAATCACCGCGCCATTCATTTGCGGAATACTTTGGCGTTCTTTAACAACCTTTGCGCCTTCTTTGGAAATCCACATCATGCTGCCACCTGCGTCGCCGCTGACAGGCTTAATTTCGACTTTGTATGTCATAAATTTTCCCGCCGGAACAGTTATTTCTTCCATTCCAATAACGCTAAGTTCCATTTGCTTGATGCCTTGCGACATCATATCAAAATTGTTGAAGGTAGTTTTGTAGCCTTCTGCAAGTGGCAATGTTGCCAAAATGGCAGAAGTTCCTGTACCGTCAGCAAATAAGCCGTCTTCGAGTTTTTTATCAATGTTTAGATTGCCCATTGGGCTGTCCACCGTGCCTTTGACGGTCGTTGCGGTATAATTCAATGACATTTTCATCTGACCTTGATTCATCCGGCGTTTGACGGGTGCAAGTGTTCCTTTGACAACTTCTGCTTCGTCAAGCATTGTTCCCATAGGGCTTTGCGAGGATTCGGTGATTTTCCAATTTGCTCCGGCATCGGCAATTTCGGTAGTTTTGGTCATTTCGAATTTCCGTGAGCCGAATTCTGCGGTAATTTTATAGGTCGCTTTGCCGGGCTTGAGGTCTGATACGGGTTTGGTTGCGTTTTGGGATGTGGCGGGTGTCGGTTTTGGTTCAGATTTTTTTTGACCTTCAACCGTAGTCACATCAACGGTAATTTCTTTCAGGCGTGCAGCTACATTCTCCGGCATAGATTCTTGGAAACGTCCGCCCAAATGCTTTGCAAGGAATTTTTCTGCTGCTGCCAAAAATGCCATATTATTCACTGGGCGTGCAAAACCGTGTCCTTCGTCCGGTGCGAGGATGTACTCAACGGGATATTTACGGTCGCGGAGCGCTGCGACGATTTGGTCTGCTTCGGCTTTTTTCACGCGAGGGTCGTTTGCGCCTTGAACAACCATAAGCGGTGTGGTGATTTTGTCTGCATGGTTAAGCGGCGATTGGCGCTCCAACTGTTTTTTGCCTTCCGGCGTGTCTGGGTCGCCCATACGCATATAGAACATTTTGCGAATAGATTCCCAATATGGCGGAATGGAATTTAGGAGCGTAAGGAGATTCGACGGTGCAACAATAGCCACAGCCGCAGCATAGACATCGGGTGTGAAGGTTACTCCGGCAAGCGTCGCATAACCACCGTAGCTTCCGCCCATGATACCGACACGCTTTTGATTTACAATGCCTTCCGTCACGAGATATTGCACACCGTAGGTAATATCATCCTGCATAAGGTCGCCCCATTGCTTGTTTCCGGCATCTAAGAATTTTTTTCCGTAGCCCGTGGAACCGCGAAAGTTCGGCTGTAAAACAGCATAACCGCGATTGGCGATAAACTGCGCATACGCATCATAACCCCACGTATCACGCGACCATGGTCCACCGTGCGGATTGACCACCAAAGGCAGGTTTTTCGCAGTTTTTAGGTCATACCCTTTGGGCAGCGTGAGATATGCAGGAATTTCCAAACCGTCGGACGATTTGTAGCGAATAGCAAGCATGGGAGCGAGATCTTTCGAGGGTAGATTGGGGCGCGGACGATATTGAAATGTTAGTTTTTTGGTTTTGCGGTCAAAAAGATACGTTGCTCCGGGGTCAATATCGCTGGTTGCTGTAACAAGCCACTTTTGCTCGTCTTTGGTGCTTGAACCCAAGTAAATATCAACGTTAGGCAGTTGTTTCGTCAGAAATTTATAGTCCGCCTCAAAAGATTTGTCTTTCCAATACATCCGCGTCCGGTCATCTTCATACGTGGTAACAATCATGGCACCGGAAATCTCGGAAAATGATACACCGCCGAAATCCACACGTTTCATGGGGTCTTCTTCAACAAATTCCTCTTTTTGCGTCGCAGGGTCAAAAAGGATAAGGCGCGTCAAATCAAGGTTCGCAGACTTATTCGTTACCATATAGACACGCTTATTGTCCTTGTGAAAACGCACCGGATATGCGGTTTCCAGAGGTCCAACCGAATAGATGGGAACGAGAGTATCTTTATCTACACGCAAAACTTCGGTGGAGCCGTCTTTGAGCGAGCGCAAACCCAAGCGCAGATTATCCGCATTATCAAACGACCAACCTACGATTCGGTCAGTATTTTTGCGGAGAAGCGTCTTTTCACCGGTAGAAATCGTCAGTTTGTAAAGGTCGTGCCATGCTTGGTCGCGGTCATTTAAGCCAATGTACATCACATCGGGCATAGTTTTCGGTACCGCATAAATCTGAACCCGCACACCCTTCAAGCCCGTCAAATCACGCAAGGCAGGTACATCCTGCCCCGCAGCATTGGCATCATTAGGATTGACGGCATAAATGTTGAAATTTTCATCGCCGCCTTTATCCTGAGAAAACAGAATATATTTGCCGTCGCGTGACCAAAAATACCCCCGAATCGGGCGCGAGGTATCAGAAGTAAGCGGACGTGCTTTTTCAAATGCTTCGTCCAGTTTTTTTACCCAAATATTGCGTGTACCTTTATACGGCTTGATAAAACTCATAAATTTTCCGTCGGGCGAAAGTTGTGCGCCGGAAACTTCAGGGTCACCAAAGAAAATTTCTCGGTCAATCAGCGCCGGAGCGCCTGTGGGCTGTGCTATTGTGGCTGTTTGCGGAGCAGTTTTTTTCTGCGCAATGGCACTCGTGTTGTTGAGTACGCATACACATAAGGCACAGAACAGAAGAGCAGAAAGACGTTGCATAGTACTACGAATTGAATGATGAGAACAGTTTGTTGGTCATCATGTCTGGGCAGTTATATCTGGGCAGACACGGTAAAATAACGCGCAAATATACGGATTTTCGACGGATGATGTAGGATTCTCTCGCAATAACACTTGACTTTTGCAAAAAAAATGCGTACAATACGCCAACACTGCCAAACAACAATTTTGCTATTTCTGCACAAATACTGAACGAAACGAGATACATTCATGGCTGCTGCTGCCGTCATATCAACCCGACCGCCTTTTCCCGCCAATGCTACGCCGGAGCTTGTCCAACAGCATATCGAAGATACGCTGCAATATCTCCTGCAAGAATGTCGCACCAATCTTCGCCAATGCAACGAAGCCTTTATCGAAAAAGCGTTTCGCTTTTGTGTGCAGGCGCACTCGCTGGATTTACGCGCTTCCGGCGAACCCTATTACACGCATCCGGCGGAAGTTGCCGCAATTTTAGCACGGGAAGTGCGCTTAGACGATGTTTCCATTGCTGCCGCGTTACTCCATGATGTTGTTGAAGATACGGAATATACGCTCAAGGACATTCGAGAAGAATTTGGCGAAGATGTTGCGGCGATTGTGGACGGCGTTACGAAAATCAGCGATGTGTTCAAAAGCCACGAAGTTCGACAAGCCGCCAGCTACCGTAAACTCTTGCTTTCTATGGCAAATGATGTGCGGGTAATTTTGGTGAAATTCGCCGACCGCCTTCATAATATGCGCACCTTGCAGTTTTTGTCGGAACAAAAGCAAAAACGCATGGCACAAGAAACGCTGGACATTTACGCGCCCTTTGCGCACCGCTTCGGGCTTGGTACTATCAAGTGGGAACTCGAAGATTTATCCTTCAAATACATCAACCGCGAGGCATATGACCAACTCAAAAATGCCCTCAGCACCAAGCGCGGTGAGCGTGAGGATTACATTGCGAATTTCGCTCAACCGATTGAATCACGCTTGACGGAATACGGCTTAAAAGCTGATATTAGCGGGCGGGCGAAACATTTGTATTCGATTTATCACAAAATGATTAAGCGCGGTAAATCGTTGGATGATATTTACGATTTGTTCGCCATTCGCGTTATTTTGGACACAGACAATGTAAACGACTGTTTTGTCGTGTATGGCATTGTTTCCGACATTTACACGCCTGTCCCGGAGCGCTTCAAAAACTATATTTCCGTGCCGAAGAAAAATGGTTATCAATCGCTACACACCACCGTTATTGGACCGGACGGCAAAAAAGTGGAGGTGCAAATTCGCACTCGTTCCATGCACGAAATCGCTGAACGTGGTGTGGCTGCTCACTTCAAATACAAAGAACGTACCAACGGTTCGTATGTCGAGGATAAAGATTTGGAAGAATGGGCGCAGTGGGTACGCGATATTTTTGAAAATGCCGGAGATGAAGCCAGTGAGCAGGTTTTCGAGAGTTTTAAGTTGAATTTATTCCAAGAAGAAATCTACGTTTTTACGCCAAAAGGCGATTTGCGAATCTTGCCCAAAGGCGCTACGCCGGTGGATTTTGCGTTTGATATTCACAGCAAAGTCGGCTATCACTGCATTGGCGCGAAGGTGAACGGAAAAATTGTCCCGCTCAACTACACGCTTCAAAGTGGCGACCAAGTAGATATTCTCACCTCGAAAAACCAGTCACCAAGCAAGGATTGGGAACGCTTCGTCACAACGCACAAAGCAAAAGCGGCAATTCGGAAATTCCTCAATGAAGAAAATCGCAAACGTGCCGCAGAAGGGCGTGAAATCTGGGAACGGAAGGTAAAAAAATTAGATGTGCGTGTGAATGATGACGATTTGGAAAAACTCGCTGCTGCTTTCAAATTCACGCACAAAGGCGATTTGTTTGCTGCTTTGGGTGCGGGAACGTTGGATGTGGATGTAGTGGCAAAAGTGGCTGAAGAGCGCTTCCCTGCTAACCCCGCAGCAAAAGCAAAAGCCGCACAAACACCGCCCCTAAGCGATAAAGAGAAAGAAAATGGAAGCATCACGATTGACAAATTCACTTCCAAAGCCCGCACTGAATCTAGTGTTACGCTGAACGGAAGCGGCGGCACGATTTTGTACTCCTACGCTCGGTGCTGTAATCCTGTGCCGGGTGATGATATTGTTGGCGTGGTAACGATTGGAAGCGGCGTGAAAATTCACCGTCGCGCCTGTAAAAATATCCAATCCATGGCAGAAACCATGCAGCCACGATTTGTTGAGGTGAATTGGTCATCGCAATCCGAAAGCGACGGAAAATTTTTGGCGGCGATTCGCATCACCGGAGAAGACCGTACTGCCATGCTGAACGACATCACGGCGGCGATTGCTTCTTATAACAATACCAACATTCGGGGCGTAAACATTGATTCTTTCGATTCTATCTTTGAAGGTGTTGTAACGGTTTATGTCAAAAACACAGAGCATCTGGAACGCTTGTTTATCAAACTCCGCAAAATCAAGGGTGTGAAAAGCGTCGAGCGCTTTAGCGAGTAAATTTTTATTTCTTCTTTGCGGTAATTACCGCTCCAAGGTTTCCAAGATGTTCAAATAACTTTCATACCGCTCAGGGTCTATCCAACCCTGTTCCAATGCGCCTTTGACGGCACAACCGGGTTCGTGTGTGTGTGTGCATGGCGTGAAGCGACATTCCAAGCGGTATTCGTCGAAATCGTGAAAATAATATGCCAAATCTTCTTTTGTCATATCCCAAATCCCGAACTCGCGTATCCCTGGAGTATCCAGAATATATCCGCCTTCGGGCAGTGGAAAAATTTTGCTGAAGGTGGTTGTATGCAAGCCTTTTTGCGTCTTGGCGCTCACCTCTGTGGTGATTTGCGCTTCTTCACCGATGAGCATATTGACAAGCGTGGATTTACCAACACCGGAAGGACCCGAAAAAACCGTCGTTTTTCCTTGTAAAACAGGCGAAAGTGTCTCCAAACCTCGTTTCTTTTCAGCGCTGAGAAAAAGCGTTTTGATGCCTAAAAACTCTGCATACATCGCCAAATCTTCCCGCACAAAGGTTTCATCCATCAAATCCATTTTATTGATGCAAATAATCGGCTCCACATTCCCCAATTCTGCCGCAATCAAATAACGGTCAATCAAACGGCGGTTGTAAAACGGGTCTGCCGCCGCCATGAGGATGATTACTTGGTCAATGTTACTGACGATAACCTGTTCTATGCCGTCGTTTCCTGCGGATTCACGGGCAAGTTTTGTGCGGCGCTCCGCGATTTTGATAATCACTCCCGGCAGCAAGTCAATCTCGCCGGAAACAGGTTCGGCGCGGCAAAGAACGCGGTCGCCTACGGCAACAAGTGTAGAAGCGGGATTTTCGGTAACAACACTGCGCGAAACAACGCAATCGTACAATGCTCCGACGTTTATTTCTTCACTGGCACGCTGCACAATAAACGAGCGTCCGGTGGAATCAATAACGTGTCCTTCAAAGGTGTTTTCGCTGGGAAGAGATGTTTTTTGCTGGATGTTTTTCAGGCGTGGACTCATGGAAACAGCACGGTTAGGTACGGCATCTTCTTCCTCATCCCATTGTTTTTTCTTAGCGTAGAACTGTTTTTCGGAACTACCTTTTGACCACGATTTAGCGGTGCGTCGAGATTTTGACAGTGTTTCTTGAGAAGGTTTGTATTTTTTGCTTGCCATAGAACTGTTCGTAAGAGCGTATCCGTATAAAAAATCGTGATTTGAAGCCGTATAAGTGCCAAGTGCCTTTACAATGTTACGAGAAATGTTCTTTGTGGAAAAATGAAAAATTGCTAATTTTGTAGCAGTTGAACAACAAACGGAAAGACATTTCTTTGAACTCACTCTGGACACTGAATCGTGTAACTGAAAGCCCAAACATCCACATAACAACCGCCGAACTAGAATCGTTACCTGCGCCCATTGCGAAAATACTCATTTCGCGTGGATTGACGACAGCCGATGACATAGAGAGTTTTTTCAAGCCTGCGCTTGAAAACCTCCATTCGCCATTTCTCATGGATGGTATGGAAAAAGCTCTGGAACGCATCGAAGACGCTGTTCGTAAGGGTGAACGTATTCGTATTTATGGTGATTACGACGTGGACGGTACGGTTACCACCGCGATGCTTACCCGCTACTTACGCCGCATTGGGGCGCAAGTAGATTACTATATTCCCAAACGCTTTACCGAATTTTACGGACTCGCCATTGAAACCGTTGAAGAATGTTTTAATGACGGCGTTTCGCTTTTGATTACTGTAGATACAGGCGTTACGGCGGTGGAAGCGATTCAGTATGCCCGTGATTTGGATATTGATGTTATTGTCTGCGACCACCACGAACCTTCCGACGAACTCCCCAACGCTTTTGCCCTTCTGAACCCGATTAAAGGGACGTGCAATTATCCTTTCAAGCATTTATGCGCCTGCGGCGTTACCTTCAAACTTGTTCAAGCACTCTGCGAAAAACGTGGAGAGCCGCAAGTCGCGTTTGAATATTTGGATTTGGTTGCGATTGCGACCACTGCCGATATGGTTTTGCTTATCGGGGAAAATCGCACGTTGGTGCATTTTGGTTTATTGCGTATGAACGCAAAGCCGCTTCCGGGCTTGAAGGGACTCATGGAATGTACAAATATCAGAGTTGGAACGATTGCAAGCTCGACGATTGTCTATAATCTCGCACCACTCATCAACGCTGCGGGGCGTATGGGCGATGCGGAACGTGCTGTGGAACTCATGCTCACCGAAGACCCGTTGCAAGCCTTCCGTCTCGCACAAGACCTTGAAAGCAAAAATTACCAACGCCGTGTGATTGACGACAAAACGTTTACTGAAGCGCAAATCGTCGCCGAAGACCTGATTTCACGCGAAAATCGCCGCTCGTTGGTGTTGCATAATCCCGATTGGCACGTCGGCGTGATAAACATTGTAGCTTCCAGACTTGTGGAAAAGTACCACCTGCCGACAATTATGCTCACAAGTATTGATAATATCGCTAAAGGTTCGGCACGCAGCATCAAAAACTTTGATGTACACTCGGCTTTGAAGCAATGCCAAAAGTATTTGCGGCAATTCGGCGGACACAAGTACGCTGCGGGTTTGTCGTTGGAAGAATCCAACGTGCAAGCGCTCCGCGACGAGTTTGACCGTATCGCCCGCACAATGCTCTCCGAAGAAATGCTGGTACCGGAAGTAGTGATTGACGCGGAATTAGATTTTGCCGAACTTTCCGCCGACTTCCTGAAACTGTTGCGCCAATTTGCGCCCTTTGGTTATGGCAATAACAAGCCGTGTTTTATCACACAAAATGTTGTGGCATCAGGCAGAGCAAGCATTGTCGGGAAAAATCACCTCAGAATGCGTGTGCGGCAAAATAACATCGTGTTTGATGCAATCGGTTTTAATCTTGGCGAAAAACTCGACCTTTGCAACGCCGGAGAGCCGCTTTCAGTGGTTTATACGATTGAGGAAATTTTGCACCACCAGCGCGTGAGTTTGCAACTCTACATCAAAGACATTGCGCTCACCAGCGAGCAGCCGCTCCGCACGAAACTTGTCATGGATGACATGGCAACGGTACTTGCTACGGCTGTAGCGGAAGATGTTCCCAACGGTCATAAAAACGGCAATGGTGCATCGAAAACAGTAACAACGGCGTGAATCAGCATTATCCATGATTTTTTGAGGAGTATAGCTTTCATGGCTACAACCGCATTTTTGTCCGCTTTGTCGCCGACAATGCACCAACGCAGACGGGGAGCGGCTTCGGGTCTTCGCTCTCAACTCACATTTGCTTGCGTTATTGTGCTATTATCTGCATCGGCAATACTTCCAAGTTTTGCACAAATCAATAGAACGCTTATTACTCCTACTGCTCCGCCGCAAGCAGCAGAACCCACTGCAACAGCGCAGCAGGGTTTTTATATGGATGTGCTGTTTTTTAAGGGTGAGGAAGGAGATTCTACGCAACGTGTGGATGTGTTTACGATTGTACCGTATCAATCGCTCAATTTTATGAAACGCGATTCGGTGTTTATTGGAGATTATATTGCCACCATTACCCTCAAAGACCAGGCGGGGCGGGAGATTCAGACTATTCGCAAAGAGCGCCCCATAAAAGAGGAGCGCTTAGAAGTTACGCTCGGTGCTACGGGGGCATTTGATTATTTACAAACCACATTTCGTATTCAGCCCGGTAATTACAGTGTCAGCGTTGAGATAAACGACATTCTCAGCAAGCGTTTAACGACGCTGCAAAGTTCGTTCAAGGCGGTGAACGCAAATGCTGCGCAGTTTGCAGTGAGTAGTGTGATGTTTGCCAGCAATGTGGCGCAAAAAGGTACTCGCTACGCTGTTACGCCCTATTTTTCCGAAGATGTTTCTTCGCTAACGCAGGAAGGTTTTTATGCGTTTTTTGAAACGTACAATTCTTTCGGGCAGGGCTTGGATTCGCTGGATTTTGTGTATGAAATTACCGACAACAAAGGCAAACAATGGTTTTTGAGCAAGCGCCAACGCCGCTCAGTAACAGCCGCACGAGAACAGCAATTTTTGAAGATTGCTCTGCCAACGCAACTTGCTGTCGGCACATACAATCTTCGTATTCTCGTGTTACGGCTCGACACAACAAGCAAAATCGGTGAACGCGATGTTATTGCCGCTTCTACCCGTGCCATGCGCATAGATTGGAAGGGGTTAGGGCTGTTGGCAATGATGAAAGGCGATGACCTTTTGAAAGCAATTCGGCAAATGCGCTATGTTGCGCCTCCGCAAGATGTTTCGTTCATTTTATCGCTGACAAGTGAGGAAGAACGCCAGCGTCGCTTTTTCGAGTATTGGCAACGCTTAGACCCAACCCCCGGCACACTGCGCAATGAAGCCTTTGAGGAGTATTACCAGCGCATCGAATACGCAAATCGCAATTTCCGTGCTATCAGTTTCGGCGACGGGTGGATGAGTGATATGGGTATGGTTTATACGATTTTCGGACCGCCGCAATTTACCCGCGATTTCCGCCGCGATGGGCGTATTATCTGGACATGGGCGTATCCAAGTTTGGGAAGGGAATTTATTTTCGTTGATTATACGGGCTTCGGTAATGATTTTCGCTTAACATCGGGGATGCCGTTTGAGCGGTATCGGTATCGGCGTAATTGATGGGCTGCAAATTGAAAACATCATTTTATACCAATGTGAGTTGATAATAGTGCATAAAATTAGGCTTCAGTGGCACAGGTCATTCTTGTCCGTGTCCAAAATGAGCGAAGCGAATAATCTCTAAGTCCGCCCACTATACCACTTTCAGTAATTACGCCTTGTGGCGTTTATGGCGCAAATTAAGAATGTCTGTACTACGGTGATGATAACCGACATTTATCCTTCCATTCTCCAACAATACTCACCCAACACCAACCCAATGTCCCTCGAACTTCGCATAGAATCTATTGGCTTTGAAGGTAAAGCAATCGCCCGTACCGAAGACGGTTTTGTGTATTTTGTGGATGGCGGTGTGCCGGGAGACCGCGTGTTAGTGGAAGTCCGTAAAAAGAAGAAAAATTACGCCGAAGCGCGATTGCTGGAGATTGTCGAACAATCGCCCGTGCGCGAAACGCCGCATTGTCGCTACTTCGGGACGTGCGGCGGCTGCAAATGGCAGCATTTACGCTATGAGGAGCAGTGTGCATGGAAAACGCGAAATGTTCGTGATGCCTTTGAGCGTTTAGGTAAAGTACCTTACAAAGCTCTCCACGACACGCTTCCGGCAGAACCGCAGTTTTTTTATCGCAATAAAATGGAATTTTCGTTTGGTGATTCGCGTTGGCTGACGAAAGAAGAAATCGCCACCGGAGCCGACGTACGCAGGGATTTTGCGCTGGGGCTGCATATTCCG
>JALONG010000085.1 GCA_025455065.1 Candidatus Kapaibacterium sp. | reverse complement strand
CAACAACGAAAAAATGCCCACACCGCAAAAAATAATGCTTCCAAGTAATGTTCTTGCAGATTTTATTTGGAATTTAACACAGTTCATTCTTGTCTGTGCAGTATTCACGCGGTTTTCTCAGCATAAATCAGCAAGACGCTGCTACTCTTCAATCATAACGATTCGTGCAATTCGTGGATAAATATTCTCGCACCATCACCGATTACTCAAACGACGAAATTTCTTCTTCCAACAGCTGCCGTGAATACATCGCGGCATAGATACCGCCTTGTGCGACGAGTTCTTCGTGTGTGCCATGTTCGGCAATCATCCCATGCTCCAAAACGATGATTCTATCGGCATTTTTCACGGTAGAAATGCGGTGCGCAATGATAATGCTGGTGCGGTTTTTCATCACCTCACGCAAGCCTTGTAAAATCTTTTCTTCCGTTTCGGTATCCACTGCCGAAAGTGAATCATCGAAAATCACAATGTTCGGCTGACAAAGAATTGCTCGTGCAATCGCCGTGCGCTGCTTTTGCCCACCGGACAAGGTAACACCACGTTCCCCGACAATCGTTGCATAACCTTCGGGGAATCCCTTCACGTTTTCATGCAACTGCGCAATAATACTCGCTTCAACGACTTCATCCATCGAAACGGAGGGCTTTCCGAAACGAATGTTATCACCAATGCTCATCGAAAACAAAAACGATTCCTGCGGTACAATCGCAATGCCGGAACGCAAGGTTTGAAGCGGTATCTGGCGAATCGGCTTGCCGTCAATAAACACTTCACCGCTTGAAATATCGAAAAGGCGCGGGAGCAAATTCACAAGCGTTGTTTTGCCGCTTCCCGTCTCGCCTACAATGCCGATAGTTTCTCCGGCTTTCACCGAAAACGAAACCCCGCCTTGCTCAGAACCGAGTGCAAAGGGGAGATTTGCGGCATATTTCATCTGCACATTGCGAAATTCAATATCGCCTCGAATCGCCGTAATAGCGTGATTTGTGGCTTCGGAATCGGCTATTTCAGGCACTTCATCAAACACCCTGCCCAAACGCCCTGTGGAGGCGGCTGCACGTTGAATCAAATTTGTTACCCAACCCACAGCAATCACGGGCCAAATAAGTTGGTTCAGATAGATAAAAAACTGTGTAACATCACCAATCGTCGCCTCACCGCGCATCACCAAATACCCGCCTGCACCCAGCACCAACACTTGCGACAAGCCAATCAAGCTAATCATTAGCGGCATCATCACGGCTTCAATTCTCACTAAACGCATCATCTTTTTCAAATAGCCCTCGCCCATACCGTAAAATGCCTTGATTTCGTCTTCCTCGCGCCCATATGCCCGCACAACACGCACACCGGACAAGTTTTCTTGCGCCTTGGCGGTCATTTTGGCATAATGGTCTTGTGCGTCTTTGAACAGCAGATGCACCTTCGAGCCGATGCGATAGACACCATACGACACCAGTGGCAAAGGCAGCAATGCCGCCACCGTGATAAAGGGCGAAAGCGTAATCATCATCGAAAGCGCGAAAATAAACGTCGTTATCGTGTTTGCCGTGTACATCACTGCCGGACCGAAAAACTCCCGAATTGCGGAAATATCATTGGTTGAATACGCCATAAGTTCACCCGTCGGCGTACGCTGAAAATACTGCAACGGCAAGCGTTCAAGCGACCTCAAAACATCAGCACGAAGTTCGTATTCGATTTTGCGTGATGCCACAATAATCGTTTTTCGCGTCAGAAACATAAAAAAGCCGCTCCCTGCCGTTAGCGCAAACATCAGCCCGATATGCAAGGCAATATCAGCCTGCGAAAAGGTGTCGCGTCCAACGCTCTGCGAGATGGAATCTATCGTCTTACCGACCACTTTCGGTAGCGTTGTAGAACAGATATTGGAAATCGTTACAAAAATAAACCCCAAAATAAACATCCATTTGTGGCGGATGAAGTATGGTTTAAGGCGGAGTAGTTCTTTCATGGTTTTTGGTTTTTAGTGTTAGCCATTGGTGTATTGGTCATTGGTCATTGGTCATTAGTCATTGGTCATTAGTCATTGGTCATTAGTCATGGAGGTAGCATTAGTGCTTGTTTTTTAGCCCACAGCCTTCTGCCTGTATTCCTCCATCCCTTGCCTACTCTTCCGGCGTGATGCCTAAAGCGCGAAGTTGCTCCGCGAGGCGTTGAGCGCGTTCTTCGGCAGAAACTGCACGTTCTTCAGCAGAATTTGCACGTTTCTTTTCGTGTTCTGCTTGCTGCTTTGCTTTCTCAGCGCGGCGCTTTTCTCGCTCTGCTCTCTGCGTTTCTTGTTCAGCGCGATGTTTTTCTTTTTCAGCATGGCGTTTTTCTTTGTCGGCGCGGAGTATTTCATTGTCCGTGCGCTCTTTTCCTGTTGGAAGAATTTTACCGCGCTCATCGCACCAACGAAGCCATGTAGCGTTCATGCCCTCGTATTCGCCTTCCCAGAGACGCAACCCCAAGCCGATTCCTTCCATCCAAAAATCCCTGTGAGGCACGTATTTACAGCCTTGCAAGGTGTAGAGCATAAATACTTCGCCCTTCAATTCATAAAACGGGTCGAAAACAGCGTAGTGCGTAATGTGCAATCGCTCATATTCCCTCAGTTTTCGCGCCATTTCGCCGCCTTTTCGGTTCGAGACAATTTCAATCACCACATCGGGCATTTTTTCAAATACCCACGCAAAATAGGCGCGAGTGTAGTCAAGGTCTAACGTCGCATCGGGAGGAATATCCAAACTGACGAACACATCCGGCACAATCGGCGTAGATTTCAAACCGGCAAATATTCCGACATTCGCCGAAGCAATAAACGTCCGGTTTTCCTTGTTCCATGCGGTGTTCGTGTAGAGAACTTTCGTCAAAAGACGTTGCTGCTTTTCGGAAAGAAGATTGTCCACAGGCTCATCATCATCCGTGATAAGATGCGATGTGTCGGGCTTGGAAATACCATTCCAAACCTCAATATCGCTGCCGTTGGTAAGGAGTTGTTCTGTTGCTGTGTTCATTTGTTACACCTTCTCTCACGAGTGAACTTCAATCACATCACCCACCGAAAGCTGACCAAGACGAGCATGGATGACATTTTGCCCAAATAATACTTTTGTTCCGTCTGCGTTACGGCGAAATTTTTTCAGCGTGGCAACAGGCTCTGCGCCTGTTTTTGTGCCTGTTTCTTGGTCAATGGTTGTTACGATACAACGCCCGCAAGGTTTCACGCCGTGCATCGGAACATCACCTACGCTGTTTTTGACCACAACATTCATCCATGTATCTTCCGCAAAGGCTTCACAGCCGCTTACAACGATATTCGGGCGAAAACGATTCATCGGGACAGGTTCGCTACCCGTCTCAATGAGTCGGGAATTCAGGCTTTCCAGCGAGGCTTCGGAAACAAGCAACATCGGGTAGCCGTCCGCAAAGCCCGTTGTATCGGTCTCGCTGACACGATACTCCGCATCAAGTTCGCGGTGGAAATCACGCTGCATTGCCACTAAACCTACATTCTCACCAAGCGCCGTACTAAGCCAATCCGCGACGATTCCCCCTTGCGAAACAGCCTTGCAAACAGACCCCCACACCACAACCGTTCTTGCGGATTTTTCCGAATAGGGTTCGTCGGTATGCAGCACCGAAAGCGTCTCCATTCCTTTCTTTGCAAGCGTGAGCATACTCCCATTTACAGACGGCATGATAGTCGCCATAGCAGGAAGTTCGCGCTGCGTGAGGAAGCGCCCTTCGGGATTGACAATCATAAAATGACGGTCAAAAGCGATACCGCGCTTTGTGAGGGTTGCCGTGTCTAAGGCAGTGCCTTTGCAGCCTTTAATCGGGTAGTAAAAAAGCCCTGTAATGGTCATCATACTGTTAAGTATTGTTGCAGAAATGGGAGAAAAGAAGCGCCGCGAATACTGGCTCTCACGGAATACCAACGCTCATGGAGCATGGACGCTCAAGCGCACAAATTAGCGGTTTTTTCGGCGGGAAGCAATAGGTATATTCAGAATTGTTTGCCGGGCTGTGTTCAGAAAGCCTTTTGCAAGGCTTGTCCCCAAAAACACCTCAGCAAAAGCGCATAAAACCTTGACTGGCGGCATATCTTCAGGAAACGAGCAGTAGAGCGGCATCCACTCGTCCGGTTGAAATTTCGCTTTGAAATGTTCCAATCCTTTTGCGTTGTACCAATAGCCGCCAAAGCTCTCCATTGCTTGCAAATACCGCTTCATTGCAGCAGAACAACGCCCTTCGGGCAAGGTACACTGCACTTTTCGGGAAAATGGGGCAAGCATCAAACTTAGCGTGGAAGCGCCTTCTGAAGCAAGCTGCTCTGCAATGCGGCAAATGAGTAACTCCGTTGTGCCGTGTGGCGCACTCGGCAAGCGGACAAAATGCTCTAGCTGCTGCATTGGCTGAATACCGCTTCCTGCTTCGCTTACAAGCGCATAGCCGACAATCGTCCCTCGGCACTCCACAACAAACAGCCGTTTGCCCGAAAGGTACAATGCAGTTTCTGCTACAAAATGGAGAGGCGGCAAACGCTTGGTTTGAAGCCATTGTCGGCGAATGTGTTCACACTGTTGCAATACCAACTCTTCAAAAACAAGCGCTTCACGCACCTCGCAGCCCAGGCGTAAAGCGGCATTGCAGCTATTTCGTATAGATTTGTTGCGCTTTTGGCGTTCTTGCCAAAGAGCAAGATTCCATCGGGGTTCTGCGCCTATGTATGCGTGGAGGTAATTTGGGGGACAGGCACGAGCAAGTTCTTCGGTCATACCGAAAAAACAGGTTTTTCTGCCGGAAAGCGCTTCGTTGCTAATGATTGTGGAAATTTCGCGGGCGAGGTCGTTTTGAGTCGGTGCAAGGTCAGCAAAAACAGCACCCGCAACGACAGTAATCGTGCGGGTTTGAGAACAAACGGTTGCCTTCTTGTTATCCGTAGAAACTGCTATGGTAGTGCTAAAACTTGGCATAAGGTAATGTATCGTTAATCCTTCACACTCACAATATTTTCTGCAACTTCTTGACCAATAATGCGTATTTTTGTTCGTACGATTCGGTGTACATATCTTCACAAACAGCATTATTCCTCATTCTTCCCGCTACTTTCTCTATGCTCCTTGTTTCTCCTGTTGCGCTGTAACAGTTCATTTCGCACGTTGTTTCACTTTTCCCTGAATACCGCATGAAATCATCTTCTTTGCGCACATTCGCGTTTGCCTTGCCGCTTGTCGCTGCTTTCCTTACTGTGAGCCTTGCCGGATTACATATTTACCTGCACTCGAATCTCTCAACATCGCAGAAAATCTCGTTGGAAGCTGGAGCGATGAACGAAAATCTTGAATCGGTCGTTACCAAAATCAATGCCCAGCAATCGGCTATAACGCAGGCTGCATCTATGGTTCAGCTTGACCCGAGGGCATTTGGCGCAGCAATCGCTGCAAGGCGCGTTTTGCACACGCAGCCTGTTTTGACGGAAGTGCGCGAATTAGCGGGTTTGACGGAGAATGTCGGTTTGTCACAAATTTGTGTTTCTTCCACAGAAGCCGCGTTCCGCGTTGTTTTTACGCCAAGCCGAGAGGACAGTATTCTTTATTACCCGCATAAAACCTCGTGCTACGACGAAGCCCGCTCTGCGCTGGGTTCTTACAAACACCTTCGCGGTGAAGCGCTCAAAACGGCGCTGCGACAAAATACGCACCTCAACGTTTTGGCGGCGGCACTGCTCACCAAACAAGCATTAGTGCGCTTTGAGAAGGAAAACAGCCCCGCCCGAATGACCAACAAAGCCGCACTGACAGGCGCACTCTACCACGATGCCGCAGATTTCCCGTTCCCGACAGATATTCCGATTACAACCACCGCCGACGCAAGCAATTTCGGGGCGTTGGTAGCGCTGTTGTATTCGCGGTCGGATTTGTTGCCGTGAACTTTTACCTCGAAATTGTTCCATACTTCCCCGCTTGGAAGTCCTGATAGGCGCTTACGATGCCTTCTTTGCTGTTCATGACAAAGGGTCCGTTCATAACTATCGGCTCTCCAAGCGGCTTTCCAGCCATAACAAGAATATCGAGCGCTTCGTCAGTCGGATTTTCACAAAACACCGCCACATCCTGCCCCGAAGCGCTATTACTCAAGATGCCGAGTTCCGCTTCCTTCAATTCCGTCTCCGATTCTCCTACCAGCAGCCTTCCAAGCGGCAAGTACATCATAGCATGAAATTCAGGATTCAGCCAAATGTCCGCTTCCGCGTGTGGCAAAAGCCGCAGATGATAGATTGCAAGCGGGCTGTAAAGTGGCATCGTGGAAGAAATTTCCACCCCATTGTGCAAATACGTTCCTGCCACAACTTTTAGAAAGCCCGCACCGTCGCTCAGTTCCACGCGAGGCAATTCATCATCTTGCAGCAAACCATAGCTTGGGCGCGTGTCTTTGTGCGCTTTTGGGAGCGTTAGCCACAGTTGTATGCCGTGCGAGAGTCCGCCACGCTCTGCAAACTCAGCACTCATGCCCTCGTCATGCACAATTCCCGAACCAGCAACCATCCACTGCACCCCGCCGGAGCGCACCACACCATGCCCGCCGTAGGAATCAAAATGTTCGGTTGCGCCATCGAACAAATACGTTACCGTGATGATGCCACGATGCGGATGAGCGCCCGTGCCGTCGCCTTTGGGCGTGTGAGGCGCATGAACACTCGGTCCGAAATGGTCGAGAAACACAAACGGGTCTGCGTGGCGCAAATTCAGCGTTGGGAAAGGGCGGCGCACAGCCATTCCGGGGGCAATTTCTGCGTGCTGTGAAGAGATAATTTGCGTAATGAAGCGGCTCATAATGTTGCAAAAAAGATTCAATGACAACAACGGTAAATTCAAGAATGTTTGGAAAGCCAGTGGCGGAATTATCGTACCACTACAAACGGCACGGTTTCCAGCTTTCCACCCACACGCACCACGCACAAATACGAGCCGCTTACTTCGACATTCACGGGAATGGAATGAACACCTTCCGGCAGAAAACCGCTCCAGACCTGACGTTGCAAGCGCCCCTCCGTGCCAAAGATTGAAACGTCCACATCTCCCGCCGTGCGAAGTTCAAAACTGAGTGTAGATGCGCCCCGTGAGGGATTGGGTGACAGCGACAGTGCAGCGCCGCTTGTGCCAAAACGGGTAAACTGCTCACGGACGCTTGTGGTACGGGCTTGAATCACACCAAGCGGCGCGATACGTTCCCCCAAAACAGCCGTTGTATCCTGCTCCGACGCGCCAAACCACGCTTGCAGCACGTTTGCATAGACGCGGCGGTAATCGTATTGATATTGCAAATCGCCGTTGTTGTTGAGATTGACCAAATCGAAAGGATTGCCGAAAACATTCGCGTTCACGCTGTTTCCAAAGACGAACTGCACGGCTGCCGCTCCGTGGTCAGTGCCGAGAGAGCCGTTTTCTTGCGGTCTGCGCCCAAATTCGGAAATCGTCATCCCCACAACACGGTCTGCAAAACGCTGTTGCAGAGCATCCTGCATAAACTGTGAAACGCCCGTTGCCAACGTATTCAGCAAACGAGGATGTACACCGCTTCCATCGGGTTGTTGCTGAAGGACGTGCGTGTCGAAACCGCCAAGATTCACCAAATACACTTTCGACTGCAAACCGCCTGAAATCAGCCGTGCAACGGTGCGTAGCTGCTGCGGAAAACCGCTTGCATAATCCACCGCGTTACGCCCTCGGTCAAACGCCTGTTTCACAAGTTGTGAGTAAGCATCGGACTTCTGGGCGATTGTGCGGACGTAATTAAACTCCCCGGCAAATGCCGAACCGTCCGTAAGCGCCGCCACATCAGGCGTTAAGCCTTGCCCAAGTTGGAAAAACTGCTCCGGGTCTGCCAGCGCAATGCCCATATCGCCCCGCGCATCGTCTTTGAGCAACATCGAAAGTGTGCCGCCAATCTGCACACAGAGCGGGTAATCGGGGATTTGGTTTGTCGCAGGTGCTGCATACAGTTTCGCCATTGTGCGCCCCACCCAACCGTCGTTAAACTGAGCCGTCGGCAGGGAATTGTTGATACCCGAAAGCCAAATGTCGGTCGAGCGAAAGTGCGATAAATTCGGGTTTTCGTAGCCAACGCCTTGCACCACAGCCAAACGCCCGTCTTCGTAGAG
Source organism: Candidatus Kapaibacterium sp. (assembly GCA_025455065.1). Lineage (GTDB taxonomy): Bacteria > Bacteroidota > Ignavibacteria > Kapaibacteriales > UBA4661 > PH2015. Next base: position 5,460 of record JALONG010000085.1, on the reverse strand, counting down.
TTGCTTAAAACCACCGTTGGGAACGTTGTTCGTTAGTGCAGGATGCAAGTACACACGCGAACCGAAAAGGCGCGTGGCTTGTTCTTTTTTTACGCCGAGTTGCGGTCTCATGCGGTAATAATTCGCATCATCCGCCGGGATGACGGTATTTAAGCCATCGTTGCCGCCAAAAAGTTGAATGATGATAAGGATATTATTGCTATTCTGAACTTCTGCACCAAACTTATCCGGCGACATTGCCAAAAGCGGCATTCCGCCTAGCGTTTGAGCCGAAACGCCAAGCGCTGCTGCTCCTGCGGCTGTCTGCAAGAATGAGCGGCGTTTCATGCTGAGTGCACTGCTCATTGCCTTGTGAGGCGTATTGGTATTGGATTGCTTCATACTGAGACGATTGTTCGATTTCATAACGGCAAATGAGTAATTGTGAGACAAGAGCGCTAATTTGAAAGGCGCATGGAGACTGACTTTGCAAGAGGTGTGCCAAATCCTCACACTACCCTCGCTGTGCCTCTCTCAGCCACACAATAAGCGGGTGCATAGCCTCGAAATACCGTACCAATTCTTGTTCCAGCGTGTTGTCATTGGCAGATTTCCATTTCATACTGTGCTGCACAGTAAACGATTTAAGTTTGATGAGGTCGGGATGCGGCACATCCTCCTCGTAGCCTTTGGGCAAGCGCGTAAGCGTGTTGGAGCGGTCAATATCGCCAAACACGGCTTTCAGCGCTTTGTTCTTCAGCACAGATTCTATGCGCTCCGGATGCTCGGCGATATTTGCACGAATGGCAGTAAGCGGCTCTTTCTCAGGCATCCAAACACCGCCGGCGATAAACAGTTCGCTTTTTGCGTCAAGGTGCATATAGTAGGCGGGGGCTGCTGTTTTCTTGCCTTCAGGGACAATGACCATCGAAAAATTCGTTTTGTACGGGCTTTTGTCTTTTGAAAAGCGAATATCTCGATTGATACGGAAGGTACACTGCTTCGGTTCAAGGTTTTGGACGCTGCTGTCGAAACCCGCCACACCAACGATGACCGCTTCAATGAGTTCCAACCATTCGCTGCGAAGCGCATCGTAGCGTTTTTTGTTGGCATCAAACCACGCTTTTTCGTTATTTTGACTGAGTTCGCTGAGGAATTGTGTAAGTGCTTTGGTGTTCATAGCATTGGGGGTGTGAGACACTCGAAAAAACGCGAAAGCCTCACGTTTGCGATGTATCTCCGTTGTTGAAACAAAATTTTTTCAAATGTACAGAAATTTTTTCCGTTTTCCTGTAACCTTTTCCGTCCTTGCCGCACTTCCTTTGTATTAGAAACATTCCATGACCAATGCCCAACTCCATACAGAATTTTTAGATGCGCTTGAAAAGGCGTATCCCGCATTGGAGCGCCTAGTGCGGGCATTGGTCTGGAAGGAATCCCGTCGGCGTTTTGGTCAGGTTTTGCATAGCCAAGACCTTGTGCAAGATATAATCGCCGAGACCGTTGCGGCAGCATTTGAGCAGTATCCCACGCTTCGGCATAAAGAAGCGTTTTTGAGTTATTGCTTTACCATTGCCACGCGGACGCACAGGAAAATGGTTGCACAATCGGAACGTTTACAAACCGCTTCAAATCTCGCGTTTGCAACAGAAAGTGTAGGCGATGTTTGGGAACGTCTTGAGCAAAAAGGTGCTTGCCACGACCACGGAACCGATTATCAGAGTGAACGCGCAGCCGACACCGCAGCACTCTACGAAGCGTTTGATACCTTGCCCGCAGAGCAACGCGAAGCACTTATCATGTTTGAAATTCTGGGATTTTCCATGAAAGAAATTGCCGAGGTGCAAAACCGCAGCACAATAAGCGTCAAAGTCTCCGTTTCGCGGGGGCGGAAACTCTTGGCAAAACGCTTAGGAGCAGCATAATATCGGGCTTTTTAGGACATCACCTCAAATCACACGAATCACCATGAACAAGCAATCACGACATCTCGACGAGTATTTCCACGCCGCAAAAAACGAACTTTCTGCGGAAAATTCTCACGCGCCAAATCGCTCGGAACTCGCACACATCCTTGAACGTGGGCAAGAACGACGACGCACATACAATACCCCACAGACTGCACCAAACAAGTCGCTACTCAGCACGTTCGTAGCGGAACTGACAAGCCGCATGAATACGCTGTTCGCGGCTCCCGTTTGGCGATTTGCGCTGGCGCTCTGTTTCATTGTTGGCGCACTCGGTTTGTGGTTCATTATTTCCAGCAAGCCCAAAGCAGCACCATTGCTTGTTTCTGAAGCATCACAGCGAATAATACCCGAAGCGCCAACGCTCACACTTGATATGACCAATGCAATGACAAAAGCAACGAACAATTTCATTTCACGCATAACAACCAGCAATCAGGCAAAACCAGATTTCATGCGCCCACGAATGTTGAACGCTCCTCGCCAACAAATGCAGCAGCCACATTCGACAATACTTGAAACAGCAGAGGAAATGAGTATTGTTTTCCAAGAGCGCGAATACCTTTACGGCGCAGAATCATGGTCAGTCGTTGTTGGCGATATTCTATCTCAAAAGCCGCTCAGTGCGCCTACAACCTCGCTTGAAAGCATTTGTATTCGATGCGACCTTGAGGCGGAAATTCTGACACCAACGCCGTATTTGCTTGGTGCGGAGCCTGCTTCGCTATTTCGGTATTAACCCATTGTTCTCTATATTTTTTCCCTCCATATTTTTTCTATTCTATGCAAAAGCATCTTGCCCTCAAAACCGCATATCTACTTGCGTTGGCACTTTTTTTTCAAACAAGTTTTGTCCAACAAAGTTTCGCACAAAAAAAATCGCAAGAAAAGCCTTCAAGCGCCCCGGCAGCACAATCCGCTCAAGCGCCTGCCACAAGCCCGCTCTCGCAAGAGTACATCGTGCAAAATCTCCGAGCATTTACGAAACTCTACGGTTATGTGCGGTATTTCCACCCCAGCGATGAAGCCACGCGGGTTGATTGGAATAAATTCGCTATTTACGGCGTGAACAAAGTAAAAAACGCACCGAATCAAGAGGCGCTCAAAACCACGCTGGAAGAACTCTTTTTGCCAATCGCACCAACGCTGCAAATCCTCAAAAAAGGTGAAAAACCCAAGACGGATGCCGTTCCGGGGAATATTGCTCAACATCAGGTTGTTTCGTGGCAGCATAAAGGTATGGGGCTTGGTGTGGTACAAAATCAGTACACAATGTATAAGAGTATTCGCCTCAATAGAGATAATGTAGAACCATCGAATAACGCTGAGACATTCGGTACGATTCTCCAAACTATTGGCTATAATAGTACAAGAGCAACGCTTGATTTAGAGAACCTTCGCGGGAAACAAATCAAAATGACAGGAGCATTAAAGGTTTTTTCTCCGAACAACAACGGCACTGGGCATCTTTGGCTACGGGTAGATAAATCAAAAGGTAGAGGCTTTTTTGATAATATGCAAGACCGACCGGCAAAAACAAATCAATGGGCAGAATACAGTATTATCGGCACGGTTGATAGTGCAGCAAGAGGTATTAGTTTTGGTCCAATGCTCATTGGCAAAGGCAACGTTTTTGCTGATGATATTCGACTTTTCACAAGAACAAGCTCCCTAGAAGAATGGAAGCCGTTTGTTATTGAAAATGGCAGTTTTGAACAATACCAGCAGCAAGAAGAAAAAACAAATTTCTCCGGTTGGAGTTCTCGAGATACAGCATACACATTTACACCGAGAACGGAAGCATATCACGGTGCAACAAGCATACTGATTAAAGACAAATCACAAAAACCCGTTATTTTTCGTGGCGAATTATTTTCCTCACGCCCACAAACCAGTGAAACTCTCCTGAAAGAGCTAGGAAACGGCGTGTATTGTGCATTACCAGTAGCGCTGTATGCTGCTGACAGTCTCTCTGCAACCCTTGGCTCAAGCACTCAAAGCACCGCAGCATTTTCTCAACTCATAACTGAACTGTCCACTATTAAATCAGATTCTGCCTCCATAGAACAAGAAGCAACACGCCTTGCAAATGTGGTTATGGCTTGGAACGTGCTTCAACACTCGTATCCGTACTTTGATGTCATTGGAACAAATTGGAATGACGTTCTCACCAACACCCTTGCAAAGACGCTTCAAATCACGTCCGGCGAGGAGTTTGCCAAAGTCATGCGCAGCCAACTAACGGAAAAACTCCGCGACGGACACGCCGATTATTCGTATTATCCTCGGCAAATGCTCTATCTCCCTATCAAGGCACAAATGGTAGAAGGGCAACTTGTCGTCATTGCTTCTCAAGATTCAGCATTAAAGCGGGGTGATGTGCTTCAGATGATTGACGGCAAGGATGTCAAAACGCTTGTTGCAGAAGAAGAAGCTCTTATTTCCGGCACTCCGCAGTGGAAACGCTCACAAGCCCCATGGAAAATGCTTTACGGGACAAATGGCGAGGCGCTCATTCGTATCAATCGCGGCGGTGAAGAGATGAATGTTCGTGCAATGCGGTTATTTGGCAAAAGAGTGGAAGAATATCCGGCATTCAAGCAAATACGGGGCATAGGAAAAACAGACGCTGTTTGGTATGTGGATTTGAGCCAGATTGAATTGAAAGAATTCAGTTCCAAACTCAGCGAGTTTGCCGAAGCAAAAGGGCTTATTTTCGACCTTCGTGGCTATCCGAACAGCAATCACAACATTCTCAGCTATCTTACCGATACCCCCTTACGTTCAGCCCAATGGAACATTCCCCAAATACTCTATCCCGACCAAGAGCGCATTGCAGGCTACGATACAACAGGGCGTTGGACGCTGTTTCCTATGGGTCCACGCATGAAAGGTAAAATCATATTTCTGACAGGCGGCGGCGCTATCAGTTATGCCGAAACTGTCATGGGCATTGTGGAGCATTACAAATTGGGTGAAATCGTCGGCGAAACAACCGCCGGAGCAAACGGGAACGTAAACAGCATGAAATTGCTTGGCAATACTTCCATTCGCTGGACGGGGATGAAAGTGCTGAAACACGACGGTTCGCAGCATCATCTTGTCGGCATCAAACCGACCGTTCCGGCAGTGCGCACCATCAAGGGCGTTCAAGAAGGGCGCGATGAAGTCTTGGAGAAGGCATTATCACTGATTCCGTAGCAGTTTTTCACCCTCATAGATACCATCGGGAATTGTTCTTCATTGAGAGCAATTCCCATTTTTTTGTAACTGTTGAGGTCATAGAATTTTGACGCAGATTTTCATGGTTCAACAGATTTTCATGATTGTTTCAATACAAACGACAATCCGAAAACCATCTCGAAAGCCGCTCAAAATCAGCGTAATCATGATAATCTGCGTCGAAGAGCTACATAAGACAAAATTTAGAGATAACTAATTTTTTTCTCAATGGTTTACACCCAAAGCCCGATAAACTCAGGCTTGGTAGAGATACAACGAAGATTCGCAATGC
>JALONG010000041.1 GCA_025455065.1 Candidatus Kapaibacterium sp. | reverse complement strand
CGGAATGCTTATCGTTAATGTATTGCTACCGTTTGAGGTGATTGATACGCCGGAGCCGTTGAAAGTTACTGATGGATTGCGAAAATTGTTTCCATAAATCGTTAGGGTTTGCGCGTATCCATTGGCGATCAGTTGTGTAGGTGTAAAACTGCTGATGCTTGGCGCAGGTAAAGCAGGTGCTGTTATGGTGAATGTGTTGGATCCCCAACCGCCGCCAGGCGTTGGATTGACAGCCGAAATCTGAATGGTACCAGTATTGGTAATGTATGACGCGGGAACAGTAAACACTGCGTAGGTAAAACCAAGTGTCGAGGGATTCGTGAGAGGCAAGCCGTTAAAGGTGAACTGAGTAACACCACTAACAAAACCCCGGCCATTGATGACAAGAGAAAAACTACCACTTCCGGCTTGTACGCTTGGCGGTTGTAATACACCAACGGTAGGTGTTGGGTTGGATTGCTGAATGACGTTAAAATTTGCATAACCTGTTGTTCCTGTTGCCGGGTCAGTGACAGAAACTTGATACGTTCCCGCGTCGGCTATGGCGCTTGCTGGAACATCTACAAGGATGTCATTGAGATTCGACTCTATAACGCTGACTGGTACACTACCGAAATTGGCTGTTGGTATTGTTTGTGAAACCCGCCCGGAGAGGTAGATGCGGAGTTGGAAGCCATTAGTTCCGGCATTAATGCTGGACGGAGAAAAACTCGTAATGCCGATTCCCAATGCATTACGACTCGCAGCAATACTAGAAGCATCGGCGCTAGCCAGATGCAGTGCAGGATATAAAGAAATTGCGTTGGCTTCTTGCTGCGCGTAGAGGGGTAGAAGCACTGTTGCCCAGATAGAGAGCAAGAGCATACAAAACAGCGCCGAAATGGGCTGATGAACGAAGCGCCGAAGACTGAATGAAGGGAGCGCAGCGCTCAAAGATGAACGATTATTCTGCATATACGAAAACAAAGATGGTTGAAAAAGTGAACATGATGACATTTTTACTGTTTGTTATCTCGCACTGATATTTGCGATTTTATTTCAAATGCAAAATTATTCGTATTCTTTCTCAAGAAAAAATTTCCAACGCCAAAAAGCGCTGAGCGGGACATATAAAGCGCTGAGCGGGACATGACTCTCAAAATTGAGAGAAAAAAAACACATTTTATACACAAAATGAAGCGGGGAAATGCGCAGAAAAAACGTGAACTACCACGACCATTGTCATCTGAGGTTGCAAAAAAAAACAGTCCGCAAACTTACGCCGAGATTGCTGAATCCATGAGAAACGCCAATGACAAAATTGTCATTTTGGGGCTTGCAAAGCCTAAGGAACGTGTTTGAAATAAAGGCGCGTTTTAAGCGGCTATTTTTCACCACCAGGCACTTTGGTTAAAAAGCAAGGTTTAATGAGCCATCGAAGACACAGAGTTCACGGAGAAAAAGTATTATGAGCGAGATTCTATGCGCCCTGTGAACTCTTTGATCGAACAATCAATTAACGCGCTTTTATTTATTTCACGTTCCTAATGCGGGTATTGGTGTTGGATACAACGAATTTTCTAGGGACATCACGTATTTTTCTCGTATTTTTGCGGTGACAACCAATGACGGAGACCATAATACATTTACCATAAAATTAACTACTGTAAGCCAATGCCTCATAAAGTATTATGTCGTGTGACAGTGTTCTGCCTTTACTTCGTTGCAGGTACGATGTTTGCACAAAGTCCCGCCACAACAAGCATCCCACGCGATTCCGTCCAAATGCCCCAATGGCAACCGCACCCTACGCTCAAAGGAGCGGCTTCGATGACACTCGCCGGAGACCGCATGAAATCGGGAATGTTTACTATTCGCGTGAAATATCCTGACGGGCTACACATTCCACCGCATAAACACGTTTTGGAATTACACTCGACGGTCTTACAAGGAATGTTGTGCGTTGGTTTGGGGGAAACATGGGATTCTACGAAGGTTCAGCGTATCATGCCCGGACAGTTTATGCACTTTGCGCCCGGTGTATCGCATTTTGAATATACCGTCGGAGAAACAATTTTGCAGATTTCCGGCATGGGACCAATGCAAACTATGTTTAACGACACCACGCAAAAGCCCTTTGTTGCACCGATCTCTGCACCGAAAAAATAATCACCAATAACAACACCATGACCATAGCACAACCTCGCACACTAGGATTGACAACGTTTGACGACGTTTCGCTTGAAACACTCACCGCATACATTGATTGGACACCATTTTTTTTATCATGGGAATTACGCGGCAAATACCCCGCAATTTTTGATGATGCCGTCGTGGGCAGTGAAGCACGAAAACTTTTTGATGATGCACAAACTCTTCTGAAGCGCATTATTGCTGAGAAATCCTTACAGGCAAAAGCTGTCTGTGGCATTTTTCCTGCGAATGCCGTTCAGGATGATGATGTAGAATTGTATCAGGATGAATCGCGTTCTACACTTCTAACAACACTGAATTTTCTTCGCCAACAAAGCCAAAAAGCCGCGAATAATCCCAATCTTTGCCTTGCGGATTTCATTGCGCCGAAAGAAACAGGTCTCAAAGATTATATCGGCGCATTTGTTGTTACGGCAGGAATCGGCACGGATGAACTATGCAAACGCTACGAACAAGACCACGACGATTATTCTTCGATTATGGTCAAAGCAATCGCCGACCGCCTTGCCGAAGCAGCCGCAGAGTGGCTTCACGAAAAGGTACGCAAGGAAATTTGGGGGTATGCTTCGGACGAACATTTAGAGAATGAAGCACTTATCAAAGAAGAATATCGCGGTATTCGCCCTGCACCCGGCTATCCCGCTTGCCCCGAACACACGGAAAAACGGAAACTTTTTGACATCCTGTCGGCAGAGGCGCATACAAGTGTGATTCTCACGGAAAGTTACGCGATGTTTCCTGCTGCGTCGGTGTCCGGCTGGTATTTTGCGCACCCTGAAGCCAAGTATTTTCCCTTGGGAAAAATCCAACGCGACCAAGTGGAAGATTACGCTCGTCGCAAAGGAATGACGGTAGAAGAGGCAGAACGCTGGTTAGCGCCAAATCTGGGATATGAAGCATAACTTCCATTTTCTCACCGAAGATAAACAAACCTCATGCTCATTACCGCTATGTTCCTGATTTTATGCGGCATTCTTGCCGTTTTGCGTTCCGGTGCATTGTCGGGAAGAGCCTTATCGCCGGAGGATTTTTTTAACGAAGGCGGATTTATGCTTGTTGTGAGGCATATCTTTACGCATAATCCTTTTTCGGGCTACAAGCAGGATGTTCGTATTTTGATATACGGGGTTTCCGGTTTGGTGATGATAATTGTCGGTATTGGCTTGTCGGTATATTTTGCGTGGCTGATGTACCTTGATTTTTCGAGGTGATTGGGGATGACACTGCGAAAACATCGTTGTTTACGCCGTTTACTGCGAAAATTCTTGTATATTTGAGACTGAAGGGGTATTGAACTACGGGAAACACCCTCACACGCTATTTGCATTGGATTTTTACTATTTTTTCTATCTATGTTGCGGATAAAATCACCCCAAACTGAACTTGGGATACGTTCTTTTTCACCAACGGAGCAGCAGTATCCGAAAGAAGAACAACGTTTGCTCATCGTTGATGACGAGAAAGATATTCTGCTTACCTTAAAAGAACTGTTTTCACCGTTTTACACCGTACGCACCGCAGCATCAGGAACGGATGCTCTGGCAATTCTTGAGAGCGGCTTTATTCCTCAAGTAATTCTCGCTGACCAGCGTATGCCCGGTATGTCGGGTACGGAGTTCTTACACCAAACCATTACGTTTGTCCCTCAGACCGTGCGCGTTGTTCTGACGGGTTACACCGATGTAAAAGACCTCACTGACAGCATCAATCAAGGTAATGTGTATCGTTTTTTAACGAAACCTTGGCGCAATGCGGATTTGCTGGAAATTATTCGGGTATGCTTTGAACATTATTATTTGTCCGAAGAGAAAATTGCTCTTACACGCGCATTGGAGCGGGTTGAGTACGTTAGCAAGGAAAAGTCGGAATTGCTTTCTATTGTTGCCCATGACCTGAAGAATCCCATTGGTATTATTGCAAATTTAGCCGATTCGATTGTCAATACCCCTGCAAATGACTCAGAAATTGCGAATCTGGTGAAACACGCCACAGATATTCTCGCTGTTACCGAGCGAATGAACAAACTTATCAACAATCTGCTCAACATTCAGGCAATAGAAGACGGGAAATTACCACTCAATATCATCGAACTCAACGTTGTTCCTATTCTTCGGTTGGACATGAAAGAATTTCGTCGCTTGACAGAGCAAAAAAATATCACCATCGCTCTTGATGCTGATGAAGAGCCAAGTATTGCGGTAGATGAAGTGTGGTTTCACCAAATTCTGGAGAATATTGTTTCCAACGCCGTGAAGTATTCACCTCATGGAAAGCACATTCAAATTCGCCTCAAAACTTTTCCGGAAACCGTTCAGATTCGTATTTCCGATAACGGTCCCGGTATCCCGAAAGAAGAACAACCACGACTGTTTCAGCGTTTTGAAAAACTCTCCGTGCGACCGACAGCAGGGGAAAGTTCAACCGGTATAGGGCTTTCTACGGTGAAAAAGTTGATGGAAACTATGCGCGGACGTGTGTGGTATGAAAGCAACACGGACGTAGGTTCTACCTTTGTGCTGGAATTTCCTCGTGTTCGCATTTAGTCCTTTTCGATCAAAGTCCTTCCAATTCATTCCCCTCCCCCAAATTTTGCTTTGCGTTATGGCGTTGCAATTACCGTTGAGAATCTTTTTTCTGTGGTTGGTAATGATTGCTTCGTGTTCAACGGTGCAAGCCAAAAACGGCTCAGTCAAAGGCAGGATAACCAATCAACAAACCCGCGAAGGCTTGATTGGCGCAAGTATTCTTCTCACGCCGCGAGAAACTGCCCGTGCTAACGAATATGTCTATGCTTTTCAGGATATGCGCGTTACCATGCCCGTATTGAGTGGTGACGATTCCCGTCCGCAGCGCACAGGTGCTATTGCCTTGAATAATGGAACATTTGAGGTGAGTAATGTTCGGGCTGGAGAGTATCAACTTACCGTACGCTCACTCGGATTCAAAACCTACTCCGTACCCGTGACGGTAAGAGATAACGAAACGCTGGATGTTCAGACAATCGGACTTGTATCGGACATACAAGGCACGGATGCTGTTGTGATAACGGGTGTTGCATCGAAGCGGCAAAAGAGCGTTTCCGAAACAGCCATAGGGCGTGTTGATGCCGTGACGCTGACCGAAAATATGCGTTTTAGCGACCCTGCGCAATTACTTGTTGGCAAAATTTCCGGACTCAATGTTGCGCCTTCAAGCGGCATTGTCGGAACGGGAATACGCCTTACGGTGCGCTCCAATGCGGGGCTTTTGGGCGGTCAGCCGATAATTTTTCTTGACGGAACGCGACTTTTGTCGGTGGATTATTACAAAGTTTTTGAAGTTGATGAACTCTCACCGCTTATCAATCTTAGCCCTGACGACATCGAATCTATCGAAGTGTTGAAAGGACCCGCTTCCGCGTGTTTGTATGGGACAGCAGCACAAAATGGGATTGTTCTTATTAATACCAAACGCGGACGTAAGAAAAACGGACTTACCCCCGAACTAACGGTTAATTATCAGTATGCGACGGGCTGGCAAGAGCCAAGCCGCTTGTACACCGAGGATATGACGCTTTCGTATCAATCCGTCAATCGTGCTTTTCGGCAAGCACCGATGGCGCAACATTTCTTGAATTTAAGCGGTGCTGTGGGGGCAATGAGTTATTATGCGTCGTTTGAGCGACGCGACGATAACGGCATCCTTCCCTTAAATTCGATGGGACGTACTTCGGGGCGTGTCAATATGGACATTACGGTTGCACAAGGTCTGAGTGCAAAATTGAGCGCTAATGCCGTGCAGAACGATAGTCGTTTGCCGCTTGGGTTTGACCAGATTGAATCATCGCTTTTACGCAATTTGCTCTTGGGCAATGAAGCCGCCGGAAAACGTTTTTTCTTTTCGGACAGTGCCGCGATAATGGCTGTGGACAATCGTTTGTCGGTTGAGCAGTTCATCGGTTCTGCCGAACTGACATACACGCCTGCAATTATCGAAGGTTTGCGCTTTCGTGGTCTTGTCGGTATTGAAAATAATCATTCGCGCTTTTTGACGTATTTCCCGCCCGGCTTTCGCTTTTCTCCAAATGATGCCAGAATGGGTGGTACACGTTCTATTCGCAGTAGTTACGCCCGTCGCTTCAATATTGATGCTAGTGTCTCGTACTCACGGGAGATTGTCGAAGGGCTGACGGTGAACAGTATTATTGGCACGCAACTTTTTGACAATTATTTCGGTTCAGACTTTTCATCCGCAACGAATTTCCAAACGCCGCTTGTACAGGCGCTGCAAACGGGTAGCGGTATTTCGGCGACAGAATTTTTTTCTCATGACAGGCAAGCGGGGATTTTCGGGCGCGTCGAAACGAATTTCCGTGAGACGTATTTTCTCTCTTTTGGAGGGCGTAATGACTATGCTTCTACGCTTGGCTTCAATGTACCGTCTATTTTCTACCCTCAAATAAGTGGTGCTGTGCGCTTGGACAAAACAGGGCTTCTACACGGAGAGTGGAATTTGTTCAAAGTCCGTGCTGCATTTGCAGAATCGGGGCGCTTACCTTCGCTTGACCAATCATTGCGCTCGTGGCAACTCTTTTTTGGTTCGGGATCAAGCATTATTGGTCCTGTCCTCAATCAACTATACTTGCGCAGAGCGGGCAGTCCTGATATTCGTCCTGAGCGCATTCAAGAAATCGAAATCGGTGTAGATGTTGAAATTGCAAATCGTTGGGGGCTGGAATTTACCTACTTCCAGCAAAATTCCCGTGATGCAATTTTGAATACTCCTACTCCTCCATCCGTTGGCGTGGGTGGCGTTCCACAGAATATCGGCGGCATTAGCGGATGGGGCTTTGAAAGTCAAGTCTATGGGAAAATTGTCAATGAAATTGACCACGATGTGATGCTGTCTGGAATTGTGAATTATTCGGACAACATCATTACGAACATCGGCGCTTCAAATAGTATTTTTAGCTTTGGTGCGCCTGTGCGGACAAATTTCATTGCGCCCGGTATGCGGCGTGGTGAGTTTATGGACTTTCTGCCATTGCGACCGCAGTTTTTGCCAAATGGCTATTACGATTGGTTACGCGGAGCGCAATACGACACAATGCGCACGGCACTTGGTTCTACGGTGCCGCTTTGGACGGGTTCTCTGGCGCTCACCTACCGTTTCCTGCAAGATTTTACGCTCTACGCAATGGTTGATTTCGGTGTAGGGAAAAATATGCTCAACATCACCCGCCAAGAAAACATTCGCGTCGGCAATGACAAACGATTTAATGAACTGCTTACCGCACTAGGTTTGGCGCGTGGTCAAGCAGCCGACAACAACATGGGAATTGCACCAGTGCAGGGCGTAACGGTCTTACAGCCGAATACGGTAGAATACCGCGCCGCATCCGAAGAATTTATGCGACTTGACCCGGGACGCGGCATTGTGGGGAACTTCCTTGAACGTGCTGATTGGGTGCGGCTTCGGGAGATTGCCTTTCGTTGGAATCTTCGTCCCATCCTCGTAAAATCTGCTCCGCTTTTTGAGAGCGTTATTCGTGAATTATCCGTTGGGATTGCACTGCGGAATTTGGCGCTGTGGACGGAATACTCCGGAATTGATACCGAATTTAATTCGCCCGGTACAGTGCCGTCCGAAGCGCAAGCGCAAGCCACAGATCGGTGGGTTTTGGTTCAGCCCAGAGCATTTCAATTTACGCTGAATCTAGGCTTTTAATCTTGCTCCAAATCGAACAACAACAAAACAAAGAGACAACATGCCGCATAACTCTTCCAAAGCCTTTTCAAATCTTGCTTTTCGCATTGCTACGCTGTGCGTTTGGTTGGTACTGTGTTGTTCTGCTTGGTCTTGTCAAGCGTTTGTGCAGGGCGTTGCAAGTCCTATCAATACTATTATTGACAAGGATTTGAACTCCGAATCCCAAATAATGACGCTATTTTCAAGCATATCGGGCTATTTGGGACAGTATTGGCGCTTTGCATCATTGTATTTGGCAACGCTTTCCGACGAATTTCAGACCACAGAAGGTATTGCGACAAATTTTCTGCCACTAATAATGCAGGAATTTGACAATGGAATGCCGCGTCTGGAGCGCACGGACAGGGAATGGGGCAATTTGGGTGCTGCAAGATTTCATGCACAAGACTTGATTGACCGCGTTCCGAAAATTACGTTTACACAAGACAGTAATCGGCGTAAATGCTTGTTTATCGGGTATTTTCATGTTGCGTTAATTCAGCATCATCAAGCGGCATTTTGGGGGCTTACGCCCCAAAGAGGCGGTGGTGTCTTGCTTGGCGGTCCTTTTATTCCTTCGGCTGCGATGCACGACACGGCGCTACGCAATTTTACCAAAGCACTGGAATTTACGCGCTCAGATTATGAACGAAGGCTTGTAAACAGCTTCCTTGCGCGGATTCACCTTATCGAAGGCAGATGGAACGAGTGTTTGCTTGCGGCACGCTTGGGTTTGCGTGAGGGAGATAGTCCCCTCTCGCTCTTGTATCCGCCAACATCAGCCAATATCTGGTATGACAATGCCGGAGTAAATCATCACATCATCCCAACGCCGCGTTACCGCGCTTTTGTGGAAGCAGACCCCGCAGAAGCAGGGCGTATTCCTTTGGTGCGTGGGCAAAATCCTGTTCCAAGCCGCACTGTACCTTATTTTGTGCAAGATAAATACACCACCGACACCTCTCCGATTGACCTTATCACGTGGCAGGAAGTATCGCTGATGATTGCTGAGGCGTTGGTTCTGCAAAACGACGATTTCGGTGCGCTTCAAGAAGTGAATCGCGTCCGCGCCGCCGTGCCGCGTACAATGGGCGTTCCTGCGCTTTCTCTCCGAACAACGACAAATCTGGATTCGATAAAAATAGAGCGTAAAAAACAACTCTTTGCGACAGGCTTACGCACGATTGACCAACGTCGCTTTAATGAGTGGCACTTTTCTCCTGCCATGCGTGATATTGCATGGCGGCATTTGCCCATTTCGCAAAGTGAGCGTAATTTTAATCCGAATTTGAGCCAATAGTATCCTCTCTTCTATTTCTCAGTTCTTGTTATGACAATATCATTATTTCGGCGGTGGTGCAGTTCTGAGGCATATTTGCCATTGTGCTTGGCAGCCTGTATTGTGTCTGGCTTTGTGCTTTTTTTCGTACAAAGCCCTGCTCAAACCCGCCCAGTTACTCCTCCCATTATCCTACGCACCGGCGTAGAACAAGGTCTTTCTTCGCGCTCTCTGACTGCAATGGTGCAAGACCGCGAAGGAATGTATTGGATAGCGACGCAAAACGGTTTGAATCGTTATGACGGCGTAGAAATAACGGTCTTCAACGCAAACGGTGATTCTGCCTCGCTTCCAAGCAATGCCGTTACGCATTTGCACGTGGACAAGCGTGGTCGGCTTTGGGTGGCGACGGAATCGGGTTTGGCGTTATATCATGCTGCAAAAAGAACCTTCACAACATATCTGCGAGGGCGCACCATTGCTGATATTGCAGAGGATTCCGAAGGAATACTTTGGCTTATCTTGCGGGTTATCGGCACAAAAACGCAGTCGTTATGTGCCTTTGACCCTAATACCGCCTTAGAACGGCACTTTGAAGCGGGGCAAAAAGGCTTGCGTTCTTCTGTTATCCACGATATTCAAGAAGATGCGCAACAACGTCTTTGGTTGGCAACGGCAAATGGTCTGTACCGATATGAGCGCTCAAAGCACGTGTTTACGCCGTTTCTCATTGATGAATCTGCCTCCCTGTTCGCAAAGCAGCCGCGTTCTCGTGTGTATGCGGTTGCTCGTTTGGGCAATGCTTTGTGGATTGGCACCGATGCAGGGCTGGGGTACATTGCCGATACGGACAGATACATTGCCGATACGGGAAAAGGCGCTCTGGAAGGCGCTGTTACGTGGTCTGCGACCGAAGGCGGAGTGCTTGCTTTGCTTCCTTACCAAAATCATCTCTTTGCGGCAATAGTGCAAGCCGGAACTGCCGCCAATACTCTCCGCTTTCAGCGTGTTACCGCCATTACTGCTACGGGAACTTCTGCCCAAATGGGTGAGGGAATTGAAAGTACAAACGCTGTTTCGGTGCTGCTTCTGGAAGGGAAAATGCAACGAAGCCGCATTACTACTGATGCGAAAGGCAATGTTTGGTGGGGCATGGGTAACGGCGTACTCACATTCTCATCGGAACAATTCCGTGCGGAATTACAACAATTTTCCCCCGAAAACGGCTCTGCTTCTCGTGGTGTAATGCCTGTGCCTGCTGTTGTTGTGGATAATGCCACGCAAATCCCCGTTTTTGCCCGTGCCAATGCCGGAATAGAGCGTTTTGTGGCAAATCGCCCAACATTCAAACAGTGGAATACGTCACCACAACTTGCTTCTCCGCAACTTTTGGCGCAAAGCGTTTCTGCACTGCTGCAAACAAGCGACGGTGCGGTTTGGATTGGCTATCGCTCAGGTGAGGGCGCAAGCCGTTTAGACCCCAAAACAGGCGCAATCACACACCTTCGGCATGATGGCTCAAATCCTCAGTCCCTGAGCGGTTTGGACGGACAAACGAGTATTCTTGCTCTTTACGAGGACACACAGCGCCAAATCTGGTTCGGCGGATATGCCGCAGACCGTTGGCAAGGTGCGGGTAATGCCGTAACGCATTTTTCCGTGCTGCCCGGCGAAACTGTTCCCGTGACGGCGTTTTGCGAGGATAATGCGGGCGGGTTCTGGGTTGGGAGCGCTTTTGGTTTGGCACTTCTTGACCGCACAACAGGCAAAGTGGAGCGTTTCGTCAATAAACCGAATAACGATAATAGTTTGGGAAATAACATCATTACGGCGCTGCTAAAAGGCAAAAATGGTGTTCTTTGGATTGGGCATGAAGGCGGATTAGACCGATTCGACCCGAAAAACAGGCAGTTTACTCACATCCTCACCAATAGCCTTAATGAAGCATCAGTACCGATGTCTGCGGTTACGTGTTTTTTTGATGACGGAGAATCGGTGTGGGTGGGAACACGAACAGGCTTGTACAGGCTGGAAACAGCTTCAGGCAAGGTTTTGGAGCATTTTGCCAAACAAGACGGCATCACGCAAGGTCTGCCGGACGCGCACGTGGCGGCGATTGTGCGCGACAACCAAGGAAATATCTGGGTTAGTACGCAGCGCGGGCTTTGTCGCATGACTCGTCAAAAAGGGGCGACGGCATTTCGCCATTTTACGGTGAATGACGGTCTTGCTGACATGGAATTTCTTGACCGTGCGGCGCTTTGTGCAAATGACGGGCGTTTGTATTTCGGCACCGCCAGTGGATTGACGGTGTTTTCTCCCGACGATATAGCGCCAAGTCTTGTGCGACCGATTGCGCGAATCACGGAATTGCGCGTTTTGGGTACGCAGCGTGCTTTGCCGGAGATGAGCGCCGAAGCCACTTGGGGCGCAAAAACAAGCAACCAAGCGCTTGAACTGAGCTATGACGATAAAGTTTTTTCGATTCACTTTGCCGCGCCGGACATAACGGGCGAAGCGGAAAAATTTCGATATGCCTACAAACTTGTAGGATTTGATGCGGATTGGTGCGATGCCGGAACGCTGCGCAGTGCCAAGTACACAAGCCTTCCCGCAGGTGAGTATGCCTTTATCGTCAAAGCTGCCAATGCCGACGGCGTGTGGAGTGAAACCGTCTCGGAACTGCGCATCACTGTTTTGCCTCCTTGGTGGCGAACATGGTGGTTTTATGCGCTCGTTGGTGTGGTGGTGTTTGGCGGGTTGTTTGTGGGGTATGCGTGGCGTGTTCGGACAATACAGGCGAAAAACCGAGAACTAGAGCGGCTTGTGGGCGAGAGAACGCACCTTTTGCAAGAGGCAAATGTGGAAATTAGTCGGCAACTGGAAATTTTGAATGAGCAGGCAAAAGAGATTGAAATTACGAACTCACAACTGCAAGAGACCAATCTTGTGCTAGATAACACAATTCTGGATTTGAAAGCAACACAAGGGCAACTTGTTCAAAGTGAGCGGCTGAATGCAGCAGGGATGCTGACGGCAGGCGTGATGCACGAAATCAATAATCCGACTGCTTCGGTTTCATCGGCATTGGAGCTTGTCGAGCAGCGTTTAAGCAGTTTAGGGCAGTATTTCATTTCGTTGCTTGATGACCGTGACCGTAACTCGCCCGAAGCACAGAAGTTTGTCATGATGATTGACAAAGCAAAGGAAATTCTCAACGTTGCCTTTAACGGCACCGAACGTATAAGAACCATTGTAGCATCGTTGCAAGGTTTCACAAAGCATCAATACGAAGGTAAAACAACAAACAGCATTGCGGAAGAAATTCACACGACGGTGCAGATTTTCGGCTATCAATTTAAGGATGTGCAGGTTGAAGCAACCATACCGCCTGATTGGCGCGTGGAAGGCTCGTGGGCGGAACTGAATCAGGCAATACTCAATTTGCTGGTTAATGCGGCGCAAGCCGGAGCAACGAAAATTGACATTATTGCAGACCCGCATAAAAACGGCACGATGACACTCTGCGTTTGCGACAATGGCAAAGGGATGAGCGCAGAAGTGCAATCACATATTTTTGAACCCTTTTTCACAACAAAAAATGTGGGAAATAGCGGCTTGGGATTAAGCATTACGAAAAAAATTATCGAACAGCACGGCGGGCAGATTGCTGTGGAAAGTTGCGAGGGAAAGGGAACGACCATTACTCTGACTCTACCAACCGGTACGTTGTTGCGTTGATTTTTATAGTCCGGGCTGTCCGCTTCCACGTTCTTACGTGGGCGGGCTGTCCGATGTCGCTTAGTACGTTATTCTTGAAATAAATAACTATTGGAAAATAAGCGTTGAAGCTGCTTTGATTTTGTAACGCCGCATAAATACTTGGCTAAAAATAACCGCTTAATTTAAGAATCGTGTAATTAGTCAATCCGACAGCCCGATAAGAATCGGACAGCCGGAAAGTATAACATTTATCTAAACAGTGTACTTGCTCTGTACACTAGCACTGTACACTAGCACTGTACATCGGTACCAAGTAGTGGTATGGTTAAGGGTTATATTGGCGGACTCACTTAAGTGTAACCATACCGTTACTTCTTGCCGGAAAGTCCGATAATTGGTTTTTTGAACGTTAGAAGAATTTCGTACCTTTGTGCCTCTATCAACTATCTGCTTGTTATGATGCTGGAAATTCACCACTGTAGCCATAAAATTTTTGTGCAAGTGTGATTTATGCAACAAAAATTAGCTCTCACCCTGATGTGCGCTAGGTTCGTTCTGAGCGTAGCGCTGGTTCTGCTTTTGCCGATTGGAATTTCTGCTCAAGCTATTCGTCTCGATATGGCGCAAACGAACGGCTCGGTGCTATGTGTTGCCGAAAGTGCAGGTATTTACTACATCGGCGGTACATTTACGACCGTTATCAATCCCGATGGATCGGTGGTCGCACGTAACCGCGCTGCGGCTATTGACGCGAGTTCGGGCTTTGTTACGGCGTGGAATCCCGATGTTGATGGTGATGTCGTTGCGATTGTTCCTAGCGGAAATACGATTTATCTGGGCGGTGCATTTATGACGGTTTCAGGGCAGGCGCGAAGCCGTGCTGCGGCTGTGGATGTAGGCGGTTCACTTTTGCCATGGGACCCGCAGCCAAACGGAACGGTATTTTCTATGCTGCTGGACGGAACGACGATGTACATGGGCGGAGCGTTTTTTCAAATTGCCGGAATAAATCGTTTTTTTCTTGGAGCCGTGAGTGCAAGCGGCGCGGGAAGCCTTTTAGCGTGGAATCCGTCGGCGGATGATTTTGTGTTTTCGCTTGCCAAACAAGGAAATACGATCTATGCCGGAGGGCAGTTTTTGAATGTGGGAGGCATGGGGCGACCGCGTGTTGCGGCTATCAATGCGACAACAGGCATCTCCATAGGATGGAATCCCGCTTCCAATAACATTTTGCTGTCTGTTGCTGCCGACTCGTCCCGTGTGTATGCGGGAGGCTTTTTTGCTACCATTGGTGGCGGTGCGCGTCAGGGAATTGCTGCCTTAGACCCCGCTTCGGGGCTGCTGTTGCCGGCGTTTAATGCGAATTGTAATAACGGCGCATTGAAAATCCTTCCTCGCGGCTCACAGCTTATTGTTGGTGGGAATTATACCTCAATAGGCGGCTCTGCTCTTGCGAATCTCGCTATTATTGATGCTGCGACGGGCAATGCTACGCAGTGGACAAACTCCGGCACAAACGGGCAAATTGAGTTCAACGGGCTTGCTGCGGTGAGCGGTGAGCCGACTGTGCTTGCCAGCGGACAGTTTACGACTATCGGCGGAACTCCACGCGGATATTTTGCCGTTTTAGACCAACCCTCGCCAAG
The DNA here is from genome assembly GCA_025455065.1 of Candidatus Kapaibacterium sp. Lineage (GTDB taxonomy): Bacteria > Bacteroidota > Ignavibacteria > Kapaibacteriales > UBA4661 > PH2015. The sequence goes on along the minus strand of JALONG010000041.1, from coordinate 28,770 downwards.
TGCAACATATTCACCGACGCTCTTCACCGAATCTGCTGCCGATAATGGAACGATTGACAGTATCGGCTCTATCACGCTAAATCGAACATCGTGGCTTCCTCCTTTCGGAACAATTCTCAGCACCGGAACGCATTACACGGTCAGTGGTGTGCCGAATGGTTTATCGGTGTTTTTACGGGTTGTGGGGCGGCAGCGTGTGGAATTGCAGTTTTTAGGGCGAGCAGCCTCACACACTTCAAGCGACGCAGCGTCTATCGCTTTCACGTTCACTAACGCCGCCGTGCAGAACGGAAACGCAAGTTTGATAAATGGCTTAAACACACAAAATCTCAGGATTCAGTTTATTGACAGCGCTACGCAAGCCGCATTACCACCCGCACCGTCACCGATTATCCAAAGTTTTTCACCGAGTTCGGGCGGTCAAGGAACGCAGGTGCTTATTCGAGGAAGTCGTTTGACGAATGTTTTGGGCGTACGATTTGGCGGTGTACTGGCGCGAACAAGTACCGTAGTTTCCGATTCCCTCATCATTGCAACGGTGGATAATGGTACTTCGGGGCGAATTGAACTCCTTCGGCGTGATACGAGCGTATTTTCGGCGCAGGTATTTACCTTTGTGGAAACGAATCTTGAAGGCATTATTGCAAATATCAGCCAAAATGTCGGGACGGTTGGTTCACGTATCGTGCTGACGGGACGAGGGTTCACAGGAACAACCGATGTGCGCTTTGGCGGAGTTTCCGTGCAGAGTTTCCGTGTAGATTCTGATTCGCAAATTACGGTTGTGTTGGGGGGGAGTGCTTCCGGCACTATCACGATTGTGCGCCCACAAGGAACGCTTTTTTTGAATGATGCTTTTACTTATCTTCCCCCACCGGAGCCTGTTATTACGCGGCTTTTGCCACGTCCCGTGCTGACGGGCGACGGAAATTACGAACTGACCGTTGTGGGGCGTAATTTGGCGCTGTGGGGCGAATATACCGTTGAAGCGCTTTCCACGACGGCAAATCTTTCTCCCACTCGTTTGATGGCGTATAATCTTAGTTCCACGTCGGCACAATTAACCGTACCTTTGGCATTTCGGCAGATTGGGCAGTATCGTCTGTTGGTGAATATCGGCTCTGCGGTGCTTTCGACGACGTTTTCCGTGAGTGCCGCAGCCGCTCCAGTGATTTCCACGCAAAGCGTTGTTTCGACGCTTGCCAATGGCGAGGCATTTACGGTATTGTTTGGCGGAAGCGGCTTTTTTACACGCGGCACAGCGACGCTCTTGCTTAATGGTGTATTGGCGAAAGGGAACGTTCTTGATTCATCGCGGTTTTGGGTGGAAATACCGCGTGCGTTGAATATTCGTGGGGGAAATTATCGTGTTCGCATCACAAATTTCGACGGACAAAGCACCGAAGCCGTTGTACGCGTTGTGCCGAGAGAAGGACCACTCATTACCGACGTTGAAGCACAATGGCAAAACAATCCCGATGATTCGCCGCGCTTGGAATTTGTTGTCAAAGGCATCAATTTTATGCCACCTCTGAGTGTGCGCGTTACTTCGAGAACTGTGCATGTTGTTCAAGAAGACACCATGAGCGTCCGCGTTGTTATTCCGCCGACACTGCCGCGTCCACAGCTTGACGAGCCGCCCGGTGTCTTGGTTTTGACGAACAGCGACACGCAAATATACGGTTTTCGCCTTGCTCCGACGCTGTTTTACCCCGTGCAGCCTGTGATTGAGCGTGTTGGCGGACTGGTGACGACTCGCCGCAATGCTGCTTTCTTGATTGGTCTGCCCTTGGAAGGAACGGGTTTTCAACCCGGAAGCCGTGTATTTCTTGACACCATAGCATTGGAAGTGCTTTCCGTGTCCTCGCGTCGTTGTGTTGTTCGCATACCGCAAACGCTGGTGTTTCCTGAACAGCCCGAAAAGCGCTATACACTTCGTTTCGAGAACCCTGCTACACGCAACGCAAGGCTCAGTACAAGTGCGCAAGTGCGATTGTCATTTGCCACACAAACCGCATCAGTTCTGCCGTTGGGGGAATCATCTTCCGCGTTTGATTGGGCTGTCGCTGCCCTCGGTAACGCACAGGAATTACCTCACAAATCCATTGTCCAAACCGCTCCAAAGCCGCCTCAAAACGCGATTCCTCGACAACAATCTTCTGTGCGCCGAATCACTATTTTTCCGCAACCTGCCGCCGACTATCTCGTCATTGACACAGGTAGCGAAGAACATAATGGCTTGAGCATTTGCACGAAAGCCCGCATTTACGATACCTTTGGCTTGCTGCGATACGAACACGCTCTCGACGAAAACTGTCGTGGGAATATCGTTCTGCCACTTTCATCGCTTCCGCGTGGAATGTATATTCTTGAACTTGTCGGCAAGACGGCGAGATATTGTCTGCCGTTTGTGAAGCAATAATTTCGCGTGGCAATGAACGTAACAAATGGAGAAAATTGAAGAAAGTACAGGCAGTTGTGCCGACGCGACGAGTATGTATCAAGTACGAGTGTGTATCAAGTACGAGTGTGTATCAAGTACGAGTGTGTATCAAGTACGAGTGTGTATCAAGTACGAGTATGTATCAAGTACGAGTATGTATCAAGTACGAGTGTGTACCAAGTCAATCATGACAAAGAAACTCCTGTCTGTGCAAATTGCCATCATTGTCAGTAAAGTGTCATGTACCCGGCAACACCTTTGAAATAACACGTTTTTAGATTCTACCCTCAAACCCAGTATTTATGAGCTTTTCCAGCACGTCTCCCATGCAACGGTTTTTTGTCGTAATCTGCTTTTTTCTTCTGCAATCTTGCACCTGTGCTGTGGTTGCCCAAGAACCCGCACAAAATCTCATGCTCATCGAAGGAACGGTTGTTGATAAACAATCGGGTGAGCCGGTGAATGCAGCATCGGTGCGGGTTCAGGGCATGAATCGCGGCACCTACACCGACAAAAACGGGAAATTCCGTTTGCCGCTCCCCAAAGGTAGCTACAAAGCGCTTGTGCGCTCGCTTGGATTTGAAGCACAAGAAATAGCGCTGGACGCGGATGTAGCCGCAAAGCCGCTTCGCATCGAACTTCTTCCCGCGACGGTCAAACTTGGTGCGGTGGATGTTGTTGCGGAAGTCTCCGCAAAAGAGATTGTTCGCCGCGCCATTCAACAAAAGGACGCGAACCGCGCAAAAGTGCGCTCTACAACGGGTTTAGTCTATTCCAAAACCACAATGGAAATTGCAGTGCCGAAACTTCTGCCGATGCTTCTGAGCAAAGAAATGAAAACCCGCTTGGAACAGATGAAAAACGTCCAATTAGAGACTTATTCTCGTGTGCAAAAGCAGTACACACCGACGGTTTATTCCCGAAAAACTATTCTCCAACGTCGCCAAACGGCGAATGTTCCTGCCGATGCAAACACGCTCATTTTAGATGAATTTTTCGATTTTTCCGACGAACAGATGAATTTGAACGGGACGCGCCTTGTTACGCCGCTTGGCGCAAAGGCGCTTGACAGCTATAATTTCTGGGTACAAGAGCGCAAACAATTCGGCGACCGCATAGTCTATGTGATAGGTTTTAAGCCATATTCAGAGGTGTTTCCGGGCTTTGAAGGTGCGGTGCAGATTATTGACGGCAATTACTCCATCGTGCAAATAAGCGCTTCTCCGACTACCAAGACCGCGATAAAATATCTCGACCGTGTGTCGTTTTTTCAAAAATTTGAACGTTTCAATAACAAAAGCGGTTCGGGGGAAGAGGCTGAGGTATGGCTTCCCACCTTGCTGGAAGGCGCGTATCGGTTTAATGTTGAAGTGCTTTCAGGTGTAGCGGAAGTGGGTTTATCGCTGAAAACCAAAAGTATCGTCAGCGAATTGGACGTAAATTCGGCACTTCCGGCGAACTTCGCTCCTGCAAAAGCAACCGTGAAAGCAAGCGACCGCACACAAAGTTCGCAATCCTTCGGGGTACGTTTCGGCTCTTCGTCAGGCGGCAGAAGGAGCATCAAACCTGCACCAAGCCCCAACGCACCAAGCCCCAATCCTCAAAGCACAAACGCTCAAGCAAAAATTACGTCGGATAACGAACTTGGTCTTGTGGAAGTGGCTCCGGGAGCGGATTCTGTTGATAGCAACTTTTGGAACAATAATGCTCTCACCGAACTTACTGCCGAAGAGCAGGAAACATACCGCGTTGTGGATAGCGTGATGAAAGCCATGCCGCGTGATACCTCCAAACCGCGTCCCGGGCGTGTGAATCCCTTCGCTTTGGTGGAATTTCGTTTGGCAAGTAATGCCGTTGTGAGTTTGCTTCCCGCTTTCAATCAAACCCGCGTTACGGGCTGGCTTTACGGCGCACAGGCGCTGGTGCAATGGGAAGCACCGGGCGAAAACGACACCTTTGGCGCTTCGTTACTGGCTGCGGGCGTGATGAATTTGCATTACGGAAAATTTTTTGGCGATGCAGCCTTGCGTTTGGATTTGGCAAAGTGGGATGCCGGTGTATTGTCGCTGACGGGTGAGATTTTTTCGCAGATGAATAGCCTGCAACAACGCCGTTTTCTGGGAGAACGCTTTAATCGTCTGCCCTTTGGCAACATTTTGTACCAGCATTTTCTGGATTATTACCGTCAAGAGGGCTTCGGAACTTCACTGACGGTCAATAGTGGTAGATTTGAAGCGGCTTTGGGGGCGCAGCAGTATGGCATAACGAATTTACCGCTTGTGTGGACAAACGAGCGCGTGAACATTCCCGCAGAAGCAAGCTCCTATCAGGTTTTGCAGGCAGAAGCAGCGTGGAATATGCCGACAAGCACGTTGTTTCTCGCTACCGCGTCGTTTATGGATGACCCGCAAACAACACTAAGCGGAAGAATTATGGGGCGTTTGGGGCGCAATGCCAGTAATAATGCGGTCTTTGGCTCTGTCGAAGCACGGGCGGAATTTCTGCAACCTACCTTTTACACAGGCTATGCACCGATGTTTTTGCGTTTAACGGCAAATGTCGGCTACGCAAGTGCCAATGCGCCTTTGCAGGAGCAGTTCATCGCTTTTCGCCGTTTGGCGGTTGCCGGACGGGCGTTTGATTTTGCTACGTTGCCCGTGAACGGGCTTGCAGGCACGGAGTATTGGGCGTTGCACGCGGAGCATAATTGTTCCGATATGCTGTGGCGTTTGCTCAATCTTCCCACGTGGAAAGGGCGCGGCATAGATTTTGTGCTACTTGCAAGTGCGGGGCAGTATCGCCAACAAGGAACAATGCCTGTTCCAAGAGTGGGAGAATACGGCGAGCAAGCATTCTCACCGTCGGACGGTATTCATGCGGAAGTGGGTTTGGGTATTTCTCGTATCCCGTCATTTATTTCGGATTTCCTGAATTTCCGCGTGGATTTGCTCTGGGGATTGGGTAAAAACGTGCTTCCGGGGAATAATTTTGGGTTTTCGATAACGTGTAGTTTGCCGTTTTGAGCAAGGGGCAAAATATATGGTCAAGAGCAGTAATGGCAGTTGCTAGCGGGAATTTATGCGCGGAAAATTTTCGCAATAATTTGTTCACGAAGTTCGCGGCTCACAGGAATCATCTGCCCTGCAACGTTCAACATTGAGCCTTCCAGTGATTTGACTTTATCGGAAGCGACAATATACGAGCGATGAACGCGCACAAATTCAGGCGTGGGCAGCAATTCTTCCATTCGTTTCATGCGTTCCAGCGTCATAATGTTGCCTTGAAGTGTATGCAAAATGACATACTCTTTAGCAGCTTCGCAAAAAAGAATATCGGCTAAGGCAATTTTTATGAACTTACCATCGGCTACAACACTGATAAAGCCTGATGCCGCAGACGTGGAGAGCGAAGTAGGCGCGGAACTGACAGGCTCAATTTTTTTCTGTTTTGCCAAAACAGCATTAGTGGCTTTATGAAGAGCCTGCACAAAGCGCTCAAAGGCTATTGGTTTCACCAAATAATCAACCACATTCAAATCAAATGCTTCGATTGCGTGCTCGCTATACGCTGTGGTAAAAACAGTAACGGGGTCAATATGGATGTTTTTCAGGAACGCAATGCCGCTTAGATTCGGCATTTGAATATCCAAAAATAAAATATCAATATGCTCTTGCTCCAAGATTTCGAGCGCCTTTAAGGGGTGTTTTACTTTATCCACAAGTCGTATATCGCGCCCTTCCTCTACAAGCCGTCGGATGTATGTTTCTAAAAGATTGAGTGCAAGATATTCATCGTCAAGAAGCAGAATATTCATAACATTACGGCTGATTGTTGGTGGGAAAGGCTTTGTTACGCTGTTTGAATTGGTAGGGTTAATACAACTTCAAATTCACGTTCCGTGTCATTTGTAATCAAAGCAGCATTTTTTCCATATTTGAGTGCTAAACGCTGTCGAATATTGTGCAAACCAACGCCGCCAACACCGTCTTTCTGCGTATTTGTCGGGTCTTTGGAATTGCGTGTGGTAAAATAGAGAATATCGTTTTGAACAGCAAGATTGATAGCAATAAAACTTTTAGGATTATGCGTGATGTCGCTATGTTTGAGGCAATTTTCCACGAGTGAAAAAAGTATCATCGGTTCTATACATTGTCCGATAATACTTCCTTCCGTCGTAAACTCTATCTTCATCGGTTCTTCGCTGCGAAGTTGGAAGAGTGAAAGCAATTCTTGTATTTCGTTGATTTCTTCAATTAAAGGCACTATCTGTTTTTGAGTGGAATAAATACTGTACCGCAAAAGTTTGGAAAGCCGCATCAGCATTGGTGCTGTTTGCGGCGATTGCGAGATGGCAAGTGAATAAATATTATTGAGCGTATTGAAAAGAAAATGCGGATTGATTTGCGAACGCAAAAAAAGTAATTCTGCTTCTTTGTGCTTTGTGAGCAGTTCCTGCGCTTCGCTCTCGCGCCGTCGGCTTGTGCGCTGCGTGGTACTGACCAACCCGACAAGCGTGATAATAAGCGACATGGAAATCAGCGCAGCAAAGTAGCGGCGCTGCTCAATAAAGAATTTATTGATGATTTCCCCCTGTGCAAATACCATCTCTGCCGTGAAATTAAGCGTAATGGCGGAAATAATGCAAACAACAACAATAGCGCAATACCGCAGATACAGGTGCTTTTCAAAAAAGCGTTCCACCAAGATTTCCGCATTCAGATAATATCCACCAATAATGCATACCAACGCCAGCACAGTGCGGATGAGGCGTGGGTATGCACCATTGATAAACTGCACCCCGATGACTCCTGCTACAACAATGAACCACATTGAAGAATGCACAAGAATAGTGTGCCACGTTGTGGATTGTTGCTTTGGGCTATGGTGTGCAGGGTTGTTCATCGTTTTTGCTTGAAGAAAATTATTGAGTGATTGTTACTGTGTAGCTGCGCTGTGCCTCTGAGAGTAAACCTCGTGCGGGAGCGGAAGAGCGAACAATTTTGTAGCGGAAACGGACAACGGAAAGCGTTCCTGTGCCTGTTTTGCCGCCTAAGAGTGTTGCGAGTGTTTGTTGGGCGATTGTTACTGTGCCTGCATTATCATCGGCAATAGTCGGAACGGCGCGAGGAATGGAATCTGCGGCTAAGGTCAGCACCACAAACACGCTGTCATCGGCTTGGGCGGTTGGTTGCCATGTCAAAGTTAAGCTGCGACTTTGAGCAACACTTGTTGGCGCGGAATTGAGTGCAATGGGAGCAGCAGAAATAACATTGTCCGTGAACCCTGCAAATCCGCTGCTTGCCGGGACAGTGAATGTATGCGGTGTTGTGCCGTCAAAGGTAATATTGCGCGGAACAATAACAACGCTAGAGGGCGCATAAATACTGCCGGAAACGGTTGTGCCTGAACGGGAACTTGTGTACGACAATCCGCGTTTTGCCATCGAAATGGCTGTGCCGCCTGTTTTGCCTGTGAGTTGAATTGCAGAGCCGACATCTGCCAGAAAATTTGTTCCAACGACGAATGCACCCATACTTGAATAGCTTGTGGTGCCGGAGGGAGAAGTCAGGGCAAACGAGCCAACCATAGAAATCGTAGTATCTACGCGAGTTGGAAGTGTCATGCCGGAAAGAACGGAGGAAAGTTGCTGCTGAAGAATTTGTGCGGCACTTTGTACCATTGCTTGCGCAGTTCCGGGATTAGTAACGGAAATAGCAATCGTTTTTGCCGTATCTGCCGTAAGTTGTGCGCCATTTTTTGAAGCCGTAGTCAATGAGCGTAAGCCGCGAATCACAAGCGTATCACGGGAAATTCCCGGGGGAAGTTTGCTCCGGTCTATCGAAACGGTGAGTTGTCGTGAGCCTGAACCTTGCTCTGCATCAATAGACAGCCAAGGTGAAGCGCGGCGACGTTGCAACGTCCAACGGTCAGAAGCATTGGGAACGGTAATTTGAAGCGGCAAACTGCTTAATGTTTCTCCAAATTCCAAATGTGTTACACCAACGTCGGTAGAATCACTGATATTGGTTTCCGGCGGAGTTGTTGGTGTAGTGTTGCAAGCTGTCAGGTAGAGCGTACTTGCAACGATAATACTTGCGAGAAAACTTGCAAGTCCGGTAGAAATGTGTGAATTTTTCATAGTACGTTTTGGGAAAAATGAAGGTGATAATAAAACGTGAATTTTAATAATGGGTGTCCGCAATGCCGCTTTGTTGGCTGCCTTCAGGGGAAGGAATACCTAAAAGCCCGGTATAACGGATGAGCCGATAAGGTTTGGATTGCTCAAAGGCGAAATACGAGGCTTCGCCTACCACAGCACGCAAAAGGAAGTTCGAGGCTTCCAGTTTTGCAATGATGCACCCTTTTCCTTTGATAGTTTCCGTGCCTGTTTTAACCAGTTTCATCGTTGTACTTATTCCCAAGTACGGAATGGCAAGCGGAAATTGAACTTCTTCGCCGCGTATGATTTGTGGAACTGCTTGAGCAACTCGTTCACCCAAAAGCGCACCAACAATAGCATTTTCTGCGGTCATTGTTTTTTCTTCGAGGGCTGCATCAGATTTTTTCCGCCGTTGAATGGTGTAGGAGTTTCCCGATGCTGTCAGGCGAATATGCTCACCATTACGATAATCATCAATGATGTTGGAATACAGCGCAAGGGGTTTTTCACGAAATAGCGTCGTTTCTGCGCGTACAAGGCGTTGAGTATGGTCGAAGTATGCTGTCAAACGGCGAGTTGTATCGCCCTGTCGGGAAAATTGTATGCTTGAAGAGTAGAGTTGTTTGCCGTCAATGGTTAGCGTAGCCTTGTGATTGGTATGCACCTGAGCGAATACCGAACAATAGCAGAAGATGAGAATGAGCGTTTGTACCGCTAATACAACGGTTTTGAGGGATACAGCGTTTCTTCTCAACGCGGAGATTCTCAACGCGGAGGAGATTGTTTGAATACGCATAATTATTGATGAAACAAAGGAGGAGTGGAAATCGCTGTGCTTACGGGAGTTACGGCATTTGTACCTTCAGAATGATACCTTGAAGTAACCTCATTGTAGGTTTCATCATATTTCGAGTGAACGGTACCAAAAAGTCTGTCCCAAATAAGCGTATATAAGCCATAATTTTGCTGCGCAAATTGATGGTGCATATTGTGGCTGACCGATGTGTTAATCCAGCGTCCGATGGGGTGATTATTAAAGCCTTTCGGATAAAATTCAAAACCCAAATGTCCGTACGCATTGGAAAGAGACATGAAAAACATCCATACCGCAATAGCACTTGTAGTATGAGGTATGATGAAGGCAACAATCGGCAAAATTAAAAATTCCGTAAAGGCTTCGAGCGGGTGAAAAGCGAAGGCAGCAAGCGGTGTAGGATTGTGCGAAAGGTGATGCACTTTGTGGACAAAGGGGTAAATTTTTTTATGATGAACGGCTCTGTGCATCCAATAAAAGTACAAATCGTGCAGCAAAAGCATCAATACAATAGACAAAACCCAATATAGCCAACCCCAAACCGGTCCGCCCATATCGCTGATAGAATCGTACATTCGTGTATATGGGCGAACTTGCGGGATATAGACGAGGGCAATAAAGGTAGCATATACCAACATCGTCAAAAGCGAGTACCCGGCTTCGCGCCGGTAATCTTTTGTTGTCGGATATTTCATTTGAATTTTCCGCGAAGAATTTCCGCGTTTCAGCGCGTACCACCAAACAAACAACGTTCCGGAAATAGCGGTGTATCGTGCGACAAGAAGCGTCAGCACAATAATTCCCATCAGGGCGTAATTATCAGTTGGAAGAGTCATAGCAGTTTGTGAATAATGATGAAATCAAGCGCGATTTTGCGTAAAGGTAAATGTGAAATATCCGTATTCAAGCAGAGTTGTATCTCAATTTCAAACTCAATGTCAATCTAGGTAAGCCACGATAAAGAGGAGGGAAATTTTCAACCGAAAGCGTAAATCCGTCAATAAATTGCTAGTCCTCATCAATGAATGGAGGGGGTGAGTTGATGAACTTTGGAATGAGGATCTCCACGTATGAGCAATAGGCGGGTCAAGGTGAAAACGCCACCAATATAGTGTTTATGCGGTATTGGGTGCTTGTGTTTAACCACAAATATATTTTATCCTACAAATGTGGGCAAAATGGAGCATCTTCAAGGGGTTTTCAGCGTATTTTCGTATCAAAGCTATTTCCGAAAAACAGCATAAACACATATGCGAGAGAGCGTCATAAAACATACAGGCGCAGTCGAGATTTCCGGCGGAATAAGCGGACAGCAGCGTAAAATCTGGAATGTTCTCTTGGGGTTTGCGTACAGTGATATTCTTTTTCGTGAGGAGCATACGATTTCGCTGCGGCTATTGGCGGTGATGTTGGAGTATCCGCGCAGCAGCTACGAGCGTTTGAAGGAGGATTTGCAGGCGCTTGTCGAAACGGTGGTCGCGTGGAATATCTTGAACACAAGCGATTCAAACCGCGAAGAATGGAACGTTTGCACGATGTTTTCCGGTGTGAGTATCGTTGGCGGAACGGTCACATACAGCTATCATCCGCGTTTGCGAAAACTTCTGCATAATCCGCCCAAATACGCCCGCATCAATCTTTCGCACCAACTCCGCCTCAAAAGCAAGTACGCACTTGTCCTCTACGAACTTTGCGAATCCTATTGGCGCGAAGGCTCTACGCCGCTTATTCCCGTCGAGCAGTACCGCGCAATGATGGGCGTTGGGGCTATGGAATGGCGCGATGTCCAAAAGCGTCTTATCAAAGAACCAATAGAGCAACTGCACCATTCTACGCCGTTTCGTCTGACAATGCAGACCGTGAAAGAAGGCAGCAAAATCACGCATATTCGTTTTGCCATTCAAAAGCGCGAACAGGTGCGATTCCAAGCGTAAACGCGCCTAAACTTCATTGTGAAATGTTTCATCAATTCTCTCCCAAACCGCTATGTATCTCAATTCTATGATGCCTGACCTCAGTTCTTTGGCAACGCTCATCGGGAAATTGCTCACCGACGACAGTTTTTCGCGGGAGCAGACCATGAGCGATGAAGCGCAGTACGAAGCGCGTCAAAAGCTGCTTGGAGCGATTCTGCCTTCGATTACGGTGTCGTTTGCATTTTCAACCGATGACCTTGGAACGCCGTTCAAAGTTACGCCAATCATGCGGCGAATTGCTGAAATACTTGAACCTGTCTTGTCCGGCGAGCATTTTCTGAACATCCGTTTAGCTTTGGAGGAAGTTGTTTCCAACATCATCGAACACTCTTACGGCGAGGATGTAAGCGGGGTTGAGGGTAGTCTTGCACAAAAAGGAAAAATTGTTTTTCGTTTTACGATTACGTCTGAGGATATTGCGATTGATGTCGAAGATTTTGGTGAGCGCGGCAAAAATTATTCGCTGAACGGTGTCGGAGATTACAAAACGCTCACGGAACTCCGTAACAAAAACCAAGGTAGAATGAGGGGTTTGGGCGTGTTTTTAGTACGAAAAATTATGGACGAAGTGCGCTACGAAGTTGTTCCCGGAGAATACAATCGCATTTCCATGAAAAAACGTCTGGTGTAAACAATTCCCACAAAGCAAGGTTTTATCAGCATTTCAAAACCAACAACGAAAAACCAACAACCAACAACGAAAAACCAAAAACCAATGAACGAAACTGCTCAATACTCGCTGCTCTCGGCAAACACTGATGCTGCCGTTGTTGCGCTGGAAGGATATGTGAATTTCGACACGGCGGATGAAATCTACACCTTCATTCAAACGCAGATAAAAGTACATTCTTCCCGCAATTTGGTTGTGGAAGTGTCGAATGTGGAATACGTCTCAAGTGCTGGAATTGGCGTGTTTATGGCGCTTCAAGAGGAGGTGCGCGAACAGGGCGGACGAGTGGCAATGGTGAATGTCCAAGAATCGCTCCTGCACATTTTGAACCTTGTCGGCGCAAAGGAGTATTTTTTGTTGTGCGAAACGATTGAAGATGCTGAAAGCCGCTTGAGTGCATGAGTTTCAGGCTCTTCTTTTGAATGTTGATTACACAGTCCGCATGACTGTTCGACTATTGGAACTTGACAATCTTCCATAATTTGACACCGCTATGCCCGAACCACTTTTGGGTTTGACCAATGCTGAAGAGGTTTTGCTGCAAACGACGGATATGACGCTCTTTCGACGGCATCGTGAGGAGGAGCATTTCGATTGTTTGTACAAAATCATTCATGCCTCAAATGCCGCATCATTGCTTGCAAATGAGTTTGCTCTTATGCGTGATGCTGCCCTGCCGTGTATGCCGGAAGTGCGAGGAATTGAGGAAGTGTGCGGCGAATTAGCCTTGGTGATGAACGTCCCTCCATCGCTGGAACAGGGCTTGCGCACGTTGCGGGATGTGCTGCATCGGCAAAAAAAGCTGCATGAGCAACAACAATCGCGTCAGTTTTCTCGTCATGGTGCCCCACTGAACACAGCACAAATACTCGCTTTGATGCAAGCCGTTACCGAATGTACTGAAGCTCTTCATTCCGCCCGCATCGTTCATTGTTCCTTTATGCCGGAGCATATTCTTTGCTCGCTTCGTGCCTCAGAAGCCTCATCCAGCCTTAGTTCTTCCGATATATTCCTCCTGCATTTTGCTCACGCATTACGCATGAGCGACGACAACACTACTGCACAAACCACATCAACACAAGCATCTGTGCTGCCTCCCGATGTGCGCTATTGCGCCCCCGAACAAACCGGACGAGTGCAACGCGGGGTAGATTTCCGAACGGATTTATACGCGATTGGTTGCATTTTTTACGAGTTACTTACCGGAAAAGCACCATTTGAAGCGGGTTTGGAGTTTCCTGATTCGCTTGCAATTCTCCATGCTCATATTGCCGTTGAACCTGTGCCGCCAAATGTGGTCAATGAGGCAGTGCCGCAAGAATTATCGCAGATGGTGATGAAACTACTCAGAAAAAATCCTGATGACCGTTACCAAAGCGCACAAGGACTGAAACGAGAATTGCAAGAATGTGGAGAACGTTGGCAGAAAACGGCTTCGTTACGTGGTTTCGTTGTGGGTTCACTTGACCGCAGTTCTCTTTTTTCCATTCCCACAAGCCTTATCGGGCGTGAGCAGGAACTGGGCATTTTGACGAAAATTTATCATGCGGCGGCAAGCGGAAAGCCTCATCTGGTCTTGCTTGGAGGCTCTGCCGGAGTGGGAAAATCTGCCCTTGTGCGGGAATTGCAAAACACAATTCATCAAAACACAATTCATCAAAACACAATTCATCAAAACACAATTCAGCAAGGAACAATGAGCGAGAATGTTCCTGCAAGCCCCGTCAAACCTCACTCTAAAGCAATAATTCTGAGCGGCAAATTTGACCAAGTGAAGCGCGATATTCCCTACGGAGCCTTTGTACAGTGCATGGAAGCATTTGCCCACGCTCTTGTGAGCGAAAGCGCAGAAGCAGTAAAGGCGTGGAAGGCGCGTATTTTGGAGGCTGTCGGCAATAACGGGCGTGTGCTGACGAGTGCTTTTCCTCCGTTGGAGCGCATTCTCGGTGAGCAGCCTCCCGTGCCGGAAATAGGTGTGCAGGAATCGCAAAACCGCTTCCGCCTTGTTGTGGAGCAGTTTGTCCGTGTGCTTGCTCAAAAGGATCATCCACTCGTGCTGTTTTGGGATGATATGCAGTGGGCAGATGCCGGAACAATGGCACTCCTGGGCAATATCCTGAAATGCCACGAAACCGCGCCAATCCTTGTGATGTGTGCTTTTCGCAATAATGAAATTGATGCAGAACACAAGTTTGTGAAAACCGCTTCACGCCTTGAATTTGAGGGCATCGCAACGGTGCGGACAGAAATTCACGCATTGACTGAAGAACAGGTGTCCTTGTTGGTTGCCGAAACACTTTCCCAAAAGCCTCATGAAATCAAGAGTTTGGCACATATTCTTTTTGAAAAAACGCATGGAAATCCGCTCTTTTTGGTGCAACTGCTCCAATCCTTGCATCGTGCGGGCGCAATTTGGTTTGACGCAAAAGAATATGCTTGGAAATGGCGTATTGAAGCCGCTCGTGAGGTGAGCCTTGCAGAAAATGTTGTGGAACTACTGTCTGAGCGCATGAGAGAACTTCCCGCAGAGGCGCAGCGCATCTTGCTTTTGGCGGCGTGTGTGGGAAATCGTTTTGATGTTGAGGTTTTGAGCATTATCGCTGAAAGTGCGCCGGAGCGTGTGAAAGACATTCTCCAACAGGCTGAAAATGCAGGTTTGGTGAGGTGTTTGAGTGATACCAAGCAGAATACTCAAACTCATATTACTCAAACAAATAATACTCAAACAAATAATACTCAAACAAATAATACTCAAACAAATAATACTCAAACCGTTTTTGAGTTCGTTCACGACCGCGTACAACAGGCTGCATACAGCATGATTCCTGCCTTCGAGCGTGATACTTTGCATTTGAAGATTGCCCGTTTGCTCCGTGCTACATTCAGCGAAGAGGAACGAGAGGAAATGCTTTTTGCGATGCTTGGGCAGTACAACAAGGCTCTGAGCCTTGTTCAAAGTGCAGATGAGCGGGAATATCTCTCCTTGCTCAATCTTGCTGCTGCCCGCAAAGCCAAGCGTAATGCGGTCTATGGGGCAGCGACAGAGTATATCAGGGTTTTCGGGGAGTGTTCGCACGACGGTTTTTGGAAAACGCACTATGAAGCCATGCGCGAAGCAAGCATTATTGCGGCTGAGGTGGGTTATATCACCGAAAACTCGGCGCTTCTGGAACATTACAGCGCCGCACTCATGCAATACGGGCGCACCCTCATTGACCGAGTGCAAGGAGAAAAAGTGAAGATTGAGGCGTATTCTGCCGAAGGACGCTATGCCGACGCGGTTGCTGTGGGGAAGCGGCTTTTGGCGATGTTTGGGGTAAAACTTCCACATAATCCCACAAAATTCACAGCCGGAATATTCTTGCTGAAACTGCGGGGCGTTATTGGTCTGCTACAACATCACCCAAACGCGGGGCAGCAACAAACGCCGTCCGAGGAGAAACAAGAAGTAATGAGTATTCTTCGGCGATTTACCGTGCCTGCTATTGCTGTGGCACAAAATGTGTTGCCGACGATTGTGTATTTTGGATGCGAGATTAGTTTGAAACATGGCTTGAATCCTGCATCGGGGTACTTTATGTTTATTGCCGGTATCATCATGCGTTCACTTTTTTCCAATAATCTTCTTGCCGACCGATGCTTAAAGGCTGGTATGTATTACGCGCAGCACGATGGCGAGGAACATCCGGATGTTTTGCGAGGTCTGGTTTCATTTGCCGCTACAACGGGTTATTGGTACGCTGTTCCATCGGATAATATGCGGCAAATAATCACGTGGGAACAGAATCTTTTTGCCTTGGGTGTGGAAGAGGAAGCCACATATTGCTCGCTGCATTACTCAGCTGAAGGATTGCAAAGTACGATGCCCTTGCAAGAATTGGCGGGCATCATTCATGAAAAAATTCTTGTGGTTCACAAAAAACGTATTGAAATAAGCATTTATGCTAGTGAATTGTGGTATCACGTGATGATGCGATTGCAAGAGCCGGAGCCAACGTGGAGCGAATTTAGTACACTTGACGGAAAATTTTTCTTAGAACGAGACCGTTTTCGTATTTGTTTTGAAAAGAATAATTCCTTGATTCTGGGGTATTCGTATTGTCATAAGCTGCACTTAGCTTTGTTGGCGCATCAGTATGACAAAGCGATAGAATTTCATCGGGAATTTAATAAACACAGAGATACAGGCACTGTTTCAAGCCTTTACCATTGGCAACATTTGTATTTGGGGCTTGCATACAGTTCGCTTGTGCAACAAGGTACAAAGCGGTATTGGAGGAAGTTTCTGCGCGTTTTGAAAACGCTGGAACGTTGGGCGGGGTGGTCAAAAATGTTTCATCACCGTTACCAATGTTTGCAAGCAGAGTACCTCGCACACGGCGGAAATACTGACGAAGCAGAGTTTTGGTTTCAAAAAGCCGTTATTTCTGCACGGAGCTATGGTTTTCTTGGTGATGAGGCGCTCATTTCAGAACGGGCAGGAATGTGGATGCACCAAGCGGGCAATGCCGCAAAGGCTCGTGAATACTTGCGTGAGGCATACTCGCTTTATGGCAAATGGGGTGCGCTTGCGCTGCAAGCAATGATGCGACGCGAGTACGGCGAATATGTTGATGATATGCAAGAATTACCCCTCAAAACCGCTTCATTGCTTGATTCTCGCACTGTTGCCGCCACGAATTTTCAACCATCTTCACAGGAAACGTTCGATATGCTGGCAGTGATGAAGGCTTCGCAAGCAATCGCCGGAGAAATAGCATTACCAAGCCTTTTGGAGAAAATGCTTCGTGTTACGGCGGAAAGCTCCGGTGCGCAGCGTGTGGTACTGCTTCTTGCGGAAGAGCGCCCCAATGCGGCGCATAAGGCGGAACTCTTTGTACAAGCCGAATTGAGCGTGTCCGGCGAAATGACGGTGCTTGCCCATTCACCGCTAGGCACGGAAGAGCGTTTGCCGAAAAGTGTTATCGAGCATTGTGCTGCAAGCCTCGAACCCGTGATTTTACGCGATGCTGCGGCGGAAGGCGCTTATATGAACAATTCCTACATCCGCGAACACCGCATACAATCGGTCTTGGCGCTTGCGGTCAAGAATCAGGGAAAAGTGCTTGGTGTGCTGTATGCGGAGAATAGCTTGATTGCAGGCGCGTTTACGGAAGACCGTGTGCAGATATTGACGATGCTGAGTAGCCAAATGGCGATTTCGATTGAAAATGCGCTTTTGGTGGAGCGGATGACCACAATGGAGCGGTTGAAAAAAGAAATGGAAATGGCGGCAAGCGTCCAATTAACGATGCTTCCAAAGGATTTTCCGCAGATTCCGGGCTACGACATTGCGGCATTTCTCAGCATGGCAAAAGAGGCCGGCGGCGATTTTTACGATGTATTACCCCTTGGCAAGACCCGATATTTGCTGGTGATTGGGGATGTTTCGGGAAAAGGAATGCCCGCCGCGCTCTTTATGAGTGCAATGGTGAACACCGTCCGCACACAGGTTAAATACTTGATGTTGGAGGAAGCGGCGGAAATTTCGCCCAAGCGTGTGCTGGAAATTGCTAACGCAATGGCGCGTCAGAGCATGACACGAAGGGATTTTGTAACAATGACCATCGCTGTGCTTGATGCAGAGCGGCATACGCTCACTTTTAGTTCGGCAGGACACGACCCCGCCGTGAAATGGAATCCCCACGAGCGAGCCTTGGAGCAGCTTCGCACGGACGGAATCGCCTGCAATTTTGGTTCAGAAGAGGTCTTTGCGGCAAAAACAGGCGAAAGCCGCATCACCATTGAGCCGGGAGCAATGATTTTTTGGAATACCGACGGCATCACAGAAGCAAAAAACGAACACGCCGAAGAATTTCGCAACAATCGGTATTGGGCGGCAATCATGGACGCTCTGCCGGAAACAAGTCCCCAAGAGGCTTTAGAGGGTATTGTCGAAAAAGTCCACACGTTTCAGGGCGCAAAAGCGCAGTACGATGATATGACGCTTTTGGCGATAAAGCGTTTGCTGTAACGAATTGTAGGCTGCGTTCTTTTTTTGAATTGAATCGTCATTACTTTTCATGTTCATTTCCAACATTTATGCGTTTATCAAATCACACCACTCTTCGTATTCTGAGTATTGTGGCGGTAAGTATTGCTCTGTATTCCTGCTCCAATCCTCAGTTTTCGCTCGGTCCTTCCCAAGCCGGAACTTTACACATAGACCCAACCAACGCTCGCATTGTCAGCAGCGACATTGTGAATTTTTGGGCTGCATTTGATGCGGGCGCGAAGGCATCCGATTTTGAAACGTTGTATTTCGGCAAAGCTAGTAACGGTCTGAAAGACTTCGTGCGTGTCCGCGCATCCAGCGTCAATCCTACGTCGCTCGCTAATGTCGTCCGCACAAAACCGCGTTATTTCGCTTCGATACGCCCCTTCACTCTCCAAGCACCAAGCGTTGGTACGGAAGTGCAGCGTTTGTTCGCCAAATTCAAACGGATGTTTCCCGATGCCGTTTTTTCGGATGTGTATTTGATGATGGGCAGCATGGCTACGGGCGGGACAATTACGAACAACTCCATTCTTATCGGTACGGAACTCTTTGGGCGTGATGCTTCCACGCCGACCGAAGAACTTGGGGATTGGCACAAAGCAGTAACCAAGCCGATAAGCGATTTGCCTGTGATTATTGCTCACGAACTCATTCACATTGAGCAAGCGCATTTTGGCATGAACTATGGAAATACGCTGCTTGGCAAGGCACTTCAAGAAGGAAGTGCAGATTTTGTTGCGGAGTTGTTTACCGAAAAAAATATCAATCAGCATTTGAAGGAGTACGGAAACCCGCGTCAAAAGGAGCTTTGGCAAGAATTTTCGCGGGAAATGAACGGTACGGATATTAGCAAATGGCTCTACAATGCGAATGCTTCTGTCGGTCGCCCCGCAGATTTAGGCTATTACATCGGCTACAAAATTACGGAAGCATACTACGCCAAAGCGACCGACAAACACAAGGCTCTGCGTGAGATCATGAGCATGAAAAACCCGCAAGAATTTTTGACGCAAAGCGGCTATAATCCGCAGTGAATAGTTAATAATTTGCTTTGCAAAGCCGCATGAAATCTCGCTCATGCGGCTTTTTTTATTTCCTGTGGGCAAAATGGAGCAACGCGAAAAAATGCGCCACGTATTGTTCGGAAACAATTTTTTCCAACAATCGAAAACAACTATGCAACCACTCATTCGCACCCTACGCTCAAAAGCAGTATTCATCAGCTTTTGGATTGTGTTTGTGATTATTCTCACTGTTTGTTCGACTTTAGCACAAACGCAATCAGCGCAAGCACAAACATCAGTCGTACAGCCATTAAACGCACGTACCAATGCTGTCTTCCTCGAAGGGAACGGCAACGCACTCACGTTTTCACTCAATTACGAGCGGGAAGTCGCACCATCGCTGTACTTCCGTGCAGGAATAGGTGTGCTTGCAGGTCAGGTGCAAAGCGGCGGTGGGGATGTACAAGTGGCTGGTATTCCTATGCCTCTTATGCTGAATTATCTTTTTGGTCAGTCTCACGCATTGGAATTGGGCATTGGAACAACGATGTTTGTGGGTGCATTGCAAGCGCGGCAACTTGGCTCGAATGAGCAGATAACTTTTGCCGGCGCAAGTTTTATTCCCACTTCCACTATCGGCTATCGGTATCGCTCTCTGGAGAGTGGTTTTATGCTGCGTGTGGGCGTGATGCCGTATTATGTGGGCGATGTGATTGCATCGGCGTTTATCGGTAATCCGCGCCGTGTTCAGGGTTTTCTTGGGAATCCTACCTTGTCTGCAAGCGGCTTTGGCTATGCTCTTGGGGCGAGTATTGGCTGGGCGTTTTGAGTGTTTGTCTCAAAAATCCGAATGACATTTTACCGATGAACATATTGTTCCACTTATTTCAACTTTTATCTATGAATTTCTTATCAAGAACCTCATTGCGAGTGTTATGTGCAAGAATATTCTTGTTTCTCATTTTTATGCCAAGTATCGTCAGCGCACAGCAGATACCGACTTTTATTAGTGACAGTTTGGATAGCTACATTCGGCGTAATATGCAGGCATTTCGGATGCCCGGGCTTGCGCTCTGTGTGGTGAAAGACGGCAAAGTCATTGTGATGAAAACATATGGAAAGCAAAAGTGTTCTGAACACAAGAGTATTTCTCCCAGGACGATTTTTCCGATTGCTTCCATTACCAAAACGTTTACTGGAACAGCAATGGCAATGCTGGAAGCAGAGCAAAAACTTTCTCTTGATGATAAGTTGATGCGCTGGGTGCCGTATTTTTCAATGAACGATTCGCTGTACGGTCGGCAAATTACCCTGACGGATATTCTCTCGCACCGTTCAGGATGGAAGACGTTTCAGGGCGATTTCCTCAATACAGAATCTTCCATGACTACACGACAGATGCTGGAAAAGTTTGCCATGTTGAAACCACCCTATCAATTTCGCACACGATTCGGCTATTCAAATTTTGGTTTTTTGTTGGCGGAGGCAGTTTTCAAGCCTGCATCAGGCCTCACGTGGCAAGAATTTCTTCAGGAACGGATGCTGAACCCGCTCCAAATGACGAGAACATTTGTGCAAGCGCGAGATATTGAGCAAGATGCCGATGTCGCGGCGGGACATACTCTCGTGAACGATAGCCTTGTTACAGTGCCGAAAGAAAAGATAGAACCTCGCGGGTATGGCGGGATGTTTGCGAGCATTAGCGATATGGGGACGTGGATGAATGTTCTGCTCAATAATGCTCTTCATGGTGGTAAAGAGGTGATTCCTGCAAAAGCGATTGAGCGAATGTGGCGTAGTTACACGATTATTGGCAAAAGCAAAGCTGCCGACCAACGGCTCTATCTGAAAACATACGGTCTCGGCTGGGAAATTATGCAATATCGCGGACAAGAACTTCTTGGTCATAATGGGGCGTATTCGGGCGTGCTGACGAAGATATGTATGATTCCCTCTGAACGTTTAGGTATAGCGGTTTTGACTAATTCCGATGCTCATGTGTTTCATGAACTTTTATCGTGGCAAATCGTTGATGCTTTCTTGAACGTTTCAGCACCCGATTATGCAGAGGAATTTTTCAAAAGGAGGAATGAACGCAAGAAAAATAAGGCTGAAGGTACGATAAAATCAGGCGGAGAGACAAAAATAGTGAAAAACGTTCCGAACAATACCACACTCGCTCTCAGCACCATGACAGGCGTGTATTCATGCGATTCTTACGGAAAAGCCTTCATAACACAAACGGGTAACTCAATCATTCTTCGATTGGAGCATCATCCTACTCTTCAAGGTGTTCTTACAATGCCGGAAAATCATCACCTGAAGTGTCAATATAATCATCCGATGTTTGGCACTGTCGAATTTCCTTTGAGTATTGAAAATGGTGTGGTGAAGGGGTTTACGCTCTTTGTAGATGCTTTTGTTGAAGCAGACGGGTATGAATTTCGTAGAGTCGAATAACAAAATAAAGCCTCTTGTAAGCCGCATGAAATCTCGCTTGTGCGGCTTTTGTTAGAACAACATTTTTTTCGTTCAAGTGTGGGCAAAATGGAGCAACAGCCTTTGTTTCAGCTCGTAAAAGAGAATCATAGTAACGACATCTTCAGTAACAGAGGGTATAAAGAAATTCAATCTTCAATACAATTTTTCTTACAACCATGCACAGAATCAAGACATTCGTGGTATTGCTCATTCTTTTTTTGAGCATCATTTTTTCGCAACTCTCTTTTGCACAATGGCGGCGGGTTGAAAGCCCGCAAGACCGCATATTTTCTATCACCCAGCATAGCTCCAAACTTTTTGCGGCAAGCGAAGACACGGGAGTTTGGGCAAGTGATAACGGCGGACAAACGTGGTATCGTGTTAATTCATCGTTGTACGAAATGACCTTTGACGTAAGCGGCTTCGCTGAAGGCAGAAACAGGCTCTGGGCGGGCTTTCGCGGAGGCGGCGTTTGCCTTAGTACCGACGGCGGCAGGACGTGGCAACGCTTCAATGAGGGCTTTCAAACACAAGCATTTGTGGGCGGTGTTGTGCAAATTGGCGACACATTGTTTGCTGCGGTAGAAAATGCGTTTGGTTTACAGCCAAGCGGTGTGTATCGCACGAGCGTCCACAAAGCAGAATGGGTGCGCTTCGGAACAGGTATGCCGACGACAGTGCCGGAATTTAGCGGGCTGCACAAAACGGCATCGAATGTGCTGATTGCGCCGTCATCGAATAACGGTGTTCGTCGTGGCAATATCTACGTGAGCGAAGATTTTGGCAGAACATGGCAAGACCGCAGAATTGCTGACGCTTTTCAGGTGTTCAGCGTTCATATTGTGGGAAACAGTGTGTTTGCAGGCACGAGTAACGGCATTTATTTCAGCAACGATAATTGCAAAACGTGGCGTAATATCGGCTTGCAAGGGAAACTTGTGGATAGAGTTATTGCTCTTGCAGAGGGTGCAAATGCAAGTATATATGCGGCTGTGGACGGGGAAGGGATATTTTTTGGTGATAATGGTGAATGGGGAATATGGTACTCATTGACAAAAAATTTGCCCATAGAAGACGATTTTGTGAGCGCAATCTATGTGTTTAACAATCATTTGTTTGCGTCGCTTTCAGCAGGGCGCGGTTTGTGGTCAATGCCGCTTACAACCGTCAGTGTAGGGCGTGAGGCAGAGATTTCAGGGTTAAACATCAGCAGTCCCTTTCCCCAACCAACACGCCAAGAAACCAACATTTCCATCACCACAGACCGCACTGTTGAGGCTTCCGTTACGCTTCACGATGCTTTGGGTAACGTTGTACTTGTCATCAAAGACCGTGAGCGGTTTCCAGCAGGAAAACACACTGTAACAGCAAACGTACAAACACTTCCAAGCGGTGTGTATTATTGCCGCGTGAGCGTCGGGGGAAAAAGCCAAACACAAGCAGTGGTGCGGGTTCCATAATTGAACGTCTTCATTGGGGTCTCCTCTTTTTTCGTATTTCTCTCAAAGGTCTGACACAAGGTCAGACCTTTTTTTGTTGTATCTTTTTTGGTTTCTAGGGTTCAATTCCCAACGCACGAAGTTTTGCTGCAAGTGCTTCGGCACGGGCTTCAGCGTCATTGGCGCGTTGTCGCTCTTGTTCAGCTTTTTGCCGTTCTTGTTCTGCTTTTTGTCGCTCTTGTTCAGCTTTTTGCCGTTCTTGTTCCATGCGCTTTTGTGCTTGTTGGGCGCGTTTGCGTTGGTCGAGAAGTTCGGCTTGGGTACGTTTGTTCAAAGCGCGTTCTTGCGTGAGAAGGTCGTCGAGTTCTTCAGCATTGACGATGAGTTCTCCATCGGCGGTAAACCAGCGCAGCCACTCGCCTTCAATGCCTTGATAGGTGCCATACCACATTCCCAAGCGCAAGCCTATTTCGGGGAATACGGCTTCGTCGAGCAGCGTATAACCTCGTGCATGGCGTACAAATGCTCGCAAAGGAGGTTTGCCGTATTCTTCCAAGGGGTCATAAACAACGTAGTATTCGATCCCCAAAGACGCATATTTCGTGAGTTTTTCGCCCAGTTCCTCGCCTTTGAAATTCGATACAACTTCAATGACCAAATCCGGCGCTTTGCCGTATTCCCAGATGAAGTAGGCACGGTTACGCTTCTCTGTGTAATCGCTCAAATGCGGCGGCGGAGTTACGCCCATGCTGAGAAGCATATCCGGTACAAGCGGCGGCAACTTGACACCGTAAAATAAACCGACGTTTGTCATGGCAACAAAGGGTTCCTCGGTATTCCAGCCGGCATAGAGGGCTTCAACCAAGAGTCTGTGCTGGCGTTCTGCAATAACGTTATCCACAGGCGTTTCGTCCTCCGTTTCAATATGGCTCAAATCCGGCTCCAAATCAGGGTCTATGCGGTATCCTGTGTCAGTGGCGGGGGATGCTTTGGTGCTGACCATAGCCGTTTGGGGAATGGTGGAACAATATATTTCTTGGAAATATACCGAAAGAACGGCGTGTTTCCAAGTCTGTGATTGCAAGTCCTGTTTCGCACAATTTTTCCTATATTGCGCTTTCTTCAATTCTTTTCTTTCCCACCATTTTTAACCCTGCTATGCACCGATTTTTTCTTGTTTTTTGGGGCTGTGTTGTTGCCTGCGTTATGGCTTCAACACACGTATTTGCACAATCACCAACGATAAACGAAGATTCCGCCTTTGTGCGGAATAATTACGTGAAAACGGAAGCCTATATTCCCATGCGCGACGGTACGAAGCTCTTTACAACGATTTACTCACCGAAAGATGCTTCCGAGACTAATAAATACCCGATTATCATGCAGCGTACCTGTTACAGCGTAGAGCCATACGGCGCGGATAAGTACGAGAAACTCGTGTCTCCAAGCCGATGGATGATGAGGGAAAAATATATCGTTGTGTATCAAGATGTGCGCGGACGCTGGATGTCAGAAGGTACGTGGACAAATATGACTCCCCAAATCCCGAACAAAAAGGCAAAAACAGATGTGGATGAAAGTTCCGACACCTACGACACGATTGAGTGGCTCATTAAAAACGTAAAGTTCAATAATGGTCGCGTTGGGCAATGGGGCATTTCATACCCGGGCTATTATGCCATAGCAGGTGCATTGGCGCAGCATCCGGCGCTGAAAGCCTCTTCGCCACAAGCGCCGATTGCCGATTTTTTCTTTGATGATTTTCACCACAACGGCGCAATGACGCTGGGATATTTTATGGCATATCCGGTATTTGGCGTACAGAAAACAAAGCCTGTCACTGAGCCTTGGTACTCGATTATCAAGCCTGGGACATTCGATGGCTGGCAATTTCATCAGGATATTGGTCCACTCAAAAACGCAACAGAGCGATTTTACAAGGACAATTTTTTCTGGAATGAAATGGTAGAACATCCCAATTATGATGCGTTCTGGCAAAAACGTAATTTGCTTCCGCATTTGAAAAATGTGAAACACGCGGTGATGATTGTTGGTGGCTGGTTCGATGCCGAAGACCTTTATGGACCGCTCAATATCTACAAAACGCTGGAGAAAAATAATCCCGGCACGTATAACACTATCGTTATGGGTCCCTTCGGTCATGGCGACTGGGCGCGTGAACAGGGGCATCATTTGCACAATCACATTTACTTCGGTGACAGCGTTTCCACCTTTTACCAGCGCGAGATTGAAGCAAAATTTTTCCGCCATTTCTTGAAAGAATCGGGCGATGGAAAATCGGGCTTGCCGGAAGCATATATGTTCGATACGGGTAAAAAACTCTGGCGCACCTTCGGTGAATATCCGATTAAAACGGCAAAGCAAACGAAACTCTATTTTCACGATAACGGCAGGCTCGCGCAAATTCCGCCGGACAGCGCATCAAAACAGCAATTTAGCGAATATGTGAGCGACCCCGCGAAGCCCGTCCCTTATACCGAAGACCGCACAACACTTTTGGGCTTTGTCTTTCGCAAATATATGAGCGAGGATCAACGTTTTGCCGCGCAGCGCCCTGATGTGCTAACGTTTCAGACCGACACGCTGACCGAAGATATGACGCTCGGTGGTGAAATCACGGCTGCACTGAAAGTGGCGACAAGCGGCACGGATGCCGATTGGATTGTGAAATTGATTGATGTCTATCCGGGCTATGAACCGAATCATGCCTATATGCCGCATAAAAACATCGTTTTGGGCGGGTATCAGCAAATGGTGCGTTCGGAAATTATGCGCTCACGTTTCCGCAATAGCTTCGAGAAACCTGAAGCACTCAAACCAAACGAAATCACGCCAATAACCTTCCGTTTGCAGGACGTAATGCACACGTTCAAAAAAGGGCATCGGATTATGATTCAGGTACAAAGCACGTGGTTTCCTGCCTTTGACCGCAATCCGCAGAAATTCGTGGAAAACATTTACAAAGCGAATGCGGAAGATTTTGTAAAAGCGACGCACCGCGTTTATCATGCGAAGGACAATGCGAGTTATCTGCAAGTGGAGGTAATTGACTAATCTTGCCTCTACACAAAGCCCTGTAATCAAGAGCATTACAGGGCTTTTCTTTTTGGGGTAAGTCTGAAAAAGAGTAGATTTGCTCATCCACTATTCACAATACCATGCGACAACTTTTCCAAACTTCTCGGCTCAATCTTCGCGCCTTAACCCTCGAAGACGCACCACGACTTGCCGCGTTGGACGCAGATACGGATGTCTTGCGGTATATCGGTATGCCGATAGCAACGTCGCCGGAAGGCTATGAAGAATTTATTGCGGTACTGTATCCCAAATACTTCGACAACAAGGATTCATCGCCGCTCTATGGCTTTTGGGCTGCGGAAGAGCTCGAAAGGGGCGCGTTTTTGGGGTGGTTTTTGCTGCGTCCCGCGCCGGATTACCGTTTTGCCAACGAAGCTGGTTACAAGGCTGGTGAGGTAGAAATCGGCTACCGATTTCACCATGCCGCGTGGGGTAAGGGATATGCCACCGAAGGCGCACGGGAACTTGTGCGGAGGGCATTGCTCGAAGAGCGCACAAAAGCAATCGTTTCGCTGGCACTCACCGAAAACCGTGCTTCGACGCGGGTTATGGAGAAATGCGGCTTGGTCTTTGACCGCGAAGTAGTGTTGCCGGGTTATGAAATGCACGGAGCGGTGTATGTCCTGCCGGCAAAGTAATGAAACGGCTTGTGGGCTGATGGTTATTTGGTGAAATTGACGTTGTTTTTGCATTTTTTTTCACACTTTTTTACACTTTTTCAATCCGTTGAGCGCTATGAATGTTCTTGCCCCCAATTTTCATCATGCAGAAATTGCCGAGTTGTTTACGTTGAAATACACACCTGAAGCATATCAGCGTGTGCAAGAAATCATCGGGCTTGGCGAGGCGATTATCCCTGATTTGGAATTGCTTATCAATTTTGGTACGGAAAATTTTGATGCGATATTAGAAAATATTGAGGAAGATTATGGCAATGGAATTATTCATGCTTTGCTCATACTAGGTGAACTCAAGGCGCATACAGCGTTCTCGACAATTCGCACATTCACACAGATGCCACAAGATGGTATTATGGATCTCTTGGGTGATGTAAAATTTGCTGTTCTGGATTATGCTCTCATACATTGCGGGTTTCATAACCTTGAGGATATGCTAGAGGCTTTTGAAGATACGCAACGTAACAAATTTGAAAGACTTCACTTTTCTCAGGCTGCCATCTGGTTGGGGAAATTGTACCCCGAAAATCGTGAACATGTCGTCAAGTTTTTTCGGAGTTATCTTACCTCTGACATCCACCAAACTTTTGAAGAAGAGCAGAAACTCTATGATTCAAGAACTTTCAAAGGTCTGTGGTTTTCCGACGGAGACGAAGATTTTCCCGCGATGGTTTGCTCGCATCTGGCAATAGTGCAGTACATCGAACTTTTGCCGGAAATAGAACAATTCTTCGCCGAGTATAAGGCATTTCCGGGCATTATTGATGTTTCGACAATTCGCCGATGTATGGCTGATTCGTCAGCCATTCTTGATATTGAGCTACTACCTGAACGACCGCTTGCCGAAACGTATCAATGGATTGACAAAACGTTTTATCAGGAACGACCAATTCCAGCTTTTGACTCCCCCGCACTAGTTTCCAAAGGGCTGCCCGAAGGTATGGTAAAACTGTCTGCAAGCTCTTCAACGCTGGTTCGCGCAGAGCCTAAAATCGGGCGCAACGACCCGTGTCCGCTGGACGGCAAGAAAAAATTCAAGAAATGTTGCGGTGCGAAGGGACATTCTATGTGTCAGAGTGTCTGATTTGAAGCGGTGCGCAGAAGTTTGGGCTATTTTTTTTATTCACAACTTTCTTTGAGCAACTATGGCAAAATCAACCAAAACCTTTGAAGACCTTTATCCGGCAATAGCTGAATGGATAGACACTTGCGGCTGGATTGAACTTGGCGCAAATGATATGAGCCGCTCTATGGCACGAGTCCTTGACGAGGGTGGTATGCTTTGGGAGGGAAAAAATAGCTACCCAAGCATTAACGCGCTCTTTGATGCTGTTGAAGAAGCAGTGAAGAAAGAACTTGGTTATGACGACGATGACGAAGAAGAAAGTACCCCACCGCCAACATCAAGCAAAAAAGCGGCTTCCAAGGCTGCATTAAAACCCGTTTCTCAAACTTCATCTTCAACGAAAGCAACTAACGAAAACACGTTTATCCCCGTTGATTCCAGTATGATTCAGGCAGTGCGCTATAATGCGAAAACCAAGGAAATGGACGTTTTGTATAATTCAGGCAAGGTTTGGTGTTACAGCGATGTGGGGCAAAAAGAATACGAAGGCTTGATGAAATCTAGCTCGAAGGGAAGTTATATGCGGTCGAATATTCTCGGTTGCTATCCTGAAGTGCCGATAAAACTTGGTCGGTGGTGATAGTACCTTCTCCTGTAGAACGCAGCAACCGTAAGTCTTTTGAGGAAACACTGGTGAGTATTTCCAAGCGTGAGGCGGAGTATCGTTAATTTCTCTTTGCAGCCCAGCTTTTTAGCAATAAATTGAAATGATACCTAAAGTCATCATGTAATGAGCGATATTATGATTAGACAAAATGTAAGGTTAGTGATTTTATTTGTATAAAGTTGCGTAGATTAGCCGATAAACACTTGTTTCACAGCCCATGTTCTTTGCCATGAAGCC
>JALONG010000084.1 GCA_025455065.1 Candidatus Kapaibacterium sp. | reverse complement strand
AAAAAATTAGTAAGTAGAGAACGAAACGATAAAGATCGCAGAATTGTAACAGTATTGCTTACTGATAAAGGGCGAAAAATCTACCAAATGGAAGTTGATAGTTTTCTCCGGCTTAGTGCGAGTATGCTTCAAGCCTTGAACGAAAAAGAGCAGGAGCAGTTTATCGCATACTTTCGTAAAGTTGCGCAATCATTGAGAAATGATGAATAATTCACAGTCATTATCATTGGGGTTAATCAAGGTTGCCCTTGTCTAGTCTGAATTTGTGAGGTTTTTTGCCCTTAACTTGTTCAAAAATCGTAATTTCTTAACTCCTCCACTAGATATTCTGCGGTGGATTTTTTTGTGAGTTATCCTCAGCACCAACGTGCAGGAGGACTTTTTACGAATGTCTCATCGTTTATTCTTAAATCGGCTTTGTAACCGCACTGCCTTAAGTTTATTGCTTTGTAGAGCAGTTCTGTTAAAAAAAATACTCTAATTTTACGAAAGAACTCATAACCTTAACTGCTTCTCAAAAAGAAGCAGTTTTTTTGCAGGAAATTAAATGCTTTGAAAATCAAAATTTTTGATTAACAAAAATTACAATCATCTATTTATTTGGAGAATGAATATGGCGAAAACAGCACTAATAACCGGAGCTTCAAGTGGCATCGGTTATGAACTCGCAAAAGTATTTGCAAAAAACAATACTAATCTTGTCTTGGTAGCGCGAAGCGAAAAGAAATTACAGGAAATCGCACAAGAACTCACGAAAACTCATGGAATCAGCGTTGAGGTGCTTGCAAAAGATGTTTCCGTTTTGGCTTCCACGCAGGAAATTTACAGCATATTGAAGCAAAAAGGAATTGCTGTTGATTATCTCGTGAATAACGCGGGATTTGGTGATTTCGGATTTTTCACCGAAACAAAATGGGAAAAAGAATTAGAAATGATTAACCTCAACATGACCTCTTTGACATCTCTTACAAAACTTTTTGTGAGTGATATGGTCGCCCGAAAGCAAGGTAAAATCTTAAATGTCGCTTCAACCGCTTCGTTTCAGCCTGGTCCGCTTATGGCTGTGTATTACGCAACCAAAGCATATGTGCTGTCCTTCTCCGAAGCCATTGCAAATGAACTTAGCGGTACAGGCGTAACGGTTACGGCTCTATGCCCCGGTCCGACGGAATCAGGCTTCCAAAACGCTGCCGCAATGAATGATTCAAAACTTGTCAAAGGTAAGAAACTGCCTACGTCACAGGATGTTGCCGAATATGGCTACAAAGCAATGATGAGCGGAAAAGTTGTTGCTGTTCATGGCTTGATGAACAAAGTCATGGCTCAAAGCGTCCGTTATACGCCGCGTGCCGTAGTGCGCAGTCTTGTTCGCGCAATGTCAGAACGTACACACTAATTTTTTTGAAAGGAATAAATACCATGAGTTACGCTGCAAAAACTATCCTTGCATTTGGTGCATATATGCTTCTGCAAGGCGCTATTTTACTTGTTGCGCCAAATGTGTTACTAAGCATTGTTCAAATTCCCGAAACGACGGAAATTTGGGTGCGCACAACAGGTATTGCTGTTATTGTACTCGGCTTTTATTACGTCAATGCCGCTAGAGCAGAATTGAAGCCGTTTTTTCAATGGACGGTGTATATGCGTACCTTTCAACTGATTGCGTTTATCGCGCTTGTAGCTTTAGGAATGGGAAAACCCATCTTGCTTGCTTTCGCCGGAACCGAGTTTTTAAGCGGTCTTTGGACGCAAATCGCTTTGCGCTCCGAGGGAAAATAGCCAACGATTTTTTCACAAGTATTTTCTCAACCAATGAAACGTTTTTTGCTCTGGGGTGGAATTTCCATCGCCGCATTATTACTCGTGTTTGTCGGCGTTTTTTATTCACTATTTGGAGGCACGGGCAAAGAGTTCTCCAGTTTGGCGACCACACCCATTCTTCCTTCATCCGCAATGGAAATAGTAGCAACGCTGAATGAGCCGCCCGGAAATTTAGCGGTATCAAAGGACAACCGCCTTTTTATCACCTATCACGCTGAATCGCGCCCAGATATAAAAGTGCTGGAAATCGTGAACGGTATGCCTGTACCGTATCCGAATGAAGACTTTCAGCATGAACGTCCAAACGGTGAGCCGTATTTCGACCACATTTTTAATATTCGCATAGACCGTCAAAATCGCCTTTGGACACTCGACCATGGCTTTCATGGGTTAAAAAAGCCGCGTCTCATGGCTTTTGACCTTGAAACAAACAAACTTGTTCACGATGTGATTTTGCCTTCGGTTATTGCCGGAACAGGCTCGTATATCCAAGATATGCAGATAGATTCATTGGGGAAATTCATTTACATTGCAGACATTGGTGTTGTTGCAAAAAAGCCAGCAATCATCATTTACAACACGCAAACCCGTACAGCAAGGCGTGTTCTGGAGCGCCACCCGTCAGTAACGGAAGAACCCTACGAAATCAATGCACAAGGGCGTAAAATGTACCCGCTTGGAGGGCTTTTCTGGATGCACCCCGCATTAGACCCGATTGCACTCGACAAGCGCGACGAATGGCTTTATTTCGGACCAATGGCTGGCGATAAACTTTTTCGTGCAAGAACAAGTGATTTGAATAACCCAAACCTCAGTGATGAAGCACTTTCCGGCAAAGTAGAGTTCTATGCAAAAAAATCGCAATGCGACGGGCTTTCAATGGACAATGACGACAATATCTACGTTACATCCATCGAAGACGGCGCAATCAACGTCATCGGCAAAGACCGTCAGCAAAAAACACTTATCAAGCATCCCAAAATGCGATGGCCCGACGGTCTGAGTTTTGGCGGGGACGGGCATTTGTACATTGCTGACAGCGATATTCCCGATGTGATGATGAAAAGTAAATCCCATATTGCCTCAAGTGCGCCGTATTACATCTTTCGTTTTAAGCCGCTTGCAAATGGGGTTGCAGGACAATAAACGGGGGGATTGTGAATTGACATCACTTTATCACCAATTTTTCTGCATCACCAAAGGTATCGTAGCTGGAAGTAACAACTTTTTCACCAATTTGCAAACCTTCAATCACTTCAAATGTATTCGGGTTTTGCCGTCCAAGCCTGATTTGGCGCTTGATTGCTTGCTTTCCGTTTGCATCCAGGACAAAAACCCACTGACCACCTGTTTTTTGGTAAAAGCCACCGCGTGTTAGCAGGTTTGCTTGTTCTTCGCTGCCGAGTTCTAAGCGTATTTGGAGCGATTGACCACGTTTTACGCCGTCGGGAAGGGTGTTCTCAAAATACATATCCACTTCAAAACGTCCGTTTTTCACTTCCGAATAAATCTTACGAATAATAAGACGATAGCTTTTTCCGGCAATATCGCAAAGTCCACTCTGACCAATGTTGATGCGGGCGAGATAAAATTCATCCACAGGAACACGCACTTTGAAGGCATCAACAACGTCTATCTGTCCCAATCGCTGACCACCTGTTTTTGCTTCGCCGATTTCGCAATTAAGCGACGTAAGCTGCCCCGCGATAGGGGAGCGAATGAGCATATTATCAAGGTTTTGCTTAACAACAGTAAAGTTTAGTTGCAAGCGGTCTGTGGAGTGTTCCAACTGTTTTACTTGTGCCACTCTCACAACGGAATCATTTTTTGAGGTTTCGTAAGTGAGAGCGAGGCGTTTGCGCAAAAAATCGAAATTGTCGCGGGAGCGCTCAAACTCTTCCTTTGAGACGAGTTGCTTTTGAATCAATATCTCATTTTGCTCAAAAATTCGTTTTGCATTGGCAACTTGATTTTCGAGGTCAATGACCTGATTTTTCAGTGAAAGCCGCGTTTGCTCCATAGCAACGCGGCTATTTTGCAAATTATTCATTTGGTCGAGCATTTGGGCTTCGCGGTTCACTGCATCCAGCACCATTGTTGAGTTTTTGAGCAGCACAATCGGGTCGCCTTCTTTTAGCATTGCACCTGCTTCAGCGAAGATTTTTTCAACACGCCCGCCTTCGACGGCATCCAAATAAATCGTTCGTTGGGGCTGAACCGTGCCGGTAACTGGTATGAACTCCTGAAACACGCCGCGTTCAACAGCAGAAATCGTGATTTTGTCACGCTCCACATTGAGTGTACTGCGGGTATCACCCAAAACAACGGTATAAAGAACAAAGCCCGTAAAAAGGACACCGGCGGTGAGAATGGCGATATTGCGCCGCGTCCAGCGTTTTTTTTGAATTGGTTTATCCATGATATTCGGGTTGAAAAGTCGAAAAGATTTCGTGCAAATATTGTAACACTTGATACCATTAAAGAACCATGCCAAACTTTTTTCGCTAGTATTCATGCGCTATTCTCGGTATTTTACGTTTTGAAACTGTGCAAATCCGAACAGCGAGTGTTCGTTTTTGAACAGTATTTGGGCGAAATTCGGTCAAAAACAGCTTTGGAACACAATTTGTAGCCGTACTGTGAATAATTCCGCCTTATCAATGAGGGTAATTTTGCTGTCATAAATTTTGACACAGATTTTCAGGATTAAACGGATTTTCATGCTTGCTTGCCCAAACAAGTATTGAACATAAGGCATCAAGACCGCCTTCAATCTGCGCAATTCGTTAAATAATGACAATCTGCGTCAAAACCTAGTGAATTACCGTTTTTGTTCAACCAAAAAGCACTATGAAAAATACGAAATTTGGAGCAATTCTCGCCGTTGATGATAACGCCGATGTTCTTACATCACTGCGATTGCTCCTAAAACAACACTTTGCCACAATTCACACCGAAGCCAATCCCCAAGCCATTCCTGCGCTGCTCAAAAACACTCGGTACGATGTGATTTTGCTGGATATGAATTTTACCAAAGACGTTTCAAGCGGTGCGGAAGGCTTTGAATGGCTGGAAAAAATTCACGCTCTTGACCCGAATGTCGCGGTGATTATGCTTACTGCATATGGCGATGTCAGCACTGCTATTCGCGCCATAAAGGAAGGCGCGACGGACTTCGTTCTGAAGCCTTGGCAAAATGAAAAACTCGTTGCTACTATCAATGCGGCAATGGAACTTTCCGGCACACGCCGCGAAGTCGAAACGCTCAAAACCAATGAACGTGCCTTAAAATCAGCCCTCAGCACTGCAACAAGCACTGCCGCGAACCAAGATTTTATCATTGCCTCTCCGGCAATGCAGCAAATAAGCGCCCTCATTGAAAAAGTTGCCGCGACGGATGCAAACGTGTTGATTTTAGGGGAAAACGGTACAGGGAAAGAAGTCATTGCCCGCGAAGTGCATAGACGCTCACTTCGTGCAAAAGAAGCGTACATTGGCGTTGATATGGGCGCTCTTCCTGAAACGCTCTTTGAAAGCGAACTTTTTGGTACGATGAAAGGTGCATTTACCGATGCGAAAGAAGACCGTGCAGGGCGCTTCGAGATCGCTTCCGGTGGCACATTGTTTCTGGATGAAATTGGAAATATCAGTCTTCCGGCGCAATCAAAATTGCTTGCTGCGCTGCAAAACCGCACCATTACTCGCTTAGGGTCAAGCAAAACCATTCCCATAAACATTCGCCTTATCTGTGCAACCAATATGCCCTTGTACGAAATGGTGGAACAGAAGCAATTCCGTCAAGACCTTTTGTATCGCATAAACACTGTCGAAATTCACATTCCGCCGCTTCGTGACCGCAAGGAAGATATTCCGATTTTGGCGGAATACTTTTTGCAATCCTATTCGGCAAAATACCGAAAACCCGCAATGCGCCTATCTTCTGCTGCATTGAAAAAATTAGAACAATATCCTTGGCGGGGAAATATTCGGGAATTGCAGCACACCTTGGAGCGCGTTGTGATTATGGCAGATTCTGCGATGATTGATGCCGGTGATATTGCTTTAAGCGGCACAAATCCTCAGTCGCAAGGCGCTTCTGGAAATGGCTTGGTGGTTGAAAATTTGAATTTGGATGAAGTCGAAAAAGCGGTCATCCGAAAATCTCTTCATAAGCACAACGGAAACGTCAGCCATGCCGCCGATGAACTAGGTTTAACGCGGGCTGCGTTGTACCGTCGCATGGAAAAATATGGCTTGTAAGTTCACCTTTATTCATGCCGACCACATTTCATTCCCAAATGCAAAATCACAAGCGAACACCACGCAAACCCCTAGCATTTATCGGCAATTTTCGTTTGCAAATTGTTCTGAGAATTATTGCCGTTTCGTTGTCAATGTTGCTCTTCGTGTGGCTTGTTACCTTTACGTCCTTGTATGCGAGTATTACGATTGTTCTCTTGGTGATTGTTGCGCAAATTTGGTCGCTGGTATATTTCGCAGAGCAGACAAATCGTCATTTGATGAGGTTTTTGGAATCAGTGCGCTACGGTGATACCATCAACATCACTACCGGAGCAAGATTGGGGACATCATTCAAAGATTTAACGGAAGCATTTGGTGCTGTGGTGCAAGATTTTGAGCGAATTCGCAGGGAAAAAGAAGAACAGTATTTGGCGCTGCAAACAATTTTGCATCACGTTTCCATAGGGCTTATGTCGTTCGATTCTGAGGGAAATGTTGAATTTATTAACCCTTCAGCAAGGAGGTTACTCGGCGTTTCACAGATTGTATCTCTCCGCAATTTACGAAAAGAACACGCTGAATTTGTTCGTGCAATCGAAAGCCCCGACAATGGCGATACAATCTTGGTGAAACTCGTTTTGGATGAAGAAATTTTGCAACTTGCCGTGAGCAAAACGCATTTTCGGCAAAAGGGGAAAGAATTGACGCTTGTGTCGCTACAAAATATCGTGAGCGAGTTGGAAGAGCAGGAAATAAGCGCTTGGCAGAAACTTATTCGTGTTTTGACGCATGAAATAATGAACTCCGTAGCTCCGATAACTTCGCTGGCACAGACCGTAAGCGGGCTTCTAAGTTCGGATATTCCTCAAGACGACAGGGAGCAAACGGAGTTTTTTGATGATATTCGGAGCGCCATTGAAACGATTTCACGCCGCAGCGAAGGTCTTTTGGCATTTGTGGAGAATTACCGCCGACTTTCGCGCATACCGGAGCCGGATTTTGCTGTGGTGCGGCTTGCAGAACTTTTTGCCCGACTGGAACAACTTTTTGCTCGGCAATTCGTGGAACAGTCGATTTCCCTTGAAAAGCGCATTACACCTCATTCGGTCGAGATTCTCGGCGACGTGGCGCTTTTGGAGCAGGTTTTTATCAATCTCCTACAAAATGCGATTCATGCAATTATCGCTAATGATGCTAACAAACCTCGAACAATACTTCTCACCGCTTTCCTAAGCCAAACAGCGAGAGTCTGTATTGACATTCAAGACACGGGAACGGGGATTGTACCTGAGGCGTTGGAAAAAATATTTATCCCCTTTTTCACAACAAAGCCCGATGGTTCTGGCATCGGGCTAAGTGTTGCAAGGCAGGTTATTCGGAAACACGGGGCTTCGATGACGGTTTCGTCAGTGCCGGGTGAAGGAACAACGTTTCATATTCGGTTTTGAAGTGTTTACTTTCCTCGAAAACCGTTTAACGACCGGGATAGGCAGGCATTTGCTCAAGTTGGCGCAAACGCAGTTCTAATTCCGATAATTGCGATTGAAGCAGCATATTTGCTCGCATGAGGCGTTCCCGTTCAAAAACATCTATTGAATATGTACGAGGAAGAATGCGACTTGAGGATGTTCCGCTATACACCCCGGAAGGCATATAGGAGGATGTGCTGTAATTGGAATACCACGAGGTAAAGGAGGCAGGGCGAGAAATATAGCGCCAGCCGTAATCAACATCACTGACTATCTTTTGTACAGCATCAAGACTGCTTTCGGAGCGCATTGGGCTGATAACGGTTCGGTAAAGACGCTCTGCTTCGCGCAAGTATTCAAGTGCTGTCAAGCGGTCTCCGGCATCACGATAAATTAACCCCAAATACTCGTTTCCAACTGCCTCCCAATATCTGCTTCCACGTCCCCGTACGAGATTCAGCCCACGAGATGCGTAAAATTGTGCCATATCGAAGTTTCCCGATTCGCGGTAGGTGTTGGAAAGTTTTAAGTACCGCAACCCAAGTTCGCTGGTGTTTTGTACAGATTCCGACAACGCACCTTCGTCTGCATAGTAATTTTGCGGCATTGAGGAATAATAGGTAGAAGACGGTACTTGAGATGGATAATTCGATGGATACGAGTACGAAGGATATGAGTATGAGGGATAAACAGGATAATACCGTTGGGCAAAGCTGTTTGTTGAACAACAAAGCGCTACAAACCCCATTAATGCTAGTGTTTTGGTAGTAAAGGCTTTCATAGTGTATTCCTCAAATCATGGGTTGAAGGGAAGATTTTTGGGAACAAAATACAATTTTTTTGTTGCAGTATCCAAGAAAATCCATGATAGTTTTCGGCGAGAATTTTTCATGAGAGTTTGCCTGAAAGCGTGAAGAATAGTATGTTTGCTTGCTTGCTATTATTTCACAACACCGCATACAATGAAACCTTTATATCAAAAACTCGTTGTCAAAGTTGGCACCAACGTTCTTTCCCAAGATTCCGGTTTGCTTGATATTGCCGTCATGGAGCGGCTTGTAGCCGATATTGCCATGCTAAAATCCAGTGGCGTTCAGGTCGTTCTCGTTTCTTCCGGCGCTGTCGGTTCGGGTAGAGCTGTGGTGAAATTGCCCGAGAAAACCCCGACCATTACTGCTCGTCAAGTCCTTGCTGCCGTTGGGCAGGTGCGGCTTATGAACACGTATTCGGAACTTTTTGACAAGCATGGCTTACAGTGCGCACAAGTGCTGGTTACGAAAGAAGATTTTCGTGACCGACGGCATTATTTGAATATGCAAAATTGTTTGGAAGGGCTTCTCACACAAGGAATTGTGCCGATTGTGAATGAAAATGACGTAGTGTCGGTAACGGAACTCATGTTTACCGACAACGATGAACTTTCCGGCTTGCTTTCCTCAATGATTCAAGCGCAGGCACTGGTGATTTTGACCAATGTGGACGGTGTTTTTGACGGGAATCCTAAGGATGCTACTTCAAAACTTATTTCCACGATTGACACAAAAAAGCTGAATTTGGAAGGGTTTATTGCACCCGAAAAATCCTCTTTTGGGCGCGGCGGAATGCTCACAAAAGCTGGAATTGCGCATAAACTCGCAATGGTCGGTATTAC
This sequence comes from Candidatus Kapaibacterium sp., assembly GCA_025455065.1. GTDB lineage: Bacteria > Bacteroidota > Ignavibacteria > Kapaibacteriales > UBA4661 > PH2015. Next base: position 4,522 of record JALONG010000084.1, on the reverse strand, counting down.
CGTGCGCATAGCCAATGGCAAAACACCGCATATTCTCCAAGAAATAAGCAATGGAAACACAGTCGGAACGACGTTTTTACCCCAAAAAAGCGCATCCGGCATTAAACGCTGGGTGGCTCATGCCGAAGGCTACGAAAAAGGCACGGTGTTTATCAATGATGGCGCGGTGAAAGCCTTGGTGTCAAGCGAAAAAGCCGTAAGTGTGCTGCCTGTCGGCATCACAAGAATTGAAGGGGATTTTGACAAGGGCGATATTGTGCGGATAGTTGCGGAAAATGGCTCTACTTCAGGTGCTTCGCTGGGTTACGGCATGGCGCAGTACAATTCTGCCCGGGCAAGAGAAATCCTTGGAAAAAGCAACCAAAAGCCGCTAATTCACTACGATTATTTGTTCTTGAAGCCCTGATGTTTCCTCAGTTTTGAGTGAAAATACCGCAATGAGAATAACCGTTCTCTCAAACCTCAAACCTCTAACCTAGAACCCAAACCCTAAAACCACATCGAATGAACAAGATTCAAGAAAATCTTCAAGCCGTGCAGAAGGCTTCACCACAAGTGGCGCTTATTTCTGAGGCAAAACGAAAAGAAATCCTTCATGCTCTTTCGCGCAAGGTAGAAAGCGCTGTGGAAGAGATTTTGTCTGCAAACAAGCGAGATTTGGACAGAATGGACGCAAAAGACCCGAAATATGACCGTCTGATGCTTACCGAAAGCCGCATCAAGGCTATTGCCGCAGATATTCGGAGTGTTGCGGATTTATCAAGTCCTTTGGATATTACGTTAGAAGAAAAAACGCTGGAAAACGGCTTGAATTTCAGAAAAGTTAGTGTTCCGATGGGTGTCATCGGCATTATCTATGAAGCCCGCCCCAATGTTACCTTAGATGCCTTTGTGCTATGCTTCAAAGCTGGTAGTGCCTGCGTTTTGAAAGGTGGAAGCGATGCTCATTTTTCAAACGAAGCCGTTGTAAGCCTCATCAATACTGTGCTTGAGGAACATTCCATTCCAAAAGAAGCTCTTTATTTATTACCGCCGGAGCGTGAAGCAACTGGTGTTTTGCTTGGAGCGGTTGGGCTTGTGGACGTAATTATTCCTCGCGGGTCTCAAGGGTTAATTGATTTTGTACGGCAAAATTCCCGTGTACCTGTGATAGAAACAGGGGCGGGGATTGTTCACGTCTATTTTGACGAAAGTGGGGATGTTGAGAAAGGGGCGGAAATTATTTTTAATGCAAAAACTCGAAGAGTAAGCGTTTGCAACGCACTTGATACCTTGATTCTCCACGAGAACCGACTAAATGATGCGCTTCAACTCGTCGAAAAATTATCCTCAAAAAATGTCGTGATTTTTGCCGATGAACAAAGTTACCAAAGGCTAGACAAACACTATCCTGCCGCGCTTTTGAATCATACAAGCGATGAACATTTTGGAACGGAGTTTTTGGATTACAAAATGAGCATTAAAACCGTGAAAACCTTTGATGAAGCGCTTCGGCACATAGCTCAATACAGCTCGAAGCACAGTGAATCGGTTGTCTCAGAAGACGACCAAGTATTGGAACGCTTTCTCAATGAAGTTGATGCGGCTGTTGTCTATGCAAATGTTTCAACGGCGTTTACTGACGGTGGGCAGTTTGGCTTTGGTGCTGAAATCGGAATTTCAACTCAAAAACTCCACGCACGAGGTCCCATGGCGCTTCGAGAGATTACCAGCTACAAATGGCAAGTTCGCGGAAATGGGCAAATTCGCTTATAAAATGAACAATAATTGCAACAATGTTCGGCGAAATTAATTACGCATCATTCAACAATAAAAATGCCTCAAAGTAGCGTATTACCTGACTTCTCCGCTATCGTTCCAACGATTGTTCAAAAAGCATTGGAATATCAAAACACCCTTCCAACTCGCAATGATGCTCGTTTGTTTGCCGAAGGCATATTGCAAGCGCTGTTTCCCCATTTCGTTTCTGCACAAAGGGAATGTTGCGAAGAGGATACCTCTGCTCAACTTCAAGCAATGTATCATCAACTTATCCAAATACTTACACCATATCAAAAACAAATTGAGAATAGCGTCATTGATATTGCTACAAGGTTCTTTGCCCGTTTGCCTGTCATTTACGAACGATTATGGCTCGACGCGGAGGCGATTTTTCAAGGCGACCCCGCAGCAGAAAGTATCGAAGAGGTGATTTTAGCTTATCCGGGATTTCATGCGACAGCCGTTTACCGCATTGCGCATGAGTTTTATGTGCAGAATGTTCCGCTTTTTCCCCGCTTGCTATCGGAATATGCTCACAGTGCGACGGGTATTGATATTCACCCGGGAGCAAGGATTGGTGAGCGTTTCTGCATTGATCATGGGACAGGAGTAGTGATTGGAGAAACAACAGAAATCGGCAATAATGTCAAGATTTATCAAGGTGTTACGCTGGGTGCATTGAGCGTGAAAAAATCCCTTGCTGAAACGAAACGGCATCCTACCATTGAGGATAATGTTGTGATTTACTCGAATGCGACCATTTTAGGCGGTCAAACAGTGATTGGTGCAAATAGTGTGATTGGAGGAAATGTTTGGCTGACGCAAAGTATTTCCCCTTTTTCGTTGGTGTTTAATACAAATAAAATTCGTGTACAAACCGCTCCAAACAGCTATACGACTAATGCCACAGAGGATTGGGATTATGTAATTTGAGAATTTTTTTCGCATAATGAAGCAATTTGAAAAATTTGACTAAATTAGAATGACAAAAGAGCAAAGTTTCGCCTTGCTACGGTATCTGCCAAAGTATTTTTGCAATATTATTTTCTACCCATGAAAGCACAAACAATACTCTCAACCATAGGAAATACGCCTCATATAAGAATACGAAACCTCTTCAATTCCTCCGCAGAAGTGTGGATGAAATTGGAACGAGCCAATCCCGGAGGCAGCATCAAAGACCGCATTGCGCTAGCAATGATTGAGGATGCAGAAGAGCGCGGAATACTCACACCGAAATCTGTGATAATTGAGCCGACTTCGGGAAATACGGGTATTGGTCTGGCTATGGTCGCTGCGGTGAAAGGCTACAAATTGATTTTGGTTATGCCCGAATCCATGTCCATAGAGCGGCGGAGAGTTATGGCTGCTTACGGCGCAACCTTTGAACTTACGCCGCGTGAAAAAGGCATGAAAGGGGCAATAGCCCAAGCCGAAGAATTAGTGAAGGAAATTCCGGGCGCATGGATGCCTTCGCAGTTCGATAATCCAGCGAATATCAGCATTCATGCAAAAACTACTGCTCAAGAAATCATAAGTGATTTTCCCGAAGGGCTTGATTACATGATTACCGGAGTTGGTACAGGCGGACACATTACCGGATGCGCACAAATTCTCAAAGAACGCTTTCCAAAATTGAAAGTGTATGCTGTTGAGCCTGCACTTTCGCCCGTCATTAGCGGCGGTCAGCCTTCTCCGCATCCGATTCAGGGCATAGGTGCGGGGTTTATTCCTCAAAACCTTCATAAAGACTTGCTTGATGGCGTAATCCAAGTAACAAAAGAGTCTGCGTTTGAGTACGCCGTGCGTTCTGCAAAAGAAGAGGGAATTTTCGTTGGTATCTCCTCCGGCGCTTCCTTGGCGGCTGTTGCACAGAAACTTCCCGATATAGCCGACGGAGCAAACGTTTTGACATTTTGCTATGACACCGGAGAACGCTATTTGTTCATTGACGGGCTGTTTGTCGCATAAATTCTTGTTCCAAGTGGTTTTTACCGGACAATTCTTTTTCACCAATTCCGCGAGAACAACGTGCAAGAAACGGCAGAAATACGGCTTTTTATCGTAGATGACCACGAACTTATTCGGTTCGCAATGGAATCATGGATTAAACAAGATTCAGAAGCCAATACTGAACAAAAATCAGTATCTATGCGAGTTGTAGGCACTGCTTCCAACGGAAGAGATGCAATTACCTTTATTTCAGAAGCATTGACGAGCGAAATACCCCCAAATTTTCTTCTCATTGATTACCAACTGCCGGATATGCTTGGTTCGGAGGTGATACAGACATTGCGAGGAAAAGGCGTGGAAACCTCACAATTACGTGCTTTAGTGATGACAGGTATGGAAAATGCTCCGGTGAAAAGTATTTTGTCGAGCGGTGCAAACGGGTATTTGTCGAAGCAAGAGCCAAGCACCACGTTTTTATCAGCAATACGAAGGATTTTTGCCATGCCGGACGAACTTTGGTTAAATCCTTCAGAAGCAAAACGAATGTTGAATGTAGATCGAACACTTGCAACTGCAGGAATTACGAAAACAGAAAAAATTGTATTGTCGTTATTGTATTTAACCAATGAAGAAATATCCGAATCACTTTCAATCAGCAAAGGTACGGTCAAGAATCATTTGAATAATATCTATGCCAAACTCGGCATCAATTCGCGTCAAGAAGCCGAGGTTTTCGCCGTGAAAGTCGGCTTATTGCCTAAAATGCACAGCTAGCAACCACATTGAACACCCACACCATGCTTGATTA
>JALONG010000040.1 GCA_025455065.1 Candidatus Kapaibacterium sp. | reverse complement strand
ATTGCGAATCTTCGTTGTATCTCTACCAAGCCTGAGTTTATCGGGCTTTGGGTGTAAACCATTGAGAAAAAAATTAGTTATCTCTAAATTTTGTCTTTTGAGGAATTACGACTGCACGAAATATTTTTCATAGGTGTAAAAGGCTGTATCGCGCTTCCAGCCTCGTTTTTCGTAGAGTGTCTGCGCGGGAAGATTGTCCACCGCCGTAGAAAGTACCAGCCCTTTGGCGTTGTCGGCGTAAGAAAATTCTTCAGCAGTCTGCATAATTGCATCGGCAACGCCCAATTTGCGAAATTCCGGCTCAACAAACAAATCATTCAAAATCCATTGGCGCTGCATCGTTACCGACGAAAACGAGGGGTACAACTGCGTAAAACCCGCACCTTTATTGCCCACAAGCGCAACAAAAATGACCGATTCCTGCTTCAAAATGCGCTCCCGCAAAAATGCTTCTTCCGCTTCCAAATTCGAGGGCTGCTCATAAAATTGACGATAGCCGTCAAACAAGGGCAAAAGCAACTCCAAATGGCGCGAATCAGCACGATGCACCGTAATTTTTTCGTCATTGTCATCATCGTCAGCAACAGTTTCGACTTCGTATTCATGCTGCAAAGCGGCTTCCAAACCTGCTTTCACCGCAGCCCATTCGTCGCGGACAATGCTGTAATACACCGTATCGCGCACAGTTCCATTTGGCAAAATTGTATGCCGCCGTAACACGCCTTCATATTTCGCCCCCAAACGCTCCATAGCGCGGCGCGATTGGTCGTTCTTTGCATTTGCCTTGAGTTCCATGCGGTTCATCCCCAGCGTTTCAAAACCGTGCGTCAGCATGAGCAGCTTCGCCTCAGTATTGATGCGGGTTCGCTGGTATGGTTTGCCTATCCACGTCCAACCGATTTCCATGCGTTTGTGCGCCAGAGCAACATTCCCAAATCGTGTGCTACCCACCGCTTTGCCGCTTGCTTTGTCAATCGTTGCAAAAGGCAGCGCCACTCCTGCCGTTTCCGGCAAAAATGCTTCTTCGATATAAGCCTGAATATCCTCACGTTTCGTCATTGCTCTGCCCGCCATACGCCAAAGTGCAGGATTTAAGCCAACTTCGCATAAATCGTCCAGATGCCGCATAGAAAGAGGCTCTAAGCGGACGTAGTTGCCTTCAAGCGTTATGGGTTCTAGCATGGAGCAGAGAGGAAAAGGTGAGGAAAAATATAAGGAGAAAAAAGCCGTTCCGTAACACGAAGGTTACAGAACGGCTCAAAATATTACTTCGTGCCTTTTGACGATTTCGCACGCTCTTCGTATTCACGCTGAGTGCGGATTTCATTCGGCTGCGGAGTTTGTTGCTGCTTGAAAACTTGGAAGCGCGTTGGCGGGACTTGCAACGGAAGCGCATTGTTGCTTACGTCAATGTCCGTTGTTTCCAAATACGGATCCACCAAAAACGATGCCACAGGCTTGGATACCATCAAGACTTTGGTAATTTTTTGCGTATTGTAGCGCCAAATTTCTGCCGGAAAACGGCGTACTTCCTTTGTTCCGTCCTCATAGCTGAGTTCCAGAATGAGCGGCATCATGAGTCCGCCTTTGTTTGCAAAATCCAACTCGTAGAAAATCTTCCCCGAATTAACGAGTTTTTTCTCTTCGTCATTCAGCGTCGAAAGATACTGCTCGTACTGCTCTTTCGCCCAAGGTTTGACGGCAAATTTATCGGTTTTGTTGTAGTAATCAAGCGCTTCCGCGTCTTGCTCCACATATGTTTTCGGGATGTCTTTTTTGTTGCGTTCAATCGTCAAATTAAGCGGCTCACGCCCCGCTTCGGCTTTGTCTTTTGCCACTTCCGTTTCAGGATTTTGGGTATTGATGTCGTACCGTGTAACCCGCTCCAATGCTATGTCGCAGTAATCGGTTGTGTAAAACCATCCGCGCCAAAACCAATCCAAATCCACGCCCGAAGCATCTTCCATCGTGCGGAAAAGGTCTGCCGGAGTCGGGTGTTTGAATGCCCAACGGCGCGAGTATTCTTTGAACGCATAATCAAACAGTTCACGTCCCATGACCGTTTCGCGCAAGACGTTAAGCGCTGTTGCGGGTTTTCCGTAGGCATTATTACCTAATTCCAAAATCTGTTCGGAGTTCGTCATAATTGGCACAAGGCGCGATTTGTCGGCTCTCATATAATCCACCATATTCCGCGCCGGACCACGACGCGAGGGGTAGTTTCTGTCCCATTCCTGCTCGGCGAGAAATTGTACAAACGAGTTCAGCCCTTCATCCATCCACGCCCACTGGCGCTCGTCGGAATTGACAATCATCGGGAAGAAATTATGACCGACTTCGTGAATAATCACCGAAATAAGCGCGTATTTGAGCGCTTCGGGGTAGGTGCCGTCCGGCAGAGGACGACCGCCGTTAAAGCAAATCATCGGGTATTCCATACCGAAAACAGGACCATGTACTGAAATTGCAACGGGGTATGGATAGGCAATCGTATGTTTCGAGTACACCCGCAGCGTGTGAGCCACAGAGCGCGTTGAATACTGCTCCCAAAGCGGATTGCCCTCTTTCGGATAATACGACATCGCTAAAACCCGCTTTCCTTCTACGTCCACGCCCATTGCATCCCACACAAATTTTCGTGAAGCGCAAAAGGCGAAATCACGCACATTTGCGGCTTGGAACGTCCACGTTTTTTTCGCCGTAGCACGGGAAGACTCGTTTTTGAGCGCTTCTTCGTTGGTGATAATTTTCACGGGAACGCTTGAGGTTTTCGCCTTTTCCATACGGGTAATTTGCTCGGCGCTCATCACGGCAGAAGCGTTCTGGAGTTCACCCGTCGCACCGACAACAATGTCGGAAGGTGCAGTAATGCTGACTTTGTAATCACCAAAGGGCAAGGTAAATTCGCCTGCACCTAAAAATTGCTTGTGCTGCCACCCGCAGTAATCGGCATAAACCGCCATGCGCGGGAAAAATTGGGCGATTTCGTAGAGGTAATTTTTGTCTTTCGGGAAATACTCATAGCAAGAGCGGGCGCGGGTTTCCGAGGGAACAATGTTAAATGACCAATCAATCGTAAAAGCAAATTTTTGTCCCTGACGCAGCGCCGTTGGCAAATCCACACGCATCATCGTTTTGTTAATCGTGAATTTGAGCGCCTGCCCCGTTGCGGCATCTTTCACCGACTTGATTTTATGCCCTCCGTCGAAGGTTTCTTGAAATGCAAGTGCCTTCACGCCATCAAACGAACCTCCACCCGGATTCGCACGGCTTGTACCGCCTTGCAACCTACCTGTTTGGGTCAAATACGTGTCGGAGGTTTTCGCAAAATGATTTTGGTCAAGCTGCAACCACAAGTACGTGAGCGCATCGGGCGAGTTGTTCGTGTAAGTAATCGTCTCGGTGCCGGTAATGCTCTGGTTTTCGTCATTAAGTTCAATGTTGATGACGTAATCGGCTTTTTGCTGCCAATACTGATGCCCGGGCGCACCGGAAGCCGTGCGGTAGGTGTTCGGCGTGGGTAAAAGTTGGTCGAGTTGTTCAAATTTTCCGGTCAGGTGGTCGGCGGTATTGCTGAAGCCTTGTGCCAACAGCATCGCGGAAGGAGCAGCCACACCAAAAGCGCACAGCCACAAGGCTGTAAGGGCTTTTCGGCGAAGCGAAACGGTAAGGAAGGAAGCCATAATACGGAGATGAAAAGGAATGAAACAATGGGGATGGTTTCTTGGGTGGTGCTTGAATTTAAGTGGTCGCATTTCAAGCAATTCTAATTTTTTGAACGACTGGCGTATATTTTGTCGTTGGCATTGCGAATCGTAACACCGTTTCGGCGCAGCCATTTGTAGCAAAAAGACGGATCCACGTTATAGCGCTTGGCAATTTCCATAGCGCTTGCGCCTTGTTTGTATTCTTCCACAATGTGCGGAATCAGGCTACGATGCGCTTTCCAACGGCGCTCTTCTTCTTCGGAGCGGGTGCGAACCTCCAAGCCCCCTTCGGTTAAATAGGTGGTCAGCGTTTTGTTGTGGAATCGCCGCCCCAAAATACCACGAATTTCGGGATACGTTTTTCCTGCCGAATAGAGTTCACAGACTTGTTTAATCAGGTCCTGACGCGATTGCTCGTTACGCTGAAGATTTGTCGGGAGGTTATAGCGACGGAAAGCGTCGTGAATACTACTCCGCGAGAAATTATACTTGCGGGAAAGCTCGCCATAACTGCACCCGTTTTGGGCGTAATCATTGTGCATTTTGCGCACTAAAATCCCATCAATCAACCCACGAACACCGGAAGAACGGCGTGATTTTCTACGAATCATATTCTTTTCGAGATAACAACATTCTAAAACAAACGCTCTGCTGCCCCTTGAAAAAACAAAGGTTCGTTCCTATGAGCGCGTAGCAGAAACGCAGCACGAAGGAACGAACCTCAAAACTACACAAATCTTTGTTCAAATCAATACGTTATGCTGTCGGGGGCGTAATTTCAGGCTTTGCAGACGCTTCCGCAGCACCGTTTACTGCACCGTTTGCGGTAGCACCATTTACATGACCATTTTGCCCATTTTTGAGGCGAGGCGGTAATTCCTCACCGCGCATAATCATATCCAATTCTTCTGCATCCAAGACCTCGCGCTCCAAAAGGATTTTCGAGGTGATGTGCAGCATTTCGATATTTTGACGCAAAAGAGCCTCTGCCTTGTGCATGGACGACGTAACGATGTTGCGAATTTCTTCGTCAATGAGTCGTGCCGTTTCGTCGCTGTGTTGGCGCGGATGCGACATTTCACGGGCGAGGAACACTTCTTCTTCTTTGCTGGCAAAGTTGAGCGGTCCGATTTTTTCGCTCATGCCCCACTCACACACCATCTTCCGCGCAAGCATTGTAGCGCGTTCAATGTCGTTTCCGGCTCCGGTAGTGAGTTGGTTGAAGACGATAATTTCGGCTGCGCGTCCGGCAAGCAGAGTAATCAAGCGTGTTTCGAGGTAGTCTTTGGAGTAAGTGTGCGCATCTTCACTGGGAACATATGACGTAACGCCAAGCGCCCGACCACGCGGAATAATCGTAACTTTGTGAACGGGGTCACTGTGCGGCAGGAGTTTCCCGGCAAGCGCGTGTCCCATTTCGTGATACGCCGTTACTTCTTTTTCCTTTTCGGAAATTACCATGCTCTTGCGTTCAACGCCCATTAGAATTTTGTCTTTTGCTGATTCGATGTCGTCCATCGTCACAGCATCGCTATTACGACGTGCGGCAAAGAGCGCCGCTTCGTTCATCAAATTCGCAAGGTCAGCGCCCGAAAGTCCAGGTGTACCGCGAGCGATAATTTCAAAATTCACATCCGGTGCAAGCGGGATATTGCGCCCGTGAACACGCAAAATTCCTTCGCGCCCTTTCACATCCGGTCTATCAACAACGACTTGACGGTCGAAGCGTCCCGGACGGAGCAATGCGGGGTCAAGAACATCGGGGCGGTTAGTCGCTGCAATAACGATGATACCGCTATTTTGCTCGAATCCGTCCATTTCCACCAAAAGTTGGTTTAAGGTCTGCTCACGCTCATCGTGTCCGCCACCCAAGCCTGCGCCGCGATGACGACCGACAGCATCAATCTCATCAATGAAAATGATGCACGGCGCACTGCGCTTCGCCTGCTCGAATAAGTCCCGAACACGGCTTGCACCAACACCGACGAACATTTCGACGAAATCTGCTCCGGAGATGGAGAAAAACGGTACGTCCGCTTCACCCGCTACGGCGCGTGCAAGCAAGGTTTTACCTGTGCCTGGGGGACCAAGCATCAAAACGCCGTGCGGAATTTTTCCGCCCAAACGTTGGAATTTATCGGGGTCACGGAGGAACTCAATAATTTCTTGCAGTTCGTATTTTGCTTCATCTGCTCCGGCAACGTCTTCAAACGTAACCTTTTTGGCATTTTCGCTGATAAGACGCGCCCGCGCCCTGCCGAAGGAGAAAATACCGCGTGTTCCGCCCGGTCCGCCACCTTGCATCCGACGCATGATGAAAAAATACACGCCAATCAAGATGATCCACGGCAAGAACGAAACGAGCCAGCCAACCCATTGGCTGTCGCCCTCTTCGTAACGCCATGTAATGCCTTTGTCAGCCCATATTTTTTCCGCATCGGTATCAAGCACACCCAAGCGCGTAAAAAAGCGCTGGATTTCGATTTGCCCGTTGCCTTTGGGGTTCAGGATGCTTACTTTTTCGCGCAGAACGCCGTGAAACACAAAATCGTTCAGTTGCGATTTTGTAATCGTGGCGGATTCGATTTTTCCTGCGTCGAGAAACTGTTTGTATTCGGTGTAGCTAACGGACACTTCGGATTGCTGCCCGCTATTGACCAACATATACATCACGACAACAAAGCCGAAAATAAACAACCAAATCATCGCTGTTTTCATGACTTTTCCTGTGGGGGAATCATCATTGTTATTGCGAAAACCGTTCAAATTATTACGATTATTGCGGTTTTGCGGACGAGGTTGTTTTTTCGGCGGCTCGTTGTTGGTTGAATTTTTACGTTCATCGGCTGCCATTCTATTCTCCTTTGGAGCGCCGGAAGCGAGATTTAATCAGGCTTGCGGCGATTGTGAAAGACGAAAAATTGTAGTTGTCAAATTTTAATTGAGGACGTTTTGAGAACTTGTAGAACAAGCATTACAGATTAGTCTTTGAAACAACAGAAATCAGTGTAGAGCCGACAAATACTAATGCTTAGTGGCACAGACATTTTTGTCTGTGCATGAAAACACCAAACTATCGAAACGCTCGCACAGACAAAAATGTCTGTGCCACTGAAGTCTGTGTTTGTGCGCCTTGAAGCCAGACTGTACGCGAAACTATGTACGGTACTATTTTCCTGCTTCATGCAGAATATACACATCCGCGAGATTACGCCCGTGTTCGTTGTAATCAAGCCCATAGCCGACAATAAAAAGCGGCGAGATTTCAAAGCCCACGTAATGCGTTTCCACAGCGCCTTTGCAGACTTCCGGTTTCAGAAAGAGAGTTGCGATTTTGAGTGAAGCGGGCTTCATATCCTGAAGATGCACAAGAATTTGCTTGACGGTCAAACCCGTATCAACAATATCTTCCAATACAACGACGTGCTTTCCTGTGAGGTCTAAACCTGTGTAGTGCGCGATTTTTACACTGCCCGACGAGTGCATTTCCGCACCATAACTTTCTGCGCGGATAAATTCCAGCGTACAGGGCAGATGAACTTCTCGAATCAAATCAGTCGCAAAGAGAACACTGCCTTTAAGCACTACGACGAATACCACCTCGTTTCCATTGTAATCGTCTGTTATCTGTGTGCCAAGCCGCTTGATTGCGTCTTGAATCTGTTCACGAGCAATAAATTTTTTGAACTGCCTATCGTGGAGTTGGATAATCTCAGTATTCATCTGCATTGTGCGAGATTCTGCGTCATAAAACGCTTATCGTGAAAAATTAGTTTTGATTCTTGCAGGGCAAAAATTTGTCCACTTGTTGGGGGCAATTTTTTGAGAGAAGCCGTAACGGGGACAGGGCGTATTTTACCCTTATCTTTCCTTTATCCCTCTTTCCTTGTCCCTTATCCCTTTTCTTGCGGCGGCGGTGCAAGCACAATACCTTTCGGACGGCGGAACTCAAGGCGTAGCGCTTTCGGCGCATCGGTTTGGAGGCGGAATTGTTCGCTGAGGCGCAAGCCGCAAAGCCACACGATTTGTTCGCCTTCGGGCATTGCTGCCGTGAGCACCAAAACGTTTTGACGATTGAAAAAGGAAATTTTTGAATTGGTAAGATAATCGCTTACTTTCATTGTCCCCTTCATGCCAAGTGGCGTAAATACGTCGCCCGGCTGCCATGTGCGAAGTGTCATGCGGTAGGGCAGTATGCGCGTTTCGATAAATTCCACCGCAGGGTCAGCGGTAAATTTCACATTTTTTCGGTCAATTTCCTCTAAAAAAATGCGCCAACCGCCAAAATCGTAGTGATTATTTTTTTCCACGCGCACATTCAAATTATGCACCGCAGGCGCAGACCCCAGCAAAATCTGGTTTCGGTCGCGCACCGCCATAAAACCTTTCGTTATATCCGCCTTCGCGCCAACGTCTGCATCCATAAGTGCTAACACTCTATCAACCGCTTCAAAACTGAGCGCAAGACCAAACCGGCGCTGAACCGTGCGGCGCACAAGTTCTGTTTGCAAAAATCGCTTGTGAACACGCAACACACTGATATTCAATCCAATGAATGGCTGCAATTCTTCTTCCACCACTAATGACGGAAGGACACGCTCAACAGTTTCACGCACAAGGTCGTCTGCGCCCATGATAATTTGTGATGTTCTGTGCAAAACATCTACAACACCCGATGAATACTCACGTTCCAGCAATGGGACAAGTTCATTCCGAATTTTATTGCGACGGAAAACCGTTTGCGAATTGGTTTCGTCTTCTCGCCACGACAAGCCCCGCAAGGCAGCATATTCCTGAAGTTCCGCTTTTTTCATATTCAACGCGGGGCGCACAACCTTAGTATGTTCGCCAAACACCCGTTGAAACGGAATCCCCGAAAGCCCCGTCAAACCTGAGCCGCGAAGCATATTCATCAGCATTGTTTCAACGGAATCGTTGAGTGTATGCGCCGTCAAGACCGCATCAGAACGGCGTTTGTAGGCAACAAACTCCAAAAATTTGTAGCGTAATTCGCGCCCCGCCTGCTCCAAAGACATACTTTGCACCTCTGCAAAGCGCCCCACATCTGCCCATGCGATGTAGCAGGGAATATCATAACGCTTGCAAGTTTCACGAACAAAATTTGCGTCATACTCCGATTCTTGACCACGCAAACGGTGGTTAAAATGCACTACGGCAACGTAATAGCCCTGCTTTTTCGATAAGCACACCAACATATCCAGCAGCGCAATCGAATCTACGCCACCACTGACGGCAACAAGCAATTCCGCGCCCTCCGGCAGTTCTGCTTCGTAGTGAAGCGTTTTTTGCAAACGCTCGTGGAAATCTGCGGTCGCAGGTGGCATCGTTGCAAACACATCGTGGAGCGGGACAGCCGCCGGATAGACTTTTTCGGGACGTGACTTGTTATGCCTATGGTGTTTGTTTTTTGATGATTGCTGTGGGTGCTGCGGACGATGCGGATTCGGCGCGTAGAGTTTGAAGCCAATGGCAGGATGCAATTCCACTCCGGGCGGACGCGGACGCTCAGTAGCCTTCGGAAGCGGGATATAGCGCCCACTGTTCCGCGCAATGAGAACTTCCTGCATCGTTGCAATAATGTCGCCAAAAGGACTTCGTGCGTCTTCAGGCTCGTCCTGCTGCGGTCTGCGAAGTGGGCGTGGTGCGGGTTTGCCATCGGCATTTTCTTCCGAACTTCCCGCAGAATGGGCTTCCATGCTTGATTCTAAGCGCTCTTTAGCAGGAACAATCAACGGAGAATCTTTCGCCACAACAACGGGTATTTTCCCTGTCAAAGCATCACTGCCGACAAAGCGCATCAACGCTTGCTCTTCGCGTGATGTGCGCAGGACATCTGTGCCAGCCACTGCATCGCTGAGATAAAGGTATTCCTGCTCCAATGCCGCAAGCGACGGCGGGATATTCGGCGAAAATATTGCCGAAAGGCTTTCAGGTTGGCGCGGTGCAGAAGCGGCAACAACAGGCGGATTCCCTGAAGGCGAGATACCTTTCGTGTTTTGCGCCGAAAGATTTGCTCTTGTCTGCCTTGGTGGAGGAGTATTACCACCGCGACGGATTACGTTTCCGCGTTGAGGCTCGAATTGTTCTTTCTGATAGCGCTCCTGCCGTGAAGGGCGCGTATCTGATCGCATATCAGGGCGCATTTCGGGACGGACATCGGAACGCATATCGTCGGGAATAAACGGAGCGCGAGAAGTGGTGCGGGTGTGAGGAGCGCGGAAATCGGGACGATTGCTGCCGCGAGCGCTGTTGGCGCGAGTACTACTGCCGGGGACGCTGCTGCCCCGTGCGTTTCCACGCACATTACCTCGTGCGGTATTGCGAGGTGGAGCAGGTGCATCGGCACGAGCGCCCGCGCGAGGTTTCGCGGTGCGGGGCGCTGGGGATGAGGTTCGTGAAGGTCGTTTTGCCATTCGTTATTGTTGTAAAAGGCAGTGTTTTTGTGTGCGGCAAGCGTGATACATTCTCACTGGCGAGGTGTTTTTTGATATTTTCTCACATCTCAGTTTTAGTTTCTGTGTGAGAGACTTACTTAGGAATAGCAATAAGCAAAATGCACAAACTGAACTTTGTTGCACACACTGAGCGCAGTGCTTGGACTTGTCTGTGTCGCAAATGCGCTGTGTCGCAAGTCTTTCGGTGTAAGCACACGCCTCAGAAGGCGTGTTAGGCGCACAGACAAATAGAGTGTCTGTGCCACAGAAAGTTAATTCTACTTATTGTTTAGTGAATCCTTAGTTTCACAAAATGTATCTTCAACAATGCTATAGACCGCAATTATACTGCCATTGCGTGTTCTTCGTATTCTGTTAATTCTGTTGTATTGCTCATGGAATCGTCTTCGCCGCGCTCCAGCAAATATGCGTGATAGCGCCAAAGTCGTTCTTCGACCTGAGCAAAGGAGGAATAGGTCATAATATCGCGCCGCACCGAAGCAGCGTCATACAGACCTTTCATATAACCACTGTAAAATTTCCGAAATTCTCGCACCGCAAGCCCTTCGCCTTTGTAGTTCACCGAATGGCGTAAATGCTGCAAACACAGGTCTATGCGCTCTGCTACCGTCGGCGGGGCTTCACGCTGCCCGGTGCGGAGATAGGTTTTTGCTTGACGGAAAAGAAAAGGATTGGTAATCGCAGCGCGTCCAATCATTACCGCATCGCAGCCCGTCATGTCAAAAGCACGGCGGCAATCTTCGGGCGTATTTACGTCGCCATTCAGGATAATCGGGATGTTTACGGCTTTTTTGACTTTTTCCACCCACGCCCAGTCTGCATCGCCGTCATGCCCCATATCGCGTGTGCGGCAGTGAATCGCCAGCGCGGCAATACCGGCTTCCTGCTCCAAACGTTTTGCCAAATCCACAATGATAATGGAATTTTTATCCCAACCAAGCCGCGTTTTGACCGTTACGGGCAATTGAACGGTATCAACAAGCGTTTTTGCCATCGTAACCATCGTGTCGGGTTCTTTCAGCAACGCCGCTCCGGCGCTTCGTGCCACGACATTTTTCACCCAACAGCCACAATTAATGTCAATAAAATCCGGTCCGGATGCTTCGGCAATAAGCGCCGCTTCTTTCATTACGTCCAAGTTACCGCCAAAAATCTGGATTGCAACGGGATGTTCGGCTTCGTCCATCGTGAGTTTTTTCACAGAACGCCACGCATCCCTCACCAAACCTTCGGAGGAAATAAATTCGGTATAGACAATATCTGCCCCCAATGCACGGCATATTACGCGAAAGGGCAAATCACTGACATCTTCCATCGGCGCAAGTAATACGCCTTCTTCGACTTCGACTGTTCCTATGTTCATTTTTTGTAGGCGCTGTAATACTGCGCTTCAGATGAGAGAATTTTTGTAAATTTGAACAAACAACTAAAATACAAAAACTTCACGTCATGGCGAAGAATGATTCATAGTTCGACTGCCGATTCTCGAAAAAAACCTCTTGCCGTTGTGCTGTTAAGCGGTGGCATGGATTCGACTGTATGCGCGGCGATTGCTCATGCCGAAGGGTACGAAATAGCAGCACTGCACTTAAACTACGGGCAACGCACCCAAGAGCGTGAGTTAAAGGCATTTCACGATGTGGCAGATTTTTATGGCGTTACCAAACGTTTAGTGGTGGATGTGTCGCATTTTTCAGCGATTGGCGGGAGCAGTTTAACCGACGCGGCAATAGACGTATCGTCGCCGGACTTGACGACAAGCGCCATTCCAACAAGTTACGTTCCTTTTCGCAATGCGAATATTCTCTCGATTGCGGTGTCGTGGGCGGAAGTTCTAGGCGCAACAGCGCTCTACATCGGGGCTGTGGAAGAAGACGGTAGTGGCTATCCCGATTGCCGTAAGGAATTTTACGACGCATTTCAAACGGTCATTGACACAGGAACAAAGCCTACAACCCGCATCATTATTCAAACTCCGGTCATTACGTTTGCAAAAAAAGACATCGCCCGTCGCGGCTCGGAACTCGACGCACCACTTCATTTGACGTGGAGTTGCTACAAAAGCAATGATGTTGCTTGTGGAGAGTGCGATTCTTGTGCCTTGCGCTTGCGCGGTTTTCGTCAAGCGGGCTTGGAAGACCCCATTTTGTACGCGAAACGCCCGGTGTATGAGTGATTGTCGCTGTATTTTGAGAAACAGATGTCGTAAGGACTTGCGAGAATAATTGTCCACGAATTGCACGAATCCTCACGAATCAAGAAATCACAACGCTTTTTATCCAAACAGAACAAGATTTGCGGGTAAGATTCGTGTCAATTCGTGCGATTCGTGGATAAATTTCTGCTGAATCTGAACAAATACATTTTTTATTTTTTTTGGAGAATAACACCATGGGATATGATGATGAAGAACGCGGCAGCAAAGACCCTCGCGTCATTGCAACAGGTATTGTTGGTGGTATAGCGTGTGGGATGATGGCGCTGTCTATTCCGCTCATAGCAATCGCGGGCGGTGGCGGTGGAGTTATCAATGCACTACCGGTTCTGGCGGTTGCCGGAGCAGCCTTCAGTAGCGCAGCAATCTGGCTTTCACCCAAGCGCAACCGCGATGCCGATGAGTTACCACCGCAACTTCCGCTTCGAGAATTGGAGGACATCAAACACGGTCTGATGGATATTCGCTCTTACGTTGCATCGCTGGAAGAGCGTATTGAAGACCAAGAAATACAACTGCGCATCACGCAAGCAGCCGCAGCAAAGGGCATTTCGGATAAATCACAGAATGATAATCCTCCGCAAGGTTGATGTTTTCTCACGTTTTGCATTGAAAACC
The DNA here is from genome assembly GCA_025455065.1 of Candidatus Kapaibacterium sp. Classification (GTDB taxonomy): domain Bacteria; phylum Bacteroidota; class Ignavibacteria; order Kapaibacteriales; family UBA4661; genus PH2015. The sequence continues at coordinate 30,509 of JALONG010000040.1, read as the reverse complement.
ATGAAAAGACTTTTCGGACATACTTTAACCGAATCGCAAGCACAACAATGGGCGAGGCAGCGCGAACAAGGAAAGTGGCTGTGGTCAGCCAAATACGGCGTATTGTTATTTGCCCCGATAACCTTTGTCATAAAAACATTATTGTCCTACAACGGGAATAATGCGTACCGACAAACCCCGAACTTTCTCGCTGTTGATTTTGCAGTGACACTCATTATGGGCTTATGCTGGGGTCTCACAATGTGGAGTATAAGCGAGAAAAATTATCAACGCTATCTTGCAGAGCAGCAAAATTCACTCAATGCTAACGACGGCAGTGAGACCCTCACGAGGACGTGAGAACCTCATGCTTTCATACATAACGAATGACCAAGCACCAAGTAACCAAGCACCAAGTAACCATGAACCACACAGAACGCATCATCATTCTTGATTTCGGCTCGCAATACACCCAACTCATCGCCCGAAAAGTCCGCGAGTGCGGCGTGTATGCGGAACTGCACCCCTACACCGTCAGCGAAGAGGTTTTATCGGGCTTGCAGCCGCGAGGGATTATTTTATCCGGCAGCCCTTTCAGCGTTTATGCCGAAGGCGCACCCTTGCCGTCGTTTGACGTGTTTGCGTTTGCCGAAACAAGGAAAATTCCCGTTCTGGGCTTGTGTTATGGCTTGCAGCTTATCGCACACACCCAAGGCGGTGCGGTGGACAAAGCCGCCAAGCGCGAGTTTGGCTATGCAGCGTTGGAAATTGTCAGCGAAAGCCCGCTTTGGAAGGGCGTTTCGTCGGGTTCGCAGGTCTGGATGTCGCACGGGGACTCGCTGACGGCGTTTCCAAGAGGGTTTGAGATTGTCGGCAAAACGGAAAATGCGCCCTATTGCGCTTTGCAGAATCTTGAACGACGCATTTTCGGCTTGCAATTCCACCCCGAAGTGCATCACAGCACGGACGGAAAGACGATGCTGGCGAATTTCCTCTTTGAAATTTGCGGTTGCAAAGGCGGCTGGGATGCGGGTTCGTTTGTGGAAGCGGCGGTGCGTGATATTCGCACGCACGTCGGCACAGGCGGCGTGATTTGTGCCTTGTCCGGCGGCGTAGATTCTACGGTTGCGGCGGTATTGCTGCACAGAGCTATCGGAAAACAACTGCACTGCATCCACATTGACAACGGGCTTATGCGCTCGAATGAAAGCCGCACGGTGGTGGAATTGTTCAAAAATCACTTCGACCTCAGTATTGATTTCGTTGATGCTTCCGACCTGTTTTTGAGCCGCTTGGAAGGTATTTCCGATCCCGAACAAAAGCGAAAGATCATCGGTAAAACGTTTATTGAAGTCTTCGACGTGGAAGCAAAAAAATTCGGCGACGCAGAGTTCCTCGCCCAAGGTACGCTCTATCCCGACGTGATAGAATCGGTCTCCTTCAAAGGTCCGTCGGTAACGATTAAAACGCACCACAACGTCGGTGGGCTGCCTGAAAATATGAAACTCCGCTTAGTAGAGCCGTTTCGAGAGCTTTTCAAAGATGAAGTGCGGGCAGTGGGGCGCTTACTGGGCGTTCCGGATTGGTTTATTGACCGTCATCCATTTCCCGGACCCGGCTTGGCTATTCGTGTTCCGGGAACAATTACGCGGGAAAAACTGGAAATTTTGCGCAAAGCCGACGATATTTATCTGGACGAAATCCGCTCTGCGGGGCTGTACAACGAGATTTGGCAAGCATTCGCGGTGCTGCTTCCCGTGCAGACGGTGGGAGTGATGGGCGATGAGCGCACATACGAGTATGTATGCGCCCTCCGCGCCGTTACAAGCGTGGACGGCATGACGGCGAATTGGTTTCCGATGCCCTATGATGTGCTTGCGCGGATGTCGAACCGCATTGTAAGCGAGGTTCGGGGCATTAACCGCGTGGTGTATGACGTTTCGAGCAAGCCTCCGGCGACGATTGAGTGGGAGTGATGCCTGTTTACCAACAATGTAGCCGTTCTTACTTCTCAAAACAACCATGCAAATCGAAAGCATTCAAATACAAAACTACAAGGTTTTCCGAAGTGTGGAAGTGCGCAATCTACCGATGATGTGCGTGTTTCTTGGCGCAAATGGTGTGGGGAAATCAACATTTTTTGAAGTGTTCGGTTTTTTAAGCGACGCTCTCAAAACCAATGTTCGTGCGGCATTGGGGGCAAGAGGCGGCTGGAAAGAGGTTGTTTCGCGGGAACAAAACGGTGATATTGTTATCATCATCAAATTTCGCAATACCCCCAAAGACCCGATTATTACCTATGAATTGGCTGTCGGCTTGCCGGAAAATTCTTCCTTGCCTGTGGTCAAACGCGAGATTTTAAGCTATCGGCGTGGGCGAAGTGGTCGCCCATTTCGATTTCTTGATTTTGCCAATGGCATCGGACTTGCTACTGTGAATGAAGAAGAATTTGCGGCATCAAAGCAGGATTTTCAAGAAAAGCGCGAGGAATTTCGCTTAGATTCGCCTGATATTCTTGCTATCAAAGGTTTGGGGCAGTTTCAGCGTTTCAAAGCAATTTCTGATTTCCGTAAGTTATTGGATAATTGGTATGTCGCTAATTTTCAAATTCCTGATGCAAAGCGCACCCAAGACCAAGGATTTAGCGAGCGTTTATCCCCAACAGGCGATAATTTAGCGCAAGTTGCAGATTTTATGTATGAACATCATCCCGAACTGTTTCAGCGTGTGTTGGAAAAAATGCAGCGCAGGGTACCCGGAATTGAAAGCGTTCAAGCATATAGATCGGAGGAAGCCCGCATTCTGCTTCGCTTTCACGATGGTAGTTTCAAAGACCCTTTTTTAGCACGGTATGTTTCGGACGGTACGTTAAAAATGTTCGCATACCTACTGCTTTTGAATACGCCGTTTCCTTATCAACTGCTTTGCATTGAAGAACCGGAGAATTATCTGCACCCTGATTTGCTCATGGAATTGGCAGAAGAATTTAGAGAATACGCGGCTTTGGGGCGGCAAGTGTTTATTTCAACTCATTCGCCCGATTTTGTCAATGCACTCACGTTGAACGAAGTTTTTTGGCTCACAAAAAACAACGGTCAAACGACCATTCAACGGGCTTCGGATGACGAAGTAACGACGCGGCTTGTCTCTGCGGGCGATAGTCTGGGTGCGCTCTGGATGCAAGGATATTTGCGTGGAAGCGGAGTAGCACGATGAACGGCGAACATCAAGATACCACATCGTTTAGTGAACAGCATCTTGCTCAAGAACGTGTTGAAATCTTGGTGGAAGAACGTTCGATGTATGAATTTTTGTTGCAGTTCCTCCCGCGTATTCTTCCACCTTCATTCGCTATTGAGCAGAATTGCTTTATTCGCTTTCATCAAGGAAAAAGCGATTTGCAAAAGTCTATTCGCAATAAAATACGCGGCTTTCAGGGCTATCACTTGCCAACGCGATTTATCATTGTCCATGACCAAGACAGCAATGATTGTCGGACACTGAAACAAGAACTTCAGCAATTATGCGGTCAATCATCTGCACTGATTCGGATTGCCTGCCGCGAGTTGGAATCGTGGTATTTGGGTGATATGGAGGCATTGGAAACAGTATATCCACGCTTCAAAAGCAATCAATTTCGCCTTCGGAAAGCCTTTCGTGTGCCGGATGAATGTTTCGCAGCACGAGATTTGGAGCGGCTTATCCCCGAATTTCAGAAAGTGTCTGCGGCAAGAGCCTTAGGCGGAATTATTGCAATTGAATCTAATACTTCGGCGAGTTTTCAAGCATTTGTGCGCGGTGTACAACATTTTTTATCATAGCTGTTTTTATCATAGCTGTTTTTTGAGGCTTCAAAACTATGCTCCTCGGCTTATTTCTCACAATGGTGCTGGTCTTTTTGAACGGCTTTTTTGTGGCGGCGGAATTTGCGCTCGTCAAAGTCCGTATGTCCCAAATCGAAATGCGGGCGCAGGCGGGAAGCCGCATTGCGGGTGTGGCAAAGCATATTTTGGAAAATTTGGATGCCTATTTGTCCGCCTCGCAACTTGGTATTACCCTTGCAAGCCTAGCTCTGGGCTGGATTGGCGAGGATGTCGCTACGAAAATTGTCTTTGGATTTTTTCATCTTATCAACATCACCATTGACCCGGAACTCGCGCATAGAATCGCCGGTCCGATTGCCTTTGTTACCATTACCGCGCTCCACATCATTCTCGGCGAGCAAGCCCCAAAATGGTTTGCCATTCAGCGCCCTGAAGTTGTTACCATCGGTGTTGCACTGCCGATGCGCCTGTTTTATATCGTGTTTAAGCCGTTTATCGTCGGACTGAATTACGTTTCCAATGCACTGCTCAAAGCACTTGGCATTGAGGCTACGCATGAAGAAGTCCACAGTGCCGAAGAATTGCAATACCTCCTCAAACGCGGCGAAGAGACAGGCGCTATCGGCACCGAAGATCATGCGCTCATTCAGAACGTTTTTAATTTGAGTGAACGGACAGCGAAACAAATTATGGTCTCGCGGACGCGCATGAGCGCATTGGATTTACACACACCCGTCGGGCAGATTCTGGAAAAGGTCATTGAAGAAGGTTTTTCGCGGTTACCGGTGTTCAAAGATTCGCTGGACAATATCGTCGGCGTGGTTTATACGAAGGATATTTTGACGCTCGCGCAGCACCCCGAACTTATCGTACTGCAAGACGTAGTGCGCCCTGCGTACTTTGTGCATGAAGGAAAAAGTGTGCGCGAACTGCTCCGCGAATTTCAAAAGCGGCGTATTCACGTGGCGATTGTGATTGATGATTTTGGCGGCACGGCGGGAATGATTACGCTGGAGGATATTTTGGAGGAAATTGTCGGCGATATTCAAGACGAATTCGACGAAGACCAAGCAACCATGCGGCGTGTAGATGAATATGAGTTTGAAATTGCCGCCTCCACGCCCATTCCCGAAGTGAATGAAATGCTCCCCAAGCCGCTCCCCGAAAACGAGCGCTACGAGACGCTTGGCGGGTATATCAACGTTCTTTTTGGGAAAATTCCCGATGTAAACGAAATTATGGTCGAAAACGGCATGATGTTCACCATTTTGAAGAAAAACAAACGAGCGGTGGAACTTGTGAAAATCACGCATTTGGAACGGGAAACGCCTCCTACACCAACAGAAAACACGACCACCAATCACAATGCAGAACCTATGTTGCAGGCTGAATCATAGCGAGAAGTTCCGCCTCCGTAATGACTTTCACACCCAATTCCTGCGCCTTTTCCAGCTTTGAACCTGCTTCCTCTCCGGCAAGCACAAAATCTGTTTTTTTGCTCACCGAACCCGCAACTTTGCCGCCATAGCGCTGAATCAGGTCTTTTGCTTCATCGCGTTTCATCGTGGGTAGCGTTCCGGTGATAACGAAGGTTTTGCCTTGTACGGGCGTTACCGCGTCAGCAATGATGCGCCCTTCGTGCTGCATTTTCAGCCCCTCACGTTCCAAATCCCGCACAAGGGCTCGGTTATCGGGGTTTTGAAACCACGCCGCAATCGCTCCCGCCGTGCGCTCACCAATGCCGAAAACCTGCACAAAATCGTCCTTCGTGGCACTCATAAGGCGCTCCATCGAACCAAAATGTTCTGCCAACATTTTTGCCGTTTCCTCGCCAACAAAGCGTACACCAACGCCAAACAGCACCTTCGCAAAAGGACGCTCCTTGCTTGCTTCGATGCCTTGCAGCAAATTATCCACGCGCTTTTCCGCCCACCGCTCAAGCCCCAAAAGCCGTTCACGCTGCGTGTGCAGGCGATACACATCCGCAACCGTTGTCAGTAAGCCAACTTCGACAAGTTGATCTACAACTTTTTCGCCCAAACCCTCAATATCCATCGCCTTCCGCGAAGCCCAATGCTCAATCCGCCCCCGCACTTGCGAAGGGCAGCCCGCAAACTCGCAGTAATACGCCGCTTCGCCGTCATAGCGCTTTAATGCTTGCTTGTGAGAGCAAGGACACTCATGCGGAAAGGCAAACGGTGTACTTTCGGCAGGGCGCATCTCCGTCACAAAACCGCTTACTTTCGGAATCACGTCGCCGCCTTTTTCCACAACCACCGTATCGCCTGTGCGAATGTCCAACTCCGCAATGTAATCTGCATTATGAAGCGTAGCGCGGCTAATCGTCGAACCGGCAAGCAAAACAGGCTCTAAATCGGCAACGGGCGTAGCAACACCTGTGCGTCCGATTTGCAGGAAGATAGCGTTTAAGCGGGTTTGTGCCTTTTTTGCTTCGTATTTGTAAGCAAACGCCCAACGCGGAAAGCGCCCCACTGCGCCAAGTTCAAACTGCTGCTGCAAATTATTCACCTTAATCACCGCGCCGTCGGTCTGAAATGGCAAGGTTTCGCGCCGTTCTTCCCATTCATCCAAAAATGCAAACACATCCTCAAGCGAGGAACAAAGCCGCGAATGAAGTGCCGTCGGGAAACCCATTTCCCGCAAAAGCCGCATGGAATCTGCCTGTGAGAAAAGCACTCCGTCCTCCGACGCAAGGAAATACGCCGCAAACTGAAGCGGGCGCTTCACCACTTCACGCGGGTCTTGCAGTTTCAGCGTTCCAGCAGTGAGATTACGCGGGTTTGCGTAGAGTTTTTCTCCCGCCGCTTCGCGCTCTTCGTTGATGCGCAAAAAATCCGTGTTCGTCATAAAAACCTCCCCGCGAACCTCGAAATTGCGCAGTTCTTGACCATTACTCAGTTTGACGGCATTCGCACGAAGCGGCACAACAGGGATAGTGCGGACATTCTGCGTGATGTCATCACCGCTAATGCCGTCGCCCCGCGTCAAACCAAGCACTAATGCGCCGTCTTGATAGCGCAAACTCATCGCAACGCCGTCATACTTGAGGTCGCACCAATACTCGTAAGGCTTGCCTTCCAAGAGTTCTCTCACGCGGCGGTCAAAATCCAGCACTTCCTCACGGTTGTAGGTATTTTGCAGCGAAAGCATCGGCTGGACGTGCTGCACGGTACGAAATTCCTTCGTCGGCTCGCCGCCGACACGCTGCGTAGGGCTGTCCGGCGTTATCAAATCGGGATGTTGCTGCTCTAAAGCGCTTAATTCCTCGAACAGACGGTCATATTCGCGGTCATCCAGTATTGGTGCGGCTTCCACGTAATACGCAAAATCTGCACGGCGAATCTGCTCGCGGAGTTGCGTAATACGCTCCGAAGGCTGATTGGTGCTTGTTTCGGGAGAATGTGAGTGAGAAAAAAGGTCGTGTTGCTGCATGGTTTTTTGGGGAGAAAACAAATGTTTGGAGGTAATTCCGTGTAACCCGCACTACGCCGAAGAAGGCGTAGCACGGGAAGACCTCGTGCGTCTGATTTTTTCTTAATATTAACGCGGCACTGCACCGATTCCGGGCGCACTTGGAAGCGTAATTTTCCCATCTACAAAGGTCAAACCTTTGAAAGCATCATTTTTGATGAGCAACGCTCCGTCTAAATCCGCCCAATCCACAAGCGGCGTTAAATGGGCTGCGGCGGTGATTCCGCAAGACGTTTCGGTCATACAGCCAATCATCACTTTCATGCCGAATGCCCTTGCGACGGTTATCATTTTGTGCGCTTCACGTAAACCCGTTGTTTTCATCAGCTTGAGATTAACACCGTGATACATTCCTTTCATTTTTATCAAGTCGCTAAGGCGCTTAATTGCTTCGTCGGCAATGACGGGAATAGGGCTGCGCTCGGTAATCCACGCATTTTCGTCAATCATTTCTTTCGGCATGGGCTGTTCAATCAGCACCGCACCTTTTTCCTTGAGAAAATTGATAGTGTCTAATGCCTTTTCTTTGTCCTTCCAGCCTTGATTCGCGTCGGTTACAAGCGGCTTGTCGGACACAGAGCGCACGGCTTCGATAATTTCACGGTCATTGTCGCGTCCCAGCTTGATTTTGAGCAACTTAAATTGCGGATCGACTTCCCGCACTTTTTTCCGCACCACGTCAGGCGTGTCAATGCCAATCGTAAACACAGTATTCGGCGTTTTTTCTTTGTTCAAGCCCCAGACATTGTACAACGGCTGCCCCATAATTTTTCCCGCTAAATCGTGCAGCGCAATATCTACCGACGCTTTTGCTGCCGTGTTGCCGGGTTCGATAGCGTCAATAGCGCTTAAAATCGTGTCTAACTCAAGCGGATTGTCGTATTTCGACAAATCTACTTTGCTCAAAAATTTCATCACACTTTCCTGCGACTCGCCCAAATACGGCGGCATGGAGGCTTCGCCGTAGCCCTTAAATTTGCCGTATTCGATGGTCGTCAAAACAACAGGCGTAGTTGTGCGGGTGTTCACCGCAACACTAAACGGGTGCTTGAGTTCCAGCGTGTAGGGCTTAAAGCTGAGTTTCATTCGTGCTGCGGGAACGGCTGCAAACATTTCTGAAGCGTTTGCATGAGCCGTTTCAGGAAAAACCAGAGAAGAACCGAGCAGTGAAGACGCTCCGCCGAGTGCCGTCGTTGTAAAAAAGTCGCGTCTGTTCATAGCGAATACTTTCGGAAAAGATGAAAAAGGGTGTGTGATTGGCAACAAAAAAATCCGTGCTACGGAGCATACAATCTGGCTTCGTAACACGGACATTATTCACCGCCGAATATATTGACCGTTAGTTTTTCACAACTTTGCGAACGTTCCGTGTTGCGCCATCTTGTATTTCTACAAAATAGACACCATGCGGCAAAGAAGCAACATCAAATTCTTGACGATACTCCGCACCAGCATTGATGAGCTGTTCGCTGTTCATCATTTCCACGCCGAGCGCATTCATCAAACGCATTGTAATGCGCCCCGTGTTGCGGGCTTTGGCAGCAATACTCACGCGGTCGCTTGTCGGATTTGGCGTAACGGCGAGCGGAGCGTCCTCTTGCGCTGCAACCGAGGTGATATTGTTCACCACCTGTACGGTAAACATATCCCGTGCAAGCAAGCCCGTACCGTCGTCTGCCGTCAAAGTCAAGGAAACAACCGCTCCGGCGGGTGCGCCCGGCTGCACAGCATAAAAGAGCGACGGACGACCGTTAAATCGCGCATCGCTTTGGCGCACTTGTGCCGAAACAATCGTGCTGTCAGACGAGGTAATCGTATAGGTCAGCACGTTGTAATTTTCATCGTAAAAGACTGAGTTCGGGCGACCATCGCTGCGGAATCCGGGCGTTTCCAATTCAACGAGGTCTGCCGTACCGCGCAAAAGCTGCTTGTTTTGAATAGCGTTCATAATTACCGGACCGACGCGCAAAGGGTCTTCCAGCGTTACCGTTGCCAGCGTTACGCCGAGTTCGTAGTTCACATCATTCACCCGCAATAGCGTCAAACGCACAAAGCGCCGCCCTTGCAAGCCCGCATTACGCGGCTCAAGCGTTTGGTCGCTCCAACGCGCCGTAAAATTGAGCAACACGCGATTTTGGCTGGGTTGGATATTGGCAGTGTTGGGCAAAGAGCGTGTCGCCATGCTGATTGGAAGCAATGTTCCATTCGGGTCGGCGCTTGTCGGCGTGAGGTCGCCTTGCAGCCCGTTGATTGCCACAGGCAAGGGTGCGGGGTACGGCGGCGTTACGATTGCGCCTGTCGGGAGCGGCGCAGGAAGTTGCACCATTGTTGCGCTCACATTCGGCAGCGGTCGCCCGTTTGCGTCGAAATACTCCATTGCGTAGGCAACCACAAGCAATGCCTCCGGCGCACCGCCGATGCGGTTAATAGCGACGCTGCCCAACTGAAATGCGGTATCGCGGCGGAAAAGACTAATAGAACGCTCACGCAGCAACAGTGCGGGAAAGCTGTCCGCCGTTTGCTGCGCAAAACCTTTCTCCAAAAAAGGCAATGCTTCGCCCGGGCGCTCAATACTCAAGGAAATACGCGGTTTGGCGGCAGGAGAAGAACCGCTCTTTTGCGCGAATGTCGGATGCGCCATGCCGCAAAATGCAGCAACAACGCCCAACAACGAGAAGAAACGAAATGTTTTCATACTAAAACTCACTGATGTAGAGTTAAACAAGAGGGGGATTTTTTTTTCTTTGGGAAAAACTTTGGAAACCCGTTCTACACCAGCTACGAAGACGCGACAAAGGCGTAGGACGGGGAATACGGTCAAACTATCGCAAAACCACAAAACGCTGCTGCAAGGTTTGGTGAACACCAACAACACGCACAACATAGATTCCTTGCGCCCAGCCTTGTGTTGCAAAACGAATGTGCTGAGGTGTTTCAGCGCGAGGTATTTGCTGCTTCGCAATAATTTCTCCGCGCTGATTGACGATGCTGAGAACCGCTTCAGAACTGAGTTTGGGCAGTGCGCAGGTAAATTCGCTTTCAACGGGATTCGGGGCAATCTCTATTGCATCGGTAATCATTGCATCGGTAACATTGCTCAAATCAAGCATTGATGAGGCTTCCAAGCGAACACCCGTTGCGGCACGGACAAGCCCTTTGAGCGCAATCGTCCTTGTTATGGGCTGAAGCGTTATTTGGCGCGGCGCAGCAAGCGGCGACCAACGGTAGAGCAAGCCACGCTGCGGCAAACCCCGCTCCGGCGGTGCATTTGCCGAAAGTTCGCACACATCTTCGTTGGATGCGGCTTCGGCGGATGTCGCCCACGTTGCGCGAATGTCTTCCGACACTCTTCGGGCGTGAATGTCTGCGCTCGAATTACCGCGCAAGCCTGTTTCTATGCTGATTGTGCCGCGTGTCGCCGGAATGGAGCATGAGCCGAAGTGTATTTCCACACGCGGCGAAGTCTCATACAATCGTAGTTGTGCGTTCAAGCGCACATCCGGTGCGGTTTTGAGAGCTGCATTGCGCCATTGCACAGTAAAAATGCGGTTTGGTGCTGTGCCTTCGGTTTTGAAGCGCATATCGCTTGGAACTGTGCCGCTTTGCGCGGTCGTTCCAGTGCCGGAAATTCCTGTGCCGGAAACAGGAAAAATCATATCCGCAGCTGCAACTGCAATATAACCTTTTGCGGCGACAAATGTACCAAGCGGGCGCGTCGTAACTGCGCCTTGCTGCACAAGCGATTCTGCGGGCGCAAAGGCACAAAAGCCGTTGGAACTGAGTGTTATGCTTTCAAACTGTTCGCCACCGTAGCGAAAAGGAAAGCCCATACCAAAGGTGATTTGCGCATCATCAAGCACTCCGGCTGCGGCTTGCAAGGGCGTTCCGTCGGAAAACTCAACGTACTCCGCTTGCGTACTGCTAAATTCATACCCTCCGGCGACAGCACCAAGCATTGGCGAGGCTTGCGGCACTGCCGTCAGTGTGAGCATTGCCGTGCGCATTCCTGCGAAACCCGTCTGCGGAGAGAACTGCACAGGCAGTGCAAGCATTGAAGCGCTGTTCAGGGAAATTGGCGATTGCGCCTGTACGTGGAAATCTGCGCTGTTCGTGCCGGAAATGCTCATCGAACTAATGTTCAGGCTTGTTACACCGCTATTGCGCACAGTGGCTTGCAGAACATTTTGTAGGGCATTTTGCGGCATCGTGCTTGTTTGTTGAGAAAAATCCACAAGTGGCGAAACCAGCATTTGTGCGCGTTGCGAAGAACGAAGGTTGTAAGGAATACTCAAACGTTGGTAATTGATGTAGCCGTCGGCAAGCATCACTATCACAAAATCCGCCGTGCGCAGCCCTGTTCCTGTGAGCGCTGCAGGTTCGAGTTGAATGGTCAAAGAAACAGTATGTTCCGCATTGGCGGCAATCGTACCGATATTTGTCGTACCAAGATTTTGCGCATCATCAAGCGCGGCAGCGCGTCCGTCCAAAGAGCGCAGTGTTATTGCGGCATTGAGCGCTGTTGCCAGATGATTTTTTACCGTAAGGCGCACCACAACGGGCTGTGCGTCTTGCACAACGCCCGTAGCCGCTTGAACGCTGATGTTTTGAGCAACCAAACCCGGCTGCGAGGCTGTAAGCGCCTGTTGCATATTCAAGCGCCCAAAAAACCCTAAGGGGCGATTAAGCGGGGCTGCCGCACCAAGCAAGACGTTATCGGATGTTGCGCGGAGTTGTTGGCGAATCTGCTCCGGCGACCACGCAGGGAAGCGGCTTTTGAGCAAGGCTGCCGCAGCAGCCACAAGCGGCGCTGCCATTGATGTTCCCGAAAAACTATCGGTGTATTCGTTGCCCGTTACCGTGCTGAAAATTCGCTCACCCGGCGCAAACACGTCAATTTTTACGCCAAAATCACTGCTCGCCGCCGCACGGTCAGCCGCGTTGCTTGAACCGACTGCCAAAACGGTAGTGTACGAAGCGGGATACTCAACGTTGTCGGTTAATCGTGCGGAATTGCCTGCGGCGGCGATAACAAGGGCTCCTTGCGCTGTTGCAGCATTGATAATATCTTCTTCCGCACGGCTGTAACGTCCGCCGCCGAAACTGCACACGATAATTTTTGCACCCATTTGCGCGGCGTACAGCACGGCTTCGTAAGGGCGATAAATGCCGTCCAGACGAACACCGTCGGTACTGCACTTTATCGGTAAAATTTTGCAGCGCGGTGCAGCACCTGTGCCACCGCGAGCGTTATTCATTTGCGCAGCAACAATACCCGCCACGATTGTCCCGTGATTCGGTAGTTCCTGTGGCACAAGACCGCTAGGGAAGCGCGGTTTGGGGTCGTTGTCTTCGCGGAATCTGCCCGAAAGCAAGTCGCCTTCGCTTGCCGCGCCGACGAAATCCCAACCGTGCCAATCGTCAATTTTGCCGTTACGGTCATCATCCACACCGTTTGTGCGCTTGTTCCGTCCTTGAGCGTCCGTGCCGTTTTCGCCCGGATTCACCCAGATATTGCCCGCCAAATCTTCATGTTCCCAATCTACGCCTGTGTCACACACCGCAATAACGACAGTGGAATCACCCGCCGTGACAGCCCAAGCCTCTTGCGTTTTAATGCGTTGCAAATGGTACTGCCGCGCAAAAAGCGGGTCGTTTGGCGTGGGAAACGAAGTTTGATGCGGCTTCAAAGCCTGCACTCGTTCAGCATATTCTACTGTTGAACACAAACGTAATTCCCTGCAAAGGCGCTCTGTATCTACGCTTGAACGCTCTTTATTTTGCAACGAAACGGCATACAAAAAACCATTCGGCAGCACGGCAATTTCTCGCACGTGAACGTTTGAAAAAGGCTTCAAACAGGCTTGAACGGCTGCATCAGCGATGACACCGTTGTCCGTAATGATACGCTGTTTCGTTTTGAGATACACCAGATTACTTGCTTGCGCAATCGTCTTGGAAGGCTCAGAAACACTGCTTACGGAAACATTTCCTTTGGTATCGGTGCTAATTCTTGGTTGGGCATGGTTCATTTCTGCATACGAAGAGCGATACAACGCCGCATCTTGCAACGCCGCATCCGGCGCAGTTGCATCTTGCGCAGTTGCATCTTGCGCAGTCGCATCCTGCGCAGTTGCATCTTGCGCAGTTGCATCTTGCGCAAAGGCTTGAGAAGAGAGTGATATGAGACCTATTATCGGCATAACGGAAAAAGCAAAGGAAACAGCGTTGCTCAGAATGAAACACCACGATTGGCGGTGCAATCGAAAACAGAGAGTATCAATGGCTGAGAAACAAGATTTCATCACGTGTTCAACATTTGTGCAAGAAATACGGAATAATCATACGAATCTTCATGCAAAAATCATGCTGAAATTCCCGTGCCGAAAAAAAAAAGAAAAACCCGCTTGGGTTTGTCCTAAGCGGGTTTGCACTGAATGTTTGATTTACACTTTAGTCAAAAAAGCCAAAATATTTTGTCCAGTTACCATTGGCAATCATTGTTACAGCAATTGGATTGGTAGAAGTAAATGTTAAACCATATGTTAAACCGACACCAGAATATGTTGTTGCATACATATTCAAGTAGCCCCATCTATCAATTTCATAATAATTGATAACCACATACCATTCTGTTGAATACGGATCTACTACATCATACGACCAGACTACCCAAGAACCGTTTATCAACGCGAGAACAGCAAGCCTCATGTACAAATAGTTGTAATATTGCCCACCCATATAGCTTCGTGTAACGGAGCCGTCAATACCGTACGTTTGCTTGTAAATACCATTTTGAATTTGAGGGTTATTTGGTAAAGTCCGCAACTCAGGTGTGTATTGCTTAACCGAGACATTTTCCATCTTATGAATTTTAACAGGCTGGGTAATTTTTGCATTTAACTGTTTTTGCAAAAATTCTTCAAAAGATTCATTAGTTGTACCAGCTTTTTTAGCTTGTTGGTAGGCGGCACTGATGCTTGGAAGCATCTCGTCTATTTTTGCGGTGAGTTCATTTTTGACAGGCGTTTTTTGTGCTGTTGCAGGAGACTTTGTAGGATTTTCACTACCCAATTGATTATCTGTACAGCTAGCCACAAAGAGCAAAGAGCAAAGAGCAAAGAGCAAAGAGCAAAATATATTGTTTCATAGAGCCAACACATAAAAAGTTAAACAAAAAATTGTTTGTCCAATTTTTTAGGACAGATTATCAATTTACCATTTTATTTTGATATTTCCAAATCAAAAATGCCCGATGCGCAAATTGTGCGTAACGGGCATTTACTTATAAAATACTATTTTTGAACGACTTATTTCATTGTATCAACTATGTCGGCAAGCATAACCGTAACCCCGTTACGGGAAAGTGTTCTGCCAATAACACCGACGGGCGCATCAGCCAAACGTGCCAAATCATCACCCACCGAAGTACCATCAGCCTTAAACACATAGACAATGCGCGAGCCGACAAGGAGCGCAAGAACACTTTTGTTGGGTAAGGTGGATGCTTCTTGTGCGTTAATACGTTTCAACGTAAGCAGGTTCACAACAACACCTTTAACAGGTTTTGAAGTCTTGGTGCGGACTGGTGCAACCTGCGCAGAAGATGTTTTCGTTACCGTTCCTTCCGATTGCGGTGCTGGAGCGGAAGATTTCGTTTGAGCAAAAGCGCACAGCGGCAAAACAAGTGCCAATGCCGCGCCTGTGAATAAACGTGAGAGTTTCATAGCTATTCAAAAAAGAGTGAGTTGTAATCTGTTTATTGAGTTTTGCGCTACAATTTAACGCGAGAAAGAAACACCACCGTCGAAGGATTTACCATTATTTGAAATCATTGTCGGCACAATCGCATATGGAACGTTGGCGACAGGTTGATACGAAATTTCAACTTCGATATAACGGTTGGGCGATGCGCCTTGTAAAATCACACCGCTAGCAGATTTCACGAGGACTTTTGCAAAATTTCCTTCTTGAGTTTGGAAGGCAAACACGAAACCACGAGTAACTGTGCGGGGTACATCGAATGTGTCCGCCGGACCCATTTGGATTTCCGTATCAAATACTTGGCTCAAACTGTCAATATTTGTGTACGCTGCATTGCCAATGCGAGTTGTACGGGGCATTGTAATACCGGTGTAACCCAATCTGCCCGGAGAACCAATACGCATGGTGTCGCTGCGCGTGTTAATCCCCAAATCCCATTCATTACCACGTGCAACAGTAAGATTTAATGCTGTTCCGCCTTGAATCCGCAAACCACTTCCAAACCCTGAAGCCGTCTCATAAATCCGAATCGCTCCGCCTTGCATTGTGGTAACGCGCACCGCCGGAGACCAGCGAATTTCCCGCGCTGTGCTGACGGTGTCGGCAGTGCGGCTTTGGATGCGGAAGGCATAGACCGTTCCGGCGGTAAGTCCGGTAACATCGAAAAGTGTGCTTGTGGTGTTTGTTGTGCCAATCGTCGCGCCGGAAGCTGTATTGACGATAGTTACGCGGTAGCCCGTTACGGCAGCCGTTGCCGATGCTCTCCAACGCAGACGCACGGTTGTTTGGTTAATCGAAGTAGCCTGAAGACTATCCACAGCCGCAGGAACGGTTACGGTCGTTCCGGGACCTGTTCCGGAATTATCACACGCCACAAAGACGAATAATGCCAAGGCTGCACACGAAGCAGCAAGCAAACGAAAATATCTCATGAGAAAAAACTCCTAATTAAAATGAAAAAAGAATATAGTACAAAAAACCTTGTTCGAGAGAGGAAACATCTGCACTCGCATTGTTGCCGTGTACAATTTAGCTTCCTTGAATGAGATACACAAACGATTACGAAAAGTTTATCCTTGAGGTCAAAAAATTCGCTCCTTACCCGCTCAGAACAATTTGTTTTCAGGGCAATAAAGCCCTAATTTGTGCGTTGTAGCAAGTACAGCATTTGGTATATTCAGGTAAAAACGCCACCATACATTTCGATTCTAAATTACTATGACCTCGACAAGTTCGCCATTACACAAAGCCACAAACGGCGCTGCACACAACACATCTCATCCGTTACTTTCATTGGAAGAACTTCGCAACCGCCTTGCGGAGGACTTTGCAACGGTGCGTACCGCAACGATTGAACTTTGTCAGCCGCTTGCCATTGAGGATTTTGTCATCCAAACCGCGCCCTTTATGAGTCCTCCGCGCTGGCATTTGGGGCATACGTCGTGGTTTTTCGAGATGCTGCTTTCGCGTTTTTTGCCGGAATACAAGATTTATTCCGAAGCATTTTTGTACTATTTCAATTCGTACTACGAAGGCTTGGGCGCTCGTATCAATCGGCAAAAGCGCGGTTCTGTCTCGCGCCCGACGGTGCAAGAAACCTTGCTTTATCGCACACGGATAGACGGGCATTGTAAAATTTTGCTGGAACGCTTGCCCACATTGCCCGAAGCGGCAGAAGTGGCGCGGCTTTTTCGTTTGGGGCTGGAACACGAAATGCAGCATCAAGAATTGCTGGTCTATGACATAAAAAATTTACTCGCCGATGAATACAAACCGCTTGAACTGCGCTCAATGCCGCACCCGGACTATATTCCGCAAGGCGAGGTGGAATTTCGCGGAGGGCTGTTTGAGCTTGGCACAAACACCCAAGACCATGTGTTTGTGTGGGACAACGAAGCCCCTCGGCACAAGGTGTATGTCAATGATTTTGCGTTAGATACACGGCTTGTTACGAACAACGATTTTTTGGAATTTATAAACGACGGCGGCTACACGAATTACCGTTGGTGGCTTTCGGCGGCGTGGGAATGGGTAAACACGGAAAAAATCGAAGCGCCGATGTATTGGGAACGTAGTGGTGATGCGGCAAGCGAAGGCGCTTGGTGCATCAGGGATTATCGCGGGTTGCGCTCTGCCAACAACAACGAACCTGTTCTGCATATCAGCTATTACGAAGCCTCTGCCTACGCAAAGTGGCGTGGGAAGCGCCTTCCGACGGAAGCAGAATGGGAATATGCAGCAACGATGAACGCCGCAGGCGAAAAACGGGCGTTTCCTTGGGGCAACGGCGCACTCAAAGAGCATCACGGCAATTTCTTTGAAAACAAGCTCTGGTCAGCATCCGAAGCAGGTTCATTCCCTGAGGGCAAGACCGAAAGCGGCATTTGGCAGATGATTGGTGATGCGTGGGAATGGACAACCAGCGATTATGCGCCTTATCCGGGATTCCAAACCCAGTTCGATGAATACAATGACAAATGGTTTGTGAATCAAAAAGTGCTGCGCGGTGGCTCATTTGCTACGCCGCGAGTGAGTATGCGCTCTTCCTACCGCAATTTTTTTGCTCCGCAAGACAGATGGATGAGTTCGGGCTTTCGCTGCGCAAGGACGCTGTAACGAAGGAACATTCGGACATACATTGTGCTGTTTCTTCTGGTTCAAACAAGGCTTTTTCCGTATTTTGGCACAATTCTTTTCCGCTATTCACAATTCCAACAGAGCATGAATACCCAAGCAACAGGCACATTTGAGGTAAAACTTTCGCCCCAAGCACTGGCGCACAGTTACGAAGATTCCTTGCTTGCACGTCTCAGCATTGATAAAACCTTGCACGGCGACCTTTCCGGCATCACGACGGGTGAGATGTTAAGCGCTCAAACCACAACAAAAGGTTCTGCCGGATATGTAGCCATTGAGCGTGTTAGCGGCACACTCCATGGGCGCACGGGAACGTTTGTGCTGATGCACGTGGGAACGATGAATCGCGGTGAATATGGGCTTTCGGTGGTGGTTGTGCCGGATTCGGGAACGGGCGAATTGACGGGCTTGAGTGGCACGTTCAACATCATTATTGAGAACGGTAGCCATTCCTACACGTTTGATTATGCGATTGATTAAACAGCAATCATTAACCCAACAAAAAAATGGACAAATACCCCAAAATACTGCTCGTCCTGTTACTCTCATGTACATTTTCTTGTGAGAGAAATACTGGCAATCCGACAAACCCAAGTTCAACTATCACATTTTCAAACTCGCCTTTTTCTCTGCAAAGTGTCAATGCAAAATTTGCAAAAGACATCGCTTATGATAACAAGGAAAGAACGCAGTTTGATATTTGGTTGCCAAATTCTACCATTCCCACAGGCTTGGTGATATATATCCACGGAGGCGGCTTTACAAGCGGTGATAAGGATTTTGTATATGCTGTGCAGTCGGGTGGTGCGTGGGATTTTCCAATGGATATTCGGTTTTTGCTTCAAAATAACATTGCTTTTGCGACCATTCGTTACACACTTTTAAGTCCTAGCGCAGAAACTGAAGGCATTAAAAAATCAATGTCGGATGTAAGGAGAGCATTGCAATACATCAGAAGCCGTGCGGGCGACTTTAATATTGACAAAAATAACATCATTTTAGCCGGTAATTCAGCTGGCGCGGGTACTTCTCTGTGGATTGCACTTAATAATGACGCTGCTAATGCTCAAAGCACCGACCCTGTTTTGAGAGAATCAAGCAGAGTAAAAGGTGTCGTTGCGAGAGAAACTCAAGCAAGTTATAATATCGAAGACCGTTGGGTTAATGATGTTTTTGCTGATTATCGCCTGACGTGGGCGGAGATACTGGCAAATGAAGCCGGAAATATCCGCAAAATATATGGCATATCCTCAACTGCCCAATACGAATTACCTGCAATTGATGCTTATAGAAAAGAGGTTGATATGCTGTCGCTAATGACTTCCGATGACCCTGAAATTTGGGTAAATAATACGCTGAGAGATGTTGTGAATCCCTATAACCCTTATAGCCCCGATATACCATCACATCACGCTTTTCACGCAAGAGAATTAAAAAAAAGAGCGGATGCCGTAGGAGTGAAAAATATCACGTACTACGGTAAAAATCCGGTAATTTATTCTCATCCAAGCAATGAAACGTGGACACAATTCTGTAAAAGGAAGATTGCTGAATAATGGCTTACAATCAGTAGTTCGGACAATCTAAAATTTGCGAAGTCTCTGAAAATCAATAATTCTCAAGACCTTAGAAGCATTTTCTTTCTCCAAAATCATGCAAAACCCGCATCCATACAAGCCGAAACACAATGTTCGCATCGTTACCGCAGCCTCGCTCTTTGACGGACACGATGCCGCAATCAACATCATGCGCCGCATCATCCAATCTACGGGCGCAGAGGTGATTCATCTTGGGCATAATCGCTCTGTGGGCGAGATTGTTGATGCTGCGATTCAGGAAGATGTGCAGTCGGTCGCCATTACGAGCTATCAAGGCGGACACAACGAGTTTTTCAAGTATATGCGGGATTTGCTTACGGAGCGCGGAGCGCCGCACATCAAGATTTTTGGCGGCGGGGGCGGTACGATTTTGCCGGAAGAAATTGCAGATTTACACGCCTACGGCATAAACCGCATTTATTCCCCCGAAGACGGGCGCACAATGGGCTTGCAAGGCATGATTAACGACCTTGTTGAGCAGTCGGATTTTTCTCCTGCGGCGCTTTCACAAGGCAAGGAACAACATCTTTACGAAGCGCTGCAAAAGGGCAGCACGTCTGATATCAGCGCGTCTGAAATCAGTACGCCGCATTTAGCAAGGGTTTTGACGATGATTGAACTGGGTGTTCTTGATGAGGCACAGGTACAAGCGCTTCGCACCAGTGCTGAAGCTATTCGCACACCAATTTTGGGCATCACGGGAACAGGCGGCGCGGGAAAATCCTCGCTCACAGACGAGTTAGTACGCCGTTTTCTCATGGATTTCCCCGAAAAGCGCATTGCGATTCTCTCTATTGATCCCTCGAAACGCAAGACGGGAGGCGCACTTCTGGGTGACCGTATTCGCATGAACGCGATTCATAATCCGCGAGTATTCATGCGCTCTGTGGCGACGCGCCAATCTAACGCTGCTGTCAGCACGGCCCTTCACGCCATGCTTACGGCAGTGAAGTGCGCGGGGTTTGACCTCATTATCGTCGAAACGGCGGGAATCGGGCAGAGCGGCTCGGAAATTACGGATATTGCCGATGTGTCGCTGTATGTGATGACACCGGAATTTGGCGCTGCTACACAGCTGGAAAAAATTGATATGATTGATTATGCCGATGTGATTGCGCTCAACAAATTCGACAAAGCAGGTGCGTTGGACGCGCTGCGCGATGTGAAAAAGCAGTACCAACGCGCACGGGGCTTGTGGAACGCAAAGCCCGAAGAAATGCCTGTGTTCGGCACAATGGCTTCGCAGTTTAACGACCCGGGCATGAACACGCTGTACAAAATGCTGATGGACACTGTTGCCGCCAAGACAGGAGCAGCGCTCGCTTCAGACTTTTCCATTTCGGATGAAATGAGCAAGAAAGTCTATATCATCCCGCCGAACCGCACACGCTATCTCGCCGAAATCGCCGATGAACACGACCGTTACAAAAAACACACCGCCGAGCAGGTACGCTTGGCGCGGCGTTTGTATCAGTTGGAAGGTGCTTTGGATGTTCTGAACGAAGGTTAATTACTGCCTCAAATGCTGCTTCATTACTACATTCTTCATCATATCGCTCAAGAAATCAACGCTCTTGCGGGAACGTTTTTAACCGAATGTTTTACGCAAGAGCGCAACACGCTGCATTGTGTCTTTGAGCGCGGACGTGAAACGCACACGTTGGAAATGCAGTTGGACAGCCGCATGGGTGCTGTTTTTTTGCGCCCCGAATTTCACCGCGCACGAAAAAACACAGTGGATGTATTTCCCGAACTTATCGGGCGAACCCTTGAACGTGCAGTATTAATGACGAATGAACGGGTGTTATCGCTCTCGTTGCCACCCTATACCTTGCATTGCGTTGTTTTTGCGGGATGGAATCAAGATGCCGAGCGCTCGTCGGCAAATGCGATTGTAACGCTGCCTGCGACCATACAAGAAGGCGAGAATAACGTTCAAGAGCGCATCGTTGCTGCATTTCGTTCACCTAGCGACCTTGTAAAAACGCCGCTTCGCCTGAACACTGCTTCGCATCAGGCATTTGACACATTCCCGTCCGAAACAGCGCTTGAAAAGGCGCTTGCAGGAAGTAAGTATTTGCTTGGTGTGCAGTATGCGAAGGAAGTTGTGCTGCGTACTCAACAACATTTAGGCTTGGAAGGCGCATTAACGCTTGCCGATGAAGCAGTGCAGACGGAAAAACACGTCATTGAAAGCATTGCAGAAGAAGTGTGCCGAGAGTGCCTTAGCGCGAAGGAGTTTTTGCTTGTGCGCGATGAGCGCAATAAACCTTTGCTTTCGCTGATTCATCCTACAAATGTTCATCCTACAAATGCAACCGTTTACAAAATTGACAAAACGTTTTTCTCTGCAAGCGAGGCGGTGCGGTTTACGTTGGCAACAATGCACCGAGAGGCAAGATTCCACGCGCTTCAGAGCCAAGCAGAAGCCCAATGCACAAAGACATTAACAAAGGCACAACGCGCTTTGAGTGCTATTTTGCAGGACACTGACGGCGCTGAACGCGCACAAGAGCGCCAACTCTGGGCAGAAATACTGCTGTCGCAGCCCAATGTGCAGCACAAAGGTTTGACAGAACTTCAAACGCAGGACTGGAGCGGCGAGACAATCACTATTCGCCTACAACCCGCACTAACACTGCGCGAAAACGCCGAAGAGTATTTCAAAAAAGCCGGTACTGCAAAAGCGACACTCAAAAAACGTGAGCAACGCCGTCAGCAGCAAGAACGGATTATTTCTCTCACCAATCAAGCATTAGAGCGACTTCGGGGCATTTCGACCGAGCGCGAATTGGAGCAGTGGATGAAAGAACAAGGACAATCACCATCAAAAGCGCTTCAAACCACGAGCGGAGCCGAACAGCACCGTAAAACAACACGCTTCCGTGAGTTCCCTTTGGAGGACGATTACACGCTCTACGTGGGCAAAACTGCCGCCGACAATGACGAACTGACCTTGCGCTTTGCCAAGCCGAATGATTATTGGTTTCATGCACGGGGCGTTCCGGGTTCACACGCGGTTTTGCGCAGTTCCGCCAAAGATAAAAAGCCGCCGAAACAGGTTGTAGAGCAGGCTGCATCAATCGCCGCCTACTTTTCCAAAGCCCGCAATGCGAAACTTTCTCCCGTTGCGTACACGCAAAAAAAGTACATCCGCAAGCCCAAAGGTGCTGCCGTTGGCGCGGTCATTTTGGAGCGCGAAGAAGTTGTCATGGTGCGTCCCCACGTTCCGGCAGGGTTGCTTGGTGCAGAGGGTGATGAAAACTAGATGTTCTCCAACATTCTCAGGGAAAAGAGAGGTATTACCGAATTTTATGCTTCTGAATTTCCCGTAATTTGCTATTTTAATCTGCACAAACTTTCATTTTGTTAAGAAATTCACCAATCGTGAAGAATGTGCATTTTTCAGCGTGAACAACGCAATTACGATGTTTTTTCAACAGCGTCAAAATATGCGGCAATCTGTCTCAATACACCATAGAACTTTTCCCCTCAACATGGCTTCAAGGCTTGTGTCGTTGTTGGTGTTGCTTTGTTGCTCGTTGTTGGTGTCGCCGCAAAACGTTTACTCTCAACTCCTCGACACGGCTCAACTTAATGCACTGCAAACATTTACTTCACTTGACGATGCAGCAAAAAATGCCGATAAAGTGCAAAAGTTGGATTTGAGTGGCTTGCAAATGGAGGAATTTCCAACAAAGATTGAAAAATTGGTGAATCTTCGCGTACTGCTTTTGGACGCAAACCGTATCAAATCTATTCCCGCGACGATTAACAAACTCACCAAACTTCAGGTTTTGAGCGCAAAATCGAATCTTCTCGAAACCTTTCCCCGCGAAGTAACGAAACTAACATCGCTTCAAACCTTGAATTTGGGGCAGAACCAAATCCCTGCGCTGCCCACTGATTTGGGGCTGCTTGTGGAATTGCAAACACTGAATTTGCAGAGCAACACGCTCACCTCTATTCCTGTTGAAGTGGGCAAACTCAGCAAACTCACATTTTTGGATGTCAGCAATAATCAACTTTCATCGCTCCCGACCGAACTTGGTCAGGCAACGGCGCTTGAGTACGTTGATGCCAGCCGGAACCGCATCAGCATTATCGGCGCAGAGATTGCGACATGGACAAAACTTAAAGTGTTGGCGTTGGAAGGCAATCAGTTAAAAGCCCTTCCGGCGGAACTCGGCAAACTTACCGCCTTGCAGCGTTTGGAACTCAGCACGAACCAAATTGAAGTGCTGGGCGCAGAAATAGGCGCTTTGACACAATTACAAGTGCTGCGGCTCGTGGGCAATACATTAACGGCACTTCCGCCGGAAATCGGGAAACTTATCTCGCTAGTGCAGTTTGATTTGAACAGTAATCCGCTTACGGCGCTGCCAAAAGAAATCGGAAACTTAGTGAATTTGCAAATTCTCGAACTTGGCAGTTGTAAATTAACTGAACTCCCCGCAACGCTTGGTAATCTCTCGCGTTTGGAGAAATTATCGCTGAACGGCAATCAACTAAGTTCTATGCCGCCGGAAGTTGGCAAACTCGTGAATTTGCAGCGCCTTACGCTGAATGGCAATCAAATCGCAGCACTTCCGCCGGATATTGGCAATTTGACGAAATTGCAAAGCCTGAACATCAGCAACAATCGCCTTACAGCAATTCCGCCCGACATCGGGAAAGTGGTAAATCTGCAAATGCTGAATGCCACGCGAAACCAGATTGTAAGCCTTCCGCCGGACATGGGAAAACTTGCTAATCTACAAAAATTTCATATTGCCGATAACAAACTTACGGCACTTCCGGGCGCAATGGCAGATTTGACGGACTTACAAGAAATCAATGTTGCCCGCAACAGAGAACTGACGCGCCTTCCCGATATGCTGCGTTTGTCGCGCCTGAAAAAGTTGGATATTTTGGATACCAAAGTATCGAAAAATGATATTGGTGTGTTGATTAAACTGCTCCCGAACACGGAAATTAAGTACTCCGACCAGCAGTAAACACACGTATTTATGCGCTGTTGAAGACTCATTCCCGTTGCTTTTGCACGGGAATTTGTTTTTTTTACCCCCACACATAATCACTGAAATCCCAATGTTTACCGGACTTGTCGAGGAAATTGGCGCTATTCGTTCTATGCGCCCGCAAGGAAAAGGCTTCCGCATTTCCGTTGCAGCAAAAACCATTCTTCACGACCTCAAAATAGATGATTCCGTGAGCATTAACGGTGCTTGCCAAACGGTTGTGCGCTGCGATGCCGCTTCGTTTGATGTGGAAGCCGTCGAGGAAACTATTTTGAAAACGACGCTCGGTACATTCCAACCGGGCAAACGGGTGAATCTGGAACGCGCATTGGCGCTGGGCGCACGGTTGGGCGGTCATATCGTGCAAGGACACGTGGACACGCGAGGAACGGTGCGCTCTGTCGAAGAGCAGCAAACAAGTTGGCTTTTGAGCGTTGAATTTCCGAAAGAATATGCGCGGTACATCGTGCCTGTCGGCTCAATTTGCATTGACGGCGTAAGCCTGACAGCGGCTCGCGTTGGGGATTCATCGTTCACCGTCGCAGTGATTCCTCACACGTGGGCGAACACAACGTTGCAAGAATTATCCGTCGGAAACCGCGTCAATCTTGAGTTTGATATTATCGGGAAATATGTGGAACGGATGATGCTGTATGGTCAATCGGATACTCATGCTCAAACACCGCATGAAACCTCGCCATCCGGCACATCATCAGGCGGGATGACGGAAACATGGCTTGCAAGCATGGGGTATTAAAGTAAAACGTATTTTCATTCTGGGATAACAAAGATAGATGATGTTTTAACGCTTTTCCTGCTTGTCATATCAGGTGCTTTGCGTAAGTTAGTAGATTGTCCAAAAACGTAATTTTTCACACCGCAACTTTTTTGTTTTCGCCATGAAACGACGCTTTTGCGCCCTTCGCGCAGTTACTTCTTCCGCTTTAGCCCTCGCAGCGATACTTGTTCAGGGAATTTCGCTACCGCACTTTGCCCACGCTCAGTTTGTCCCCGACGGCAATCCCAACCGCAAATTTGAACCGCTTGGCAGCATCCTTCCAACCCCCAACGCCTACCGCACAGCCTCCGGTGCGCCCGGGCATCAGTATTGGCAACAAAAAGCCGATTACGTTATTAACGTCGAATTGAACGACGAAACGCAGTCTATAAGCGGCTCGGAGACTGTTACCTACACAAATAATTCGCCCGATGCGCTGGATTATTTGTGGGTGCAACTCGACCAAAATTTGTACGCGAAAACATCCGAAACGGCGCTCACCGAAACAGGCTCAATGAGCAATTCCATGTCGCTGGGGCAGATAAAACGCCGGATGGAAATGCAAAATTTTGACGGTGGCTACAAACTGAAATCCGTAAAAGATGCGGCGGGAAAGCCGATAAAATATACCATCGTGGCAACGATGATGCGCATTGACCTTCCCGCGCCGCTTCGCACGGGACAGAAATTCAGTTTTTCGGTGGAGTGGAGCTACAACATTGTTCCCAAGAACTTCGGTGGACGCTCGAATTATGAAGAATTCAGCGATGGACGTATTTACGGCATTGCATATTTTTTCCCGCGTATGGCAGTTTATGGCGATGCGACGGGCTGGCAGCATAAGCAATTCCTCGGTGAAGGCGAATTTACCTTGCCCTTTGGGGATTACAAAGTGAGCATTACCGCGCCCGATGACCACGTTGTTGGCGCGACGGGTTTACTCCAAAACCCTGATAAAGTCTTGTCTGCTGACCAGCGTAACCGCCTCAAACAAGCTGAAAATGCGACAGCTCCGGTGAAAATTGTGACCAATGATGAAATGGACAAAACCACGAAAGCAGCACCTTCCAAAGGCAAAAAAACGTGGGTATTTCAGGCAAACAACGTGCGCGATTTTGCCTTTGTTTCCTCACGGAAATTTATTTGGGATGCAATGGGCGTGAACGTGGAAGGCAAAAAAGTAATGGCAATGTCCTATTACCCAAAAGAAGGCAACCCGCTTTGGGAGCAGTATTCCACACGCGCTGTGGCGCATACGCTCAAGGTATATTCCAAGCACACCTTCCCGTATCCCTATCCTGTGGCAATTTCGGCAAATTCTGACATCGGCGGTGGTATGGAATACCCGATGATTAGCTTTAATGCGCCCCGCCCCGATGCGGACGGAACATATTCCGAACGGACAAAATCAGCGTTGTTGCTCATTATTTTCCATGAAGTGGGACATAATTACTTTCCGATGATTGTTAATTCCGACGAGCGCCAATGGACGTGGATGGATGAAGGTTTGAACTCATTTTTGCAGTTTTTGGCGGAGCAGGAATGGGACAGAAATTTCCCCTCGTCGTCAGGTTTTCCGCGCCTTATCACGGATTACATGAACGCAGAAAAGACCAAACTTACGCCCATTATGACCACTTCGGATAACATTCCCTTCCGTGAGTTTGGCAGCCAATCCTACGACAAACCCGCAACAGCGCTTAATATCTTGCGCGAAACGGTCTTGGGACGCGAAGTGTTCGATTTTGCCTTCAAAAAATATGCTCAACGCTGGATGTTCAAACACCCGCTTCCGGCAGACTTCTTCCGCACGATGGAAGACGCTTCCGGTGTAGATTTGGACTGGTTTTGGCGTGGTTGGTTTTATGGCACGGAGCATACGGACATTGCGCTTAACAGCGTTCAGCGCTTTCTCATGGACACACGCAATCCTGAAGTAGAATTACAAAACAAGAAGCAAGACAAATCCATGCTTCCACCGGATTTGACCGTTATGCGGAATCAAACCGACATTCCGAAAACACTCGTGGAGCAAGACAGCGCGGCACTTGATTATTACAACCGTAACGACCCCTTTGCCGTGCGCCCTTGGCAGCAACGCGCTTTTGAGAGTTTTATGAAGGGTTTGAACGATACGGAAAAAAAACTTATTTCGCCGACGCTGAATTTCTACGAATTAGAATTTGAAAATGTTGGTGGTTTGGTAATGCCCGTCATTTTGGAAATGACATATGCCGACAGCACAAAGGAAGTACGCCGTATTCCGGCAGAAATCTGGCGACATGACAACCACAAAGTGAAAAAAATTATCACTTCAGCAAAGCCGATTATTCAATTCACGGTAGATCCGTATTTGGAAACAGCCGACACCGACCTCGCAAACAATTCCTACCCGCGAAAGCAGGTACAGACACGCTTTCAGCTGTATAAAAACCGTCAGGCTTCTTCCCCCAATCCGCTTCAACTTGAGCGCCAAGAGCGTCAGAAAACGGATGCGAGTAAAGGAACGAATTAACGCAAGAACATTCACAATAAAAAACGGCTTACAATCTTGATTGTAAGCCGTTCTTTGTTTTTGTTTTTCAACATTACGTCACGCAAAAATGCGCTTTACCCTCTCTTTTGCCAGCGTCCACCCCACCTGCAATGCAGATTTTCGGTAATCCTCCAATGCCACCACAAGCAGCACTGTTGCGCCTTCGGGAGCAATAATATCGCCGTGGTCGGCGTGTGCTTGTGTACTGAAAAAATCTCCTGCACGTAACGTTGTTCCGCGCACATTCACTGCACCCGAAAGCACGTAACACTGTTCCGAACCCTCATGGTTATGCGATGGAAAGACCGTTCCTGCTTCTAAATTCATCAGTAAGGTTGCGTACCCTCGCTCTTTGTCGGTAGAAAGCGGTTTTACCGTGATGCCTTTTACGGGATGCTGTAACCATGCGCCCTCTGAACCAAATACCGTGTAAAACTCTCTTCTCTCTGCATGAACTTCCGGTACAAATTCGCTGTGCGCCTGAGAAGCCTTCGTCTTGGGTGTTTCAGCAATATGAATTTTCTTCAAAATCTCGGTTTTAAGCCGTGCCGGAGGCTCTACCATTGGCAGCACTGCCGGAAGATGATGCGTTGTCCAGACCATGCGTTGATATTCCTTAACAGTATCGTAAGAAGAACCTTCGATTTCGCGGCAAATTTGTTCTGCCTCGTGTGCCTCAAGTGCGCCGAGTGCAAGTGCTGAAGCGCGTTCCAGAACTTGCTCGTTAATTTTCTCATTGTGGTCGTGGTGATAACTCATGGTGTAGCCCCTTGCAATAGGGATGAAAGTTTGATTAAGCCTTGTCTCATGCGGGTTTTGATTGTTCCGAGCGGAATTTGGAGCAGTTCTGCAATTTCTGTTTGGGTATATCCTTGAAAATATGCCAACATGAGCGCATCGCGCTGTTCGGCGGGAATTTTGGCGAGCGCTTCGTGAATACGGCTGCGGTCTTCGGCAAGAGAAATGCTGTCAAGCGGAGAAATATCACCGTCGGGAACCAGCATCATTGCTTCATCATTGCTGGATTCCTGCATTTTCTCTCGAAAACTTTTCGAGCGCAGGCGGTCAATAGCGCGGTTGCGCGTCATGGTAACAAGCCATGAGTACACGCTTCCGCGCTCTTGATTGAATTGTTTTGCCTGATACCAAATATGCAGAAACAGTTCTTGGAGCATATCCTGTGCTTCGGGCGGCTGCTTGAGAACAGACAACAAAATACTGTACAACAGCCGAGAATAGCGGTCGTAGAGCGCTTCAAATGCCGCCTCGTCACCGGCTGCGATGCGGTGCATATAGGCTTTGTCTTCGTCTGCGGCGTGGTTGTGGTGCTGTTTGCTCAAAAATCTACCTCTCTGCGTTAGGACAAAAAACGTTACCGTTCTTCGGAAACAAAATAAATTGCACAATAACGGAACTCCGGTACATAACGGCAAGATACAGTAAAGATTTTCTGAATGTCTATACCATCTTTACGCAAATGCACCTCAACTTGAAGCACAACCGTATCATCGCCCGACGGATGAGCATTCATTTTGTGATATGATTCCACGATAATTCCCGGAAGTCTTGCATATCCTTCTTGCGCCATTCTACTTGCGCCATTCTAACAATTGACCGTAGTGCGCCCTCCGCTATAAATAAGATTGTTCCGCGTTTAGCAAAAGCATTGTACAAAAAGCATAATTCCAGTAGCGAAGTCTCGTGAAGCATATTATTTCTCCTCTGCTCGCAGACGTTGAAGCCGTTCTAATTCAGGTTTTACTTCTTGGAGAATTACCTGATACACGGACTCTTGTTCTTCAACAGCAGCATATTTTACTGCTTCCATTCGTGCAGCTTGTTCCTGTGAAAGCCTTACCATTACTGACTTTGAAGAGGAAGGGTTGTCAAATAATACATCCATCTCTCCTTGTGTCATTGCTTCCATAATGCTTCTCCTTAAAACCAAAAAATGAATTATTGTGCGCTTATCGGAACAAATACTCTGGTCTTATCCCATGCAATGAGCAAACCTGTTTCAGGGGCGGTCTCAAAACTCAGCGCAAGGCTTTCCAATGCCTCATCACTACTGCTTTGAGGAACTTCCACACGCAAAACGTCGCTTTTTTCATCGTGGAAAAATGCGCCCCATTGACCGGATTTACTGTTGAAAATAATCGTCCATTTGTCTGCTGTGGGAATCGTGAATAGCTGATACGTCCCAGCTTTCAGAGGTTTTCCCGCAACAACAACATCTTTGTCGAAGGAAATACTCGTAGCCTCATTTGCGCCTGTGCGCCACACTTCGCCGTAAGGAACAAGTTTCCCGAAGACTTCACGACCTTTTTTTGCGGGTTTGCTGTAATCAATACTGCAATTTGTTGTGCCGAATGTTGCCTTGCTGACCGCACCGGGGCTGGGGCGAGTAGATTTGTCTTTGGGGCTAATCATCACAAAAAACGAGGAAATATCTACCTTTGCGAGTGTCAGTCCGTAAATTGTCCCGAAAAACAAGACAATGACAGCAACAATACCGCCGACAACTTTGAGGATGGTTTTAAGCATGGAAATAGGGTAAAAATGAGGTTAGTAAAAAATGTGAACCTCAATCTACGAAAATTTGTGCCAATTTGTTCCACTCTTCATTCATCTGAAGGTAAGATAAAATTTGAAAACCTGCATAAAAACTCGCTTCTTGTGCCGCCCTCACCCAACCCTCTCCCAAAGAACTAACAAGGGTGGGTATTGCTGGAAGCCGCTTCAAACCTTGACCATCACCCCGCTCTCTCTCTCTCAAAGGGCTACTCTTTGCACATAAGTCTGGAGGGCGCGTCAATGCTTGCCTCTTCGGGGTGCAGTTTTGCCTTGTTTCATAGTAATCATTGCGAAACTGTCCCACGAGAA
>JALONG010000123.1 GCA_025455065.1 Candidatus Kapaibacterium sp. | reverse complement strand
CCGCGCCCACGCTGAACTTTTTCGCAAAAATGCAAACGGGCGTTGGGAAATAATTGAAATCGAAAACGGCATCGTGGAATTTGCCTCCGTGCAAGCATCAGTGAGCCTTGCGGAGGTGTATTCGTAAGCGCAATAATTTCAAGAATTTCCAGTCAATGTTGTCAAGTCTATACTTTCAATTCAGTTGTCAATTTTTCGTAGTGTGTGTTCTTCATTTTTTCTTTTTCTACCATGAATACTTCATCGGCAAAAACCTCGAAAACCGCTTCCAATGGTCATTCTCCTTCTAATGGTCATTCTCTCTCCAATGGTCATGCTCAGAACGGTAGCAATGGTCACAAAGCAATAAGCCCTGCTACGCAAGAATTGGAGCGCCTCTACGAAGAATGTAAAAAACAACTGCACCACGAGACCGCACAAATCCTTGATTCGTGGCAAGCGAAAAAAGAAAACTATCGAACACCGCATTACACCTACACCGTGCGGAATAAGGAAATTAAGGTTGAAAATTTTACCGAATCGCTGTCGCACCAGCAAATACCAAAAATTGGCGTTCCGCAGTTTCAGGATTACGGCGAAATCGTGCGTTGGAGCATGACGGAGAATTTCCCGGGTGAATTTCCTTACACCGCAGGAATTTACCCTTTCAAGCGCGAAGGCGAAGATCCCACAAGGATGTTCGCCGGCGAAGGCGCACCGGAGCGCACGAATAAACGCTTTCATTACCTGTCGGCAGGAATGCCTGCAGCCCGCCTCTCGACTGCTTTCGATAGCGTTACGCTCTACGGCGAAGACCCCGATGAACGTCCTGACATTTACGGAAAAATTGGCAATTCCGGCGTTTCGATTGCAACGCTGGACGATGCAAAGAAACTGTATTCGGGCTTCGATTTGTGCAAACCAAGCACCAGCGTTTCCATGACTATCAACGGACCCGCACCAATGCTGCTTGCGTTCTTTATGAACACCGCGATTGACCAGCAGTGCGAAAAATATATCCGTGAAAACGGTTTAGAAGAAGAGGTAAAAGCAAAAATTGCTGCAAAGTACGCACAACAAGGGGTTTCAACCCCTTGTTACAATGGCGATTTACCGGAAACAAACGCAGGGCTAGGCTTGATGCTACTTGGGGTAACGGGAGATGAAGTGTTGCCGCGTGAAATCTACGATAAAATCAAGGCGGAAACGCTGAGGCAAGTGCGCGGCACGGTGCAGGCGGATATTTTGAAGGAAGACCAAGCACAGAATACGTGTATTTTCTCGACGGAGTTTGCGCTGCGTATGATGGGCGACATTCAGCAGTATTTCATTGATGCGCAGGTGCGGAATTTTTACTCGGTTTCGATTTCGGGCTATCATATTGCCGAAGCTGGCGCAAATCCTATCTCGCAGCTTGCCTTCACGCTTGCCAACGGCTTTACGTTTGTGGAATACTACCTTTCGCGGGGTATGAAGATTGACGATTTTGCGCCGAACCTCTCGTTCTTTTTCTCGAATGGTATTGACCCCGAATATGCAGTCATAGGGCGGGTTGCTCGGCGAATTTGGGCGAAAGCAATGAAAAATAAATACGGCGCAAATGAACGCTCGCAAATGCTGAAATACCACATTCAGACAAGCGGGCGCAGCCTCCACGCGCAAGAGATTGATTTTAACGACATCCGCACGACACTTCAAGCGCTCTACGCCATTTACGACAACTGCAACTCGCTCCACACCAACGCTTACGACGAGGCAATTACCACGCCGACGGAAGAATCCGTGCGCCGCGCGGTGGCAATTCAGCTTATCATCAACCGCGAATTGGGCTTGGCGAAAAATGAAAATCCGCTTCAAGGCTCGTTTATCATCGAAGAACTGACGGATTTAGTCGAGGAAGCCGTGATGACGGAGTTCCGCAGAATCGCAGAACGAGGCGGTGTGCTGGGTGCAATGGAAACGATGTATCAGCGCAATAAAATCCAAGAAGAATCCATGCACTACGAAATGCTCAAGCACACGGGCGAACTGCCTATAATCGGCGTAAACACCTTCCTCCCGAAGGACAAACCTGCTTACACCGCACCGAAAGAGGTTATTCGCGCTACCGAAGAAGAAAAGCAAGCACAAATTACTTCATTACGTGCCTTCCAAGCGAGGAATAATGCGGTTTCCGGCACGGCACTTCGGCAACTTCAAATGGCGGCAGTGAATAACCAAAACATCTTTGCGGAGCTGATGGAAGCAGCGAAGGTGTGTTCGCTCGGGCAGATTTCTGGGGCGTTGTATGAGGTTGGTGGGCAGTATCGGAGGAATATGTGATGAAATCAGTGCTTTACTTTTTTGCGATTTGTATTCTTCTACACGCAAGTACCGAATTTTGTCTGGCTGAAGGTATAAAACCTGCCGAACAACGGCGCGATACGGTGATTATCATTCGTGAAAAAATTGTCTATCAACTGGATTCAACACGACTCAGCGTCAGTAAAGATGCCTTTTCGGTAGCATTAGCATCGGCAGCCACGACTACCGAATTTTTGAAATGGTTTTTAGGTATCTTTGCTTCCATTATCACACTGACGCTCGGTATTCTCTCATATCTCAATGGTAGAAAAACTGATAAACTTGAGGCAAGGCTAGCAGAGTTCTTCAAAAAAGAACCTCAAATCACAGCAAATATTGAGAAATCGCAAGAGATGATAAAAAAGCTAGAAGAATTACTACCCAAAGCAGAAGAAACAGCATCTCAACTGGAAGATTCAATGACAAAGGCGATTGAGGCACAGGTTCCTGATACAAAACAAATTGAGAATATAATTCAAAATATTACTATTGATGGCGGAACAGTTTAATTCACCCGGATTCAAGATTTTTTGCAAGGAAGTTTTTTATGCCATTCTACAACAGCATCGAATCACCCTCGGAGTATCAGCAAGGTTTGGAAGCACAAAAATCAGGTGATAATCGCACGGCATTATCATTGTATGAAAAAGCGTTAGAAAGTTCTCCAAAATCTGCCGATGTCTGGTTTAATGTGGGCGTGGTTAAGGCAAATCTCAGCCAAATTGATGAGGCTATTACGGCATTTATGATGTCGTATAGTTACGAACAGCGCCCTGAGCCATTATACAATGCCGCATACTATCACATCAGGTTAGAAGAGTTTACCACAGCTTTGCGATTACTCAAGAAGTCTTTACAAATGAAACCAGATTTTTCGTCCGCTTTATACCTCTATGCTTTCACATTACTAAAACTTGGCAGAGATGCCGAAGCGTATCAAGGCTATTGTGATGTTTTAGAGCGAGAGCCAGATAATATAGCTGCACGATTTGAGCGGGGACTCGTTAGCATGAGATTAAATCATATTGAGGACGCTATCGCTGATTTTAAACAGGTAAAGAAGATAAACCCTCGTTATAAAGACGTTGATGAATTGTTATATAAAGCCAGTAGTAATATAGAGGTACAGCAAAAGTTAAGAAGAAAAACGAAAGAATTTGCATGATTTCAATGATTATTCAACGAAATTTTTCACTCACTACTCGCACCATGAGCAATTACCAAAATAATACCAACAATCAAAATATCTTTTCGGAACTCATGGAAACAGCGAAGGTATGCTTGCTGGGGCAGATTTCTGGGGCGTTGTATGAGGTTGGGGGGCAGTATCGGAGGAATATGTGATGGGAAATGACATGGACAAGTTTATTGAATGCTTGAACGAATGTTTTCAAATTGCTTTAGTACCTAACGGATTTTGCTAGGTTTTCCAGAGGTTTTGAAAGAGTTCTTTGATAGTTTTGGCAAAGACGCTGGGCGAGAGTTTTTTACATTGC